>DAOOQW010000041.1:0-7340 GCA_035388945.1 Flavobacteriales bacterium
TCTTCAACCGATTTTCCTGTGCCCGGAAATGCATTTCAACCCACGTATGGTGGTGGTTCGCAAGATGGGATGGTGGTGAAATTTAATGCGAATTTGAGCACCCTTTTTTGGGGAACTTATTTAGGTGGAAGTTCTCCCGATGGTGTCATGAATTTAGTGCTCGATCAACAAGGAAATGTGTTTGTTGGTGGTGGTACAACGTCTATCGATTTCCCTACAACAAATGGAGTAGTTCAACAAACGAATGCTGGCGGACAATGTGATGGATTTATCACTGGAATTCGTCCAAACGGACAAAGTATTTTCGCTTCTACATTTTACGGAGCAGAACTTTACGACCAAGTTTATATACTCGCAACCGACCGTCAGAGTAATATCTACGTATTCGGACAGACCGAAAAAAGCGGGAATTTTTACCAATCTAACTTCAGTTTTTCGGAAGCCAACGGCAAGCAGTTCATTTCGAAATTCAACAACAGTTTAACCACACGAACTTGGTCAACTAGCTTTGGTAATGGTTTGGCGAAGCCTGATATCACGCCGAGTGCATTTACAGTGGATATTTGTGGGCAGATTTTTATTTCGGGTTGGGGAGGAGCGAATAATTCTTCAGCCAGCGGTGGTACATTTGGCGGAACTAGTGGATTAACCACAACTCCAGATGCATTTCAAACCTCAACCGACAACAATGATTTTTACCTGATGGTGCTCGATGAGGCAGATCAGAGTTTGGTTTATGCAACATTTTTCGGTGGTGCTCTGAGTTCGGAACACGTGGATGGCGGAACGAGTCGATTCGATCGGAAAGGAATTATCTATCAATCGGTTTGTGCTGGATGTGGCGGACACGATGATTTCCCTACTACTCCAAACGTTTGGTCAAATACGAATGGAAGTCAAAGTGGTTGTAATAATGCGGTTTTAAAATTCGATTTTCAATTACCGGCAACGGTAGCAAGTTTCACTTCACCACCCATTGGTTGTGCGCCGTTTACCGTTGATTTTAGCAATTCGAGCAGTTTTGCTACTTCGTATTCTTGGTTGATAAATGGTACAGAGTTTTCAACTTCCGAAAATCCTACATCAACCCTAACCAATCCGGGAGTTTATACCATTCAATTAATTGCTTCCAACCCGAATAGTTGCAATGCGGTTGATACGTTTACCAAACAAGTTCGCGTCGTTAATTCGACACACGATATTTTCGATTCACTTTCGGTTTGCTACTTGAGTTCAGTAGAATTAGGACCACCATTTCCGGTTGATCCGTATTATGAAGTCAACTGGAATCCGAGCATTTGGCTGAACGAAGCAACTGCTCAGCAACCAATTTCAACTCCTCAACAAAGCGTTAATTACGTTCTTTACTTATCACTTGGAACCTGCGCCGATACGATTGAACAATACATCGATGTGCGGCTTTCGGCTTTGGATGCCGGACCAGATTTAAATATCTGCCGCGGACAAACAGTTTCGATTGGACTTCCTGGTGATGAATCTGCCTATACATATCTCTGGTCGCCAAGCACACCGCTCGATACACAAGTTGTGGCTATGCCATTAGCAAGTGTGGATGAAAGTACGATGTTCACCTTGGTTCGTTCTCCAATTGACACCGCTCTAGGTTGTCCGGGAATTGATAGTTTACAGATAAATATTCCTCCTAATTCACCTTTAGCAGATTTTGAAACGGAAGTAATTGCTAGCTGTACCGATGTTAAAGTGAAAATCATCAATAACAGCGAATTAGCCGATACCTATAACTGGGCATTTGGAAAAGGTTCTGCTCCACAAAACGACATTGCCAATCCGGAAATTACCTACAATTACGGCGATACCATTCACATTACTTTGATAGTAAACAATCCTAATTGTGTCGACACATTGGAATTTGAACAGCCTTTAAAGGATTTGAGTGAGTATTTCAGTATCAATCATTCCGATTCTTTTTCACCCAATGGGGATGGAAAAAATGAGTGTTTTTCGCCTGCCTTACAAGATTTACCAGCACCCGATGATACTCGCTTTTTATCTTGTACATCGTTGAGAATCTTTGATCGTTGGGGAATTACCGTTTTCGAAAGCAATGAAACACCTGATGGTTGTTGGAATGGTAAAGCATTGAACGGACAGGATTGTCCATCGGCCACCTATTTCTTTGTGTTTAAAGGACAAGGACAGGAACTTCAGGGTTCGGTTGAGTTGATTCGAGAATAAGCTGAATATTTGTGTAAATTCGTTGCACGTATGAAAGCTATGCAACGCACACTACTCCTGTTTTTATTGGTATTCACAAGCATTACAGTTTGGGCTGTAGATGGATCGGTTTATCAACGAAGTGGATTTATTCCCAATGGTGGACAATGGCCATCAGCAGTAAAATATCGAATTGGTATTCAAAACGGAGCGCTATTCGTGAGAGATGGCGGTTTAACGTATGTGTTATATGATGGTGAAGCTGTAAAAGCAAAACATGATCATTCACATGCTGGAAATCACGAAACAGAGAACACTTCTGATTTAATTCGCCATCATGCTGTTCAAATGCAATTGATGGGAGCTAATTCTGGTATTCAGGCTCTAACCGAAGATGGTTCGACAACCCGATACAATTACTACCAAGGTAATATTCAATCAAAATGGGCAAGTGGGCTTCAGGCATGGAAGAAAATTAATTACCCTGAAATATATCCAAACACAGACTGGATCATATACACAGGAGCTACTGGAATTAAGTATGATTTTAACGTAAAACCCGGTGGTAATGCTTCACTCATCAAGATGCAATTTACCGGTTCCGAATCGGTGAGTATTCGAAATAACACCTTGTACATTCAAACAAGTCTGGGAGAAATTATCGAGCAAGCTCCTGTTGCTTGGCAAGAAGAAAATGGCGTTCGCGAATTAGTAGCTTGTTCGTTTCGTCAGAATCAAGATGGAAGTATTGGATTTGATTTAGGTCAATACGATCATTCGAAACTTTTGACAATCGATCCTCAATTAATTTTCGCCACTTATTCAGGTTCTACAGATGATAATTGGGGCTACACAGCTACTTACGATAATGCTGGAAATGGCTATTCGGGAGGAATTGTTTTCGGAGCGAATTTTCCAACTACAACAGGAGCTTATCAAGAGGATTTTGGCGGTGGTGTGTTAGATGTAGGTATTTTAAAATACAATCCCGATGGAAGCGATGCATTATATGTAACATACATTGGAGGTTCTAGTCCAGAACTACCGCATAGTATGATCGTGAATGAGTACGATGAATTACTCATTTTTGGTACTACTGGTTCAGATGATTTTCCAGTAACATCTGGCGCTTATTCATCAGATTATAAAGGAGGACCAAGTACTTCTTTCGATGGAATTACATTCAATGATGGATTAGATATGTTTGTTTGTCGCTTATCGAATGATGGCAGCCAACTATTAGGTTCAACATTAATTGGCGGTACTGGCAATGATGGTTTAAACGAGTCTTTAGCTGTAAACTATGCGGATCAAATTCGTGGTGCACTTTGGGTAGATGCAAACAACAATGTGTATGTGGGCACAAGTACTCAAAGCACCGATTTCCCTACAACTGCCAATGCTATACAACCAAATTACGGTGGAGGAAGTCAGGATGGAATTGTGATTAAATTAAATGGAAATCTGAGTCAACTAATTTGGTCTACATACTTAGGAGGTTCAGACGCTGATGGAATTTTTTATCTCGTTGTAGATACCGACGAACGTGCAGTAGTGACAGGTGGAACACAATCGAGTAATTTCCCTACTTCTGCTTCAGCTAACCAAGGAACATTTGGTGGTGACAAAGATGGCTTTGCATCGGTTATCGATTCAGCAGGAACAACTTTAATAGCATCTACATTCATTGGAACTGGTGGTTACGACCAATCTTTCATTGTGGGAACTGATAAGACAAATCATATTTATCTTTTTGGTCAAACCGAGGCAACTGGAAATACGTTTAATGTAAATACCGCTATTGGTGTAAGTGGAGGAAATCAGTTTCTTATGAAATATGATCCTTTGCTTACTACCATTGTTTGGTCGAATGCTTTTGGCTCTGCATCCGGTTCTCCTGATATCGCTCCTACGGCTTTGTTGGTTGACTTATGCGATAAAATATACTGTACTGGTTGGGGCGGTGTTTTGAATCCGTTTGGTCAAGGTACAAATGGACTCATTACCACACCCGATGCTTTCCAAAGCAGTACCGACAATAACGATTTCTATCTCTATGTGATGGATAATCAAGCTCAATCGCTTATTTATGCTTCTTTCCTAGGTGGCCCAAATAGTTTAGATCACGTGGATGGTGGTACAAGTCGATTCGATCGTAAAGGCGTAATTTATCAATCGATATGTGCAGGATGTGGCGGACAAAGTGATTTTCCGGGCATTACAGCAAATTCTTTTTCACCTACCAACAACTCGTTTAACTGTAATAATTTATTGGTGAAATTCGACTTCGAATCACCTATTACGGTTTCAGCTTTTGCAAGTATTACCGATCCAATTGGTTGTGCACCTTATACTGCTGAATTCAGCAATACGAGTGTAAATGCCGATTTATTTAGTTGGAGAATTGGAGATACCGAAATTTCAACCGCTTCTAACTTCACTTATACATTTACCGAAAGTGGTACGTATGAAGTTGTATTAATTGCGACAAGCAGTTTAACTTGTAATGCAGCCGATACTGTTTCATTAACAGTTGAAGTGATTTCAGACATTCAAGGAACTCTTCTACCATTAACAGCTTGTAAAGGAGATGAAGTTACTTTAGGTCCAGATGAATTTGATGATCCATATTTTCAATTCCGCTGGAATCCGGGAACAACATTAAGCGATTCTACCGTTCGAAAACCTACACTTATAGCAGATTCAAGTCTAACCTATTCTGTTATTGTAAGTGTTGGAACCTGTGTCGACACGATTAGTCAGCAATTAACTGTTTATGGTACTGAACGAACTTTGTTAGGAATTGCTGAAGATTGCATTTACGATTCGCTTGAGATTGGTCCAATTGGAGAGTACATTCCGGGAACTACATTTTCTTGGACGCCAGCTACAGGCTTGAGTTCTACTTCTGATCAAAACCCTTTAGCTTACCTTATTGGTGATAGAACTTATACGGTTTTAATCCAACGACCAGAAGGTTGTGTTGATACGATGGATGTTCCTGTTAGTGCCCGTTGGGATGTGATGGATGCTGGTCCAGATGTGAATGCATGCTCAGGAGAACCCGCAACTATAGGTTTACCCGATTCACAAGGAAATCATACCTATGAATGGACGCCAACAGCTTTCTTAACAAATGAAACCTCTGCAACTCCTAGTGCAACTGTTTTTCAAGAAACACAATTTAACGTCATTCAATTTCCCGAAACGACTAGCAATGAATGTCCTGCACGTGATTCTTTGATTGTCAAAATTGTAGCTAAACCTACTGCTTTGTTCGGTTTTGAATTATATCCCGATTGTAAAGGAATGAATGTGGCTTTCAGTGATTCAAGTATTTCATCAGAGCAGTTATTATGGCTTTTTAGCAACGGTCAAACAAGCACCGAAGAAAATCCGCTGACTGTATTTCCATTTAAGGATTCTTTAGTTGTTCAGCTTATTGCCAAGAACGGTGAATGTCGCGATACATTTACATTTTCTCAGTACATCGACGATATCTCGAAATACTACAAGGAAAATAATTCCAATGCATTTTCTCCTAATAATGATGGAATAAACGACTGTTTTAGTCCGGCTTTGCAGCTAGTTCCACAACCTTGGGATATTGCATTTGTGCCTTGTTCTGATATTTTCATTTACAACCGTTGGGGTGAATTAATATTCTCGGCGGAGGATAACGACTCAGCTTGCTGGAATGGTAAAACCGAATCGGGAGTTGAATTGCCCGAAGGAGTTTATTATTACCGTTATCGTTTTGGAAGCACCGAACGTGCCGGATTTGTGGAGTTGAAGCGTCAATGATACAGCTTAGCAAAGAAGAATTATTAGGTCAAATTGACCAAACAACACATGTCGGCTTTATTCAACTACCGATCGAATGTTGCGATGAAGATGCGCATTTCTTAAGGAAGGAAGTGGTTGAAGCATGGTTGCGTTTGTTTGATGCGGCGAAACGTGATGGCTTAGAGTTGAAGGTGATTTCATCCACCCGAAATTTTGAAAGACAAAAGCAGATTTGGGAGAATAAATGGACAGGCAGAACCTTAACTAACGGACGAAATCTGGCTGAGGGAAATCTATCCGCCGAAGAAAAAGCCCGTTTGATTTTGCGCTTTTCGTCTATGCCCGGAACGTCGCGCCATCACTGGGGAAGCGATTTAGATATTAATTCTTTAGAAGAATCGTATTTCGAGGAAGAACGTGGAAAAATCGAATATGAATGGCTTTGCTTGAATGCTCAAAAGTTTGGATTCTTTCAGCCTTATACAGCCAAAGGAACTGATCGAAATACGGGATATGAAGAAGAAAAATGGCACTGGAGTTTTGCACCTGTTTCGATTCCGTTTTTAGATGCTTATCTAACCCAAATTGCCTATTCGGATATCTCAGGGTTTGAAGGATCTGACACTGCTGCAACTTTGAATGTGATTGAGAACTACGTGTGTGGAATTGCTTCTCCACGATTTTCATCACCCATTTAAATACAACCGAAGCTTATTTATTCTGCTTCTTGATTCAAGCTTTTCTAAATTTGCACCATGCTCCGATTGAAAAAAGATACCGATCCTCGCTGGGCATATCTAGCAGGACAAGACATTGAAGAAGTACTTACCGACCATGCCTTTTGCGAACAAAAAGCTGCATCAACCTGCATTTCGCTGATAGTAAAATATCCGGAATATCCAGAATTGGTAACGGAGATGAGCGCTTTAGTACGTGAAGAAATGGAGCATTTTCAACGGGTACACGAAATCATTCTGAAACGTGGAATGAAACTCGGTCGCGAACGCAAAGATCCATATGTAAATGAATTAGCGCAGTTTATTAGTAAAGAAGGTGATCAAAATAAATTGTTGGTCGACCGCTTACTTTTCTCTGCCATGATTGAAGCTCGGAGCTGTGAGCGTTTTCGTGTGTTAAGTGATAATATTGATGACGAGGAATTAGCTGCTTTTTACCGCGAATTAATGGCGAGTGAAGCAGGACATTATACTTTATTCCTTCAGTTTGCCCGCAAATACGCGAACCCAAATGTGGTAGATATCGATGTCCGCTGGCAACAATGGCTCGATTACGAAGCAGAAGTGATTAGTCGTTACGGGAAAATCGGACAGATACACGGGTGATTTAATTACGAATTA
>DAOOQW010000041.1:7440-15122 GCA_035388945.1 Flavobacteriales bacterium
ATTACGAATTGTCAATTACGGATTATGAATTCTTAATTGCAGATTAGGGATTGGGGTTTTAGTGTATTTTTAACGCTATGAAAATCCGTGTTTACATTTTACTACTGCTTTGTTGGGGAAGCACGCTGGTTCAGGCTGGTACTAATAAGAATACCATTACACGTGTCGATCCAGCATTTTGGTGGGTTGGGATGCAGAATCCTCAACTCGAATTACTCGTGTATCATCCGGGAATTGGTGCTGGAAAAGTATCGCTCAGCTATCCGCAGGTAACATTAATAAGTGCTGTTCCTGCCGAAAATCCAGATTTTATATACATCACCCTACAAATTGGAAAAGAAGCACAAGCCGGTTTCGTTCCAATTGATATTCAGTTAGGGAAAAAGAAATTACACTACGATTACGAACTCCTTGCTCGCAATGCTTCTCAGAAGAAAGCAATGGGCGTTAATTCATCCGATTTCATCTACCTCATCATGCCCGATCGTTTCGCGAATGGTGATCCGAAAAATGATGTAATAGCTGGAATGAACGAAACTGCGCTCACTCGTGATTCCATGTTTTATCGTCACGGTGGAGATTTACAAGGAATTATCAATCACCTTGATTATCTGCAAGACCTGGGTTTAACAGCCCTTTGGATAAATCCCGTTCAGGAAAACAACGAAGTCAAAACGTCCTACCACGGATATGCGATTACCGATCATTACAAAATCGACCCAAGATTTGGAGATAATGCACTATACGTAAAACTCGTTCAGGAACTTCATGCACGCGGGATGAAAATGGTGATGGATATCGTTCCTAACCACATTGGAATTCATCACTGGTTGTTTCAGAATATGCCTTCAAAAGATTGGGTGAATCAATGGGACAACTTTACGAAAACATCCTACCGTGCTCCTACTCTACTCGATCCGTATGCATCTAATTTCGACCGCAAGAAATTCAACGACGGATGGTTCGATCAACACATGCCCGATTTGAATCAACGGAATCCACATGTAGCTAGATACCTCACACAAAACTATATCTGGTGGATTGAATATGCAGGTGTGGATGATTTCCGGATAGATACCTATGCATATTCTGATCAAGCTTATATGGCTCAGCTTTCTAAAGAGCTACATAAAGAATATCCCAAGCTTAATTTATTTGGAGAAATCTGGGATCATGGTGTAGGCATTCAAGCGTTTTTCACTGAAGGATTTCGGGATCGTGGGAATTTCAATTCGGGATTAGATGGTGCCGTCGATTTCCAATTGTATTTTGCTTTGAACGATGCGCTAACCAAACCATTTGGTTGGACAGAAGGACTTGCCCGCGTGTATTATGTGCTAGCACAAGACATCTTGTATAAAAATGCGAACCGAAATGTGACCTTTTTAGACAATCACGATTTAAGTCGTTTTTATTCGGTTGTGGGAGGTGATATTCGAAAATTCAAAATGGGAATTGCTTTCCTAATGACCATGCGTGGTATTCCATCGATGTATTATGGAACGGAGATTCTCATGAAAGGATTTGCTAATCCGGATGGACATGTTAGAAGTGATTTCCCGGGCGGATGGGCAAGCGATGCAAAAAACAAATTCACATCTCAAGGTAGAACCGAAGAAGAAAATCAGGGCTTTGATTTCGTTCGTAAACTCGCACAATGGCGCAAAGCAAATCCGGTTGTTCAAAGCGGACAATTAATGCAATTTGTTCCAGAAGAAAGTATTTATGTGTATTTCCGTTACGATGATTTAAAAACCGTGATGGTCATTTTGAATGCGAACGAAACAGCAAAAGAAATCAAAACCGAACGCTATCAAGAACGCATGGGACGCAAAGAAACTGGACTAGATATTATGAGCGGAGAAACGATTCAATTAGGCACGATTAAACTCGATGCTTGGGGTGTAAAAGTGATTGAATTTTAAAATAGTAAAGACATAAAAAAAGCCCCGTTAGCAAAAGTTAACGGGGCTTTGCTTTTTACAACCGATTTTACTGTTTGTATAAACGGTGGATAACAGACGAACGTTGAAACGGTGCTTGAAGCGAAATCATGTATGCTCCGGCAGGATAAGAAGTCAAATCGAGACGAATCAGATTTTCTCCTTCTTCCACATTCACTTGGCGAACCAATGGCAATGCTTTGCCAGATTGATCCATCAACTGAACCAACATAGTAGTTTGTTCGACACTGTTCACGTATAAAACGTATTCAGCATCCATACGACCTACTTCAAGTCGTGTGTCGATAGCTTTAAGCTTTTCATCCGACACTTCAATGGGTGTTTCCTCATGCAATGCCAACAAGTTAGCATCATCGGGCGTCGATAGCTGAGCCATCGCACCAAAAGGAATTACACAAAATGTAAAGAGTAATTTTTTAATCATTCAATTGATTTTATGGGTTTATACAAAGCTGGCTCTTTCCCTACAAATTGCTTGTCAACATACTTGGGTGCTGTCACTTATGTAAGTAAAAACGAGTATTCGAATAATCATTTATTCCATTTTCAACAATACCGTGTATTAGAAATAATATCAAAATTTAATTCCTTAAATAATCATGTAATTAATTAGCTAAATCTGATTGTTCGACATTAAAAATACCCATAATAAAACTTAAACAATAATAAACTTCATTAAATAGCTTTATTCATAATTAAGTATTAAAAACTCTAATGCAAAAATGCACGAAATAAAATCAAATACTAACAAACAAAAATCCCTCTATTACAGGTTAATATCGGGATTAAGAAAAAATTGATTCTTCTTGAAATATGAATTCAATTTCAACAATGAATCAATAATCATTAAAGGTTCATTCCGGTTGAAATCAATCTTTTATCAATCGACTCGAAATCCATTTACCCTCTTTCGTTTCAATAAATACACTGTATATTCCAGCAGGAAATTCTGATAAATCAATTTTTAATTCTGAATGAATTTCTTTATCATTTATTGATCGAATTAAAACTCCATCCGAACGTATAATTTTCACCTGCCGAACAGTATTTACTCGATTAAATTGAATACTCGAATGGGCCGGATTAGGCCAAAAACTAATTTCCTGACGTTTTGTAGATTCAATTCCTACCGGATTTATTACCAAAAACTCGCGCATTTCTGACCAAGCCGAATTACCCGAATCCGATACTGCTCGTACATTCCAGGAATATGTTGCTCCCCAAACGAGCGAATCTTCTTCCAAAGATGTATTCAGTGTATTTAACACATACGAGTGCATCACATCTGATTCAAAACTCAAACGTAATTCATACTGCGCTTCTTCATCAATTGGCGTCCAGCTGAATATGGACGAATTATCTATTAATTGAGCTTCATGAATTGGAAAAACGGGTTGAGGAGTGTGCAAAGCAGCTAAACGAAATGAAATGGTATCCGAAGCCACACTCTCAAAAGAAGTATCACGAAATGCCTGAACACTCCAAAAATATTGCTGCTTACGAATTAACGTATCAAATTCAAGTTGCGAATTACTCGTTTCAATTTCCACCATTCCACCTAAACTATCATTCGTCGCTAACCTAAATCGATAATGCGTAGCAAATGGAACCGGATCCCAACGAAAAACGGTATTCAAATCCACATCCACAGCATCTGCCAAAGGCTCTACAATAGTAGGTTGTGCAATAAATGTGTATGTCCTAAAACTCCGCAATGGCGACCATGCCGAAACAATCGTTTCTGTATTAAATGCCCGTACATACCAATAATAGGTTTGATTCGGTTTTAATATTTCAACCGTTAAACTCGTATCCGGAATGGTGTAAATAAGTGGATTATTTAATTGCGGAATGGTGTCGATATATATCTGATACAAATTCGCAAATTCACTCGATGACCATTGAAACGTTTGTGTGGTAGCTTGTTCCGTCAAACCTTGTTCTGGTGCTAGTTGCGTAGGTGCATTCGGAACAAAAATATTAGCTATTCCGGTCGAAAACCACCGTAAATGCCAAGCCGATGTATCTGTCGAATTAATTGCTCTTACTCGCCAAAAATAAACGTGGTTCGACAAATTTGTATTAATTACTTGACGCGAATCTGCTGCGTTTGAACTCGTATCAGTATATGTTTTATGAAAATTCTGCAACGAAACCGAATTAAACAAATTCGTTGTATCAACCTGAAGATGATACTGTAACGCTCCGGGATGTGAATACCAATCTAGCGTTACGCTTCCTTGATTGAGATCGAGTTGGGCATTTGCAGGCGATTGAATCGGGACAATTCCTAAAGTTGAAAAGCCGCGTGTAGCAGACCATTGAGAGGTATCATTTGCTTGCCAAGCTCGAACTCGCCAGTAATAAACTTCTCCAAAATACAGGTTATTAAACTGATGTTTCGTATCGTTTCCCGAATTGGAACTTCCAATGTAATTCTTCTGAATCCGTTGTCGCAAGGGCGAATTAAACGTTGCCGCCGTATCAAACTCTAATTGATAAGCGGTCGATAATGGCACAGCATTCCAATCAATCAACACCGAAGTTGGCATTAAAGCTTGATTTGCAGGCAATACCAAAACCGGCGTTTCCCATGCCAGCAAAGGATTCAAGCAAAATAATAGGTACAAGAAAAACGGAAAAGTCCACTTCATAGGCGCGCAATCAACGGGTACTGATTCGTTCAAATGCCCAAAAAGTTGCCGCGTTTTGCTGTTAGACCTTACATGAAAGGTATTTTTATGACTATGTGGGCGCCAAATTACGGTCGTCGCTACTCGCTGCTATCATCTTGCTCGCAAGGAAATTAATTCTAAAACGAAATTCCCTCAAACCTCAACCATACTGCTAAACTTCCGCGAGCTCAAGCAGGCCGCTCCACCCGAGGCGCTTTCGTGTAAATATTAAATCCAGCAAGAAAAACAGCATTATCGTCTTCAAAAAATAGAATAAAAAAATCCCTGCCAACAGCTGTGACAGGGATTTCCAAATAAATAATGTGTGAAATTATTTCACCGCAGCTTTAATCAAATTCAAGGCAGAACCTGCTTTAAACCACTCAATTTGAGCTTCGTTATAAGTATGGTTTGCCAGGATTGTTTCGCTGGTTCCATTGTCGTGATGCAACACAATTTCCAACGCTTTACCCGGAGCAAACGAAGTCAAGCCTTTGATATCGATTGAATCGTTCTCCAGAATCTTGTCGTAATCTTCCTTGTTAGCAAAGGTCAAAGCCAACATTCCTTGTTTTTTCAAATTGGTTTCATGGATACGAGCGAAGCTTTTCACCATCACCGCACGAACTCCCAAATGACGAGGTTCCATAGCAGCATGCTCGCGACTTGAACCTTCACCATAGTTTTCATCCCCAATTACAATCGAACCAATTTTTGCAGCCTTGTATGCACGTTGCGTAGCTGGAACCGGACCGTATTCGCCCGTCAATTGATTTTTCACTGCGTCGGTTTTCTCGTTAAAGAAGTTCACCGCTCCAATGAGCATGTTGTTCGAAATATTATCCAAATGTCCACGGAATTTCAACCAAGGACCAGCCATCGAAATGTGGTCAGTTGTACATTTTCCTTTGGCTTTGATCAAGAGTTTCAAACCACTCAAATCAACACCTTCCCAAGCTGGGAAAGAATCCAATAATTGAAGACGATCGCTTGTAGCAGAAACTTTCACTTCTACACTTGAACCATCTTCTGCTGGAGCTTGGTAACCGGCATCTTCCACTGCAAAACCACGTGCTGGAAGTTCATCACCCGATGGTGCATCCAATTTCACTTGTTCGCCTTTGCTGTTTGTCAAGGTATCGGTTAAAGGATTAAATCCTAAATCACCTGCAATCGCTAGAGCTGTAACTAATTCAGGAGAACCAACAAATGCATACGTATTTGGATTTCCATCCGCACGTTTCGCAAAATTTCGGTTGAATGAGTGAACGATGGTGTTCTTTTCTTGCTTTTCAGAACCTAAACGATTCCACATTCCGATGCACGGACCGCAAGCATTTGCAAACACTTTTGCCCCCAACTTATCGAATACATCTAAATAACCATCACGCTCAATCGTGTAACGAACCATTTCAGATCCCGGCGTAATAGTAAATTCGGCTTTAGAAACTAAATCTTTCGCAATCGCCTGACGAGCCAAGGATACCGAGCGACTAATATCTTCATACGAAGAGTTGGTACATGATCCAATCAAGCCTACATCCACTTTCATTGGCCAACCGTTAGCAGCAGCAACTTCTTTCATTTTAGAAATTGGTGTAGCCAAATCGGGTGTAAACGGACCATTGAGGTATGGTTCTAATTCGTCGAGGTTGATTTCGATAATTTGATCGAAGTATTTTTCTGGATTCGCGTAAACTTCAGGATCAGCAGTAAGATGTTCGCGTATTCCGTTAGCAAGATCAGCTACTTCAGCGCGATTGGTGCTACGTAGGTAACGCTCCATGGAATCATCGTAACCGAAAGTAGATGTGGTAGCTCCAATTTCAGCTCCCATGTTACAGATAGTTCCTTTTCCTGTACAGCTAAGTGATTTAGCTCCTTCACCAAAATATTCAACTACAGCACCTGTTCCACCTTTTACAGTAAGAATACCAGCTACTTTTAGAATAACGTCTTTCGGGGAAGTCCAGCCATTGAGCTTACCCGTTAATTTTATACCGATAAGCTTTGGAAACTTCAATTCCCAAGCTAATCCAGCCATTACATCACAGGCATCGGCACCGCCAACACCAATGGCAATCATTCCTAAACCACCAGCATTAACTGTGTGAGAATCGGTTCCAATCATCATCCCACCGGGGAAAGCATAATTTTCTAAAACCACTTGGTGAATGATACCCGCACCTGGTTTCCAGAATCCAATTCCGTATTTATCAGAAATTGAAGCAAGGAAATCGTAAACTTCTTTATTCGAATTAACAGCAGTTGAAAGATCGGTTGAAGAACCAACTTGCGCGGTAATCAAGTGATCACAATGCACCGAAGAAGGCACAGCTACTTGTTTACGACCAGCTTGCATGAATTGCAATAAGGCCATTTGAGCAGTTGCATCTTGCATGGCAACGCGATCTGGAGCAAAATCAACATAGGATTTTCCACGCTCGAAAGCCGTTGTTACCGGATTTTCCCAAAGGTGCGTGTAAAGAATTTTTTCAGAAAGAGTAAGCGGGCGACCCACTACTTTGCGTGCTGCCTCAACACGCGCCCCGAAACCTGCGTACACATTTCGGATCATTTCGATATCAAATGCCATGGAATTATTTTGTTTTCGATTGATAGTCAGCAACTTCCAAAATTGAAGGTTGCTTTGCTAAAGTAAGCGATTCTGCCTACGCAAGCAAGGATAAACCGGAATGTTTCTGGAAAATATCCATCAAAAAATCGACAGTAAACTAGATTTAAAACCGAAGTTTACCCATCACTCGGTACCTGCGCGAATGAAAGAAAGGGAAACGTTTATTTAATGTGCTAATTAGCTGATGTGCTAGTGTGCTAATGGAAAAGAACACTGCTACAAACTCCAACTAAATCAAACAGCACATTTTTTTAATGTGCTAATTAGCTGATGTGCTAGTGTGCTAATGGTAAAGAACACAGCTACAAACTCCAACTAAATCAAACAGCACATCAACACACCAGCACACTAGCACATTTATTTATCTTTGCCCGAAAGCTCCCCGCATGTCGCACCATCACCACG
>DAOOQW010000042.1:0-14471 GCA_035388945.1 Flavobacteriales bacterium
AATACAAGTACAAATGAGAAAATTAAACTGAATGATTTCATCCTTATTTCTGGTTTTATTTCTAGTTTATTTTCCAAACTTATTTATTTCGTTTGAAAATCCCCAAAACGGTTTTGCCAATTTCATCTAAACGAAGCAGATTCTCTGTTACAGATGGCATCATATTCAAATCTCTAAATCCAGAATCATTCAAATTAGATGAAATTCCCTGTATTGGAAAGATAAGTAATACGCTGTTCGATTTAAAATATTGCTCAATTAGTCCCGGAACGCGCATCATGGCTGATTGATACGAACGATGCAGCCTGCGACTCATAATAACCGTAAATAAATCATCTTGTTTGACTTCACGCGAGAACAATAGAAAATCATCCCAATTCGTAAAGGTTTCAAATTGAATGTCGACCGGATGTTTTACTTGAAGATCTCGGAAAAATTTGAGGCTATTTTCATGTCCATAAACCAGGAGTTTTGTTCCAGTATTTCTAGCTAAACTCCATACACGAATGAGCCATAATGCAAAGCCCGCTTCGGTTTCGGCATTAGGTGGGACAACCAATATTTGTCGTTTAATGGTTGTTAAAGGTTGAGTGGGACGATAGATAAATAAGGTCGCCTGACTACTTTCCAATATTTCCTCCACTAATTCTTTCGGAAATACTTTTTCAATTCCTTCACCAGCTGTAAATCCTAAAAGGATATCACTAATTTTTTGTTCCTGGATTACCGAAATTATCGCCTGACTTGTACCGCTATCATAACGAAGAACAGGTTGCAAAGTATGATCGGTTGCTGCTGCAGATTGGACAGCATGATCGAGTATTTTCTTTGCAGCTTTTTCGTTTGAAACTTCTGTAGGAGAGTTTCCTAACACTGATAATCCATAGAAACCTTTCGTGTTTTTCTTCGATTTAATACTGATGCTGAGCTGAATCAACTCGTCAATTTGATTCTCGGAAAGAAGTGGAATGAGTATTTTTTCGGATTCAAGAACATTTCCGTCAAGTTGTTCTTCGGCTTCGAGTAGGGCAATGTTTCGACCACCTTTTTGTGCCGCAAACGAAGCAATGGTGCAGGAAACAAGAATCATAAGAATGGTTCCATTTAGCACATACTCGTTGAGTAAACGAATGGGTTGTCCACTTGCATCGGTACCTAATATGATGTTGTAACCAACTAACACCGTTGCAAGCGTGGCGGCTGCTTGTGCATTACTCAGACTGAACATAATACGACGTTCATCTGCTGTATAGCCAAATGTTTTTTGTCCTAACCAGCAAGCTAAATATTTAGAAACCATAGCACAAAGTATCATCACTGCAGCTACTTCTAACGTTTCCCAGTCTTTAATAAAAACGCGGTAATCGATTAACATCCCGATTCCAATGAGGAAGAATGGGATGAATAATGCGTTTCCCACAAATTCAATTCGGTTCATTAATGCCGATGTGTGCGGAATAAGCCGATTGAGTGCTAAGCCAGCAAGGAAAGCTCCAATGATTGGTTCTATGCCAGCAACTTCGGCAAGAAATCCTGCGAGGAAAACCATTCCCAAAACGAAAATATATTGGGAAACACTTTCCTGATTTATTTTAAAAAACCATCGACCAATAATGGGAAACAGGAACAATACAATTAAAGCAAAGAGTAAAACTCCAATTCCTAACCGAATCCAGAATTCGTTATTTATTTCACCTGTGGACATTCCAGCAACAGCAGCTAAGACAAGTAATGCTAACGTGTCGGTAATCATGGTGGCGCCCACCGTTACTGTTACTGCGCGGTTTTGTGCTACTCCTAATTTGCTGAGTAATGGATAAACAATGAGCGTATGTGAGGCAAACATACTCGCCAATAAAACCGATGTCATGAGGGAAAAATGCAACACATAATACGTGACAGCCGTTCCAATTAACATCGGGAAAATGAAGGTGTATAATCCTAAAATCACACTTTTTCCGCTGTTCTTTTTGAACTGAATTAAATCGATTTCGAGTCCAGCCATGAACATGATATACAGCAATCCAACCGTGCCGAAAAGCGTTACACTGGCATCGCGTAGCATGAGATTAAACCCAAATGGACCAATGAGCGCACCGGCAATGATGAGTCCGATGAGTGGTGGTATTTTAACTCGATTGAGCAGAATGGGCACAAAAAGGACTATGAAAAGAATCAACGAGAAAATGAGAACCGGATTCTTTAATGGAAGATTGAATTCGAGTGCGTTTAGTAAAAGCATTTGGGTTGGGTTGAACCAAAAGTAGGTTAAACGAAGCTTGGAATTGATTTATTCCAATAAAAGGTTGTTGGGTTTTAATTTATGTTGAATGATGATTTTAGGAATAAGTCTACTGATTTTATTGATAACGTATTATTAGTTTTTACTTCTAAGCGGTAAGGATTGAAGCGCCAGCTTTCGCTAAAGCTTCAGCTGGTGAAAAGAAATTGAAGATTATAGCCAAGCTCGACCACCCAAAAAATATTATTTAGGATATTCTGTCCGTACGTGATAGATGTTCATGAGCATTTTCTTGAACAGTTTTTTGATGGCGGTGATGTCCTTGAAAGTGATGTTGGCGTTGATATATTGATTATCCTCGATTTGCTGACGGATGATGTCCTCGACCAATTTATCGATGGTGTCGCTGTTGATGATTTTAAGGCTTCTTGATGTTGCTTCCACAGCATCAGCCATCATAACCACAGCGGTTTCGCGGGAGAATGGAATTGGGCCAGGATAGCGGAAAGCTGCTTCATCGACTTCGGCTTCGGGGAAATTGCGCAAGAAGGAACGGTAGAAATACTGAACCCGGCTATTTCCGTGGTGTGTGCGGATGAAATCGATGATTTTTTCGGGAAGTGAATGTTTACGGGCAAGCTGAATTCCGCGTTTAACGTGCGAAATAATTAAGCGAGCACTTTCGTCGAAATCGAGCTCATCGTGAGGATTCACGCCCGTTACCTGATTTTCGATAAAGTAACGCGCCAGTTCCATTTTTCCAATATCGTGATACAAAGCACCAGTCCGGGTAAGAAGCGTATTTCCACCAATTCGGGAGATGGCAGCTTCGGCCAAATTTGCTACCTGTAAAGAGTGCTGAAACGTTCCAGGAGCCTGCAAAGCCAGCTGTTTTAGAAGTGGATTATTGGTGTCGGATAATTCGAGTAATGACACATCGCTCGTAAAGCCAAAAACTTTTTCGATGAAATAAATAATCGGGTAGGAGAAAAGTGAAAGTGCAGCACTGGCTCCTAACCAAGACATATCGCGGTAACGTATAGCAGAAGGCTGACCTTCGACCATTAACGTAATAGCACCATAGCAAGCCAGATATGCAAGCGTGAGTAAAGTAATGGTGATGAATAATTGCGAACGTTTACGCATGTTCACAATGCTGAAAATACATGCAATACCACCTGTCATTTGAATAATGAAAAACTCAAATGGATTTGGCACCAAAAAACCGATAATCATGATGGTGAGCAAATGTGCAAATAGCGCCAATCGTGTATCGAAAAATGAGCGAATAATGATGGGCATGATGCAAAATGGAAAGATGTAAACACTTACCACATGCATGCGTGTGAGCAGACTAACAAGCACCACCTCAGCCACCACCAAACTAAATAGGAAACTGAGTTTGAGCGAGTCTTCGAACAAATCGCGTCGAAGCAAAATGAGGAATAAAAGCAACATCGCCAGTAGAATGGTGATCATTCCAGCTTGTCCTGCGATGACCCAAAAAGAGTCGATTTGTAGGGATCCTAATTGGGCTTCGTATTCTTGTCGGACCGACTCGAGAATCTGAAATTTTTCGGGAGTAACAAGTTCTCCTTTGGTAATAACGAGTTCTCCTTTACTCACCATTCCTCGTGTTAAGGAAATATTGCTGATAGCTTTTTCGCGAGCCGATTGGGTGAGTTGATCGCTATAAAAAACGTTAGGTGTGATGAAGCGTTCGAAGAAGAGTTTTAATTCGGGATCTTCCCATTTATTGCTACCATAGAGGTTGGTAGCGAGAAAATCCATTGCTGCATTTTTGGTGTAATAATCCGAGATGCGTTTTTCTTCGGCAATGTTATCGTGCATTTCGACCACCAAATTGGACGCACTTTTTTCGGGGCTGTCGAGTACGTTTTGGATGATGCCTTTTACATACAGATTCGATAACCAATCGCGACCATTTTCGAGAATTTTCAGTCGGTCTTTTTGAGCTGGAGCATACGCGCTTGCATCGACGCCAGTAACACGTCGAATGAAGCTATCTAGTTCGGCAGGTAAGTCGCGTTGTTTTTCGAATAAAACCTGCGAATCGTGCACATAATATTTCTTTCCGGCACGTTCGATGAGATTGGTTTCTTCACGAATTTCAGAATCGGATTTATTAATAGCAAAATCGAATGGTGCAATAAAATCTTCGTGCAGCCAAACCTTACCTTTTACAAATTCGAAACGGAATTTTCCTTCGCGCGGCATGACGTAAACCATGAGCGCAACACTGATGAAAAAAATCGTCAGTTTAACAATCAGATTGTGCTGATTGGATAGATAAAAGAGCAATTTACGCGGAGTCGCCATCGCCGACGAATATACGGCGATTCAGAAAAAGCTGGATTTAGAAAATGATTAAGCTAGATGAAGCGTCATTTTTTGAAATAAATCCTCTGGATTGAATGGTTTATGCACGAAATCGTTCATGCCACATTTCGAATACATTTCACCAATTTCGTTCGCCTCCGAAGCCGAAAGTGCGATGATGGGTAATTTCCCAAAATGATCACCTTGAAGTCGGCGTATCGACCGTGTGGCTTCATAACCATCCATTTCGGGCATTTGTAAATCCATCAACACTAAATCAACTTCGTTTGCTTTCACGTGAGCCAAAGCTTCTCGTCCATTATTGACCACTTTTAAATCAACGCCCCAACCTTCGAGAAATTTGCGAGCAATTAGCTGGTTGATTGCATTATCCTCGGCTAAAAGAACACGTACATTTCGTATAGCATCAGAAATTATAGAAGGACTTTTTTCCATAACTACTGACTCATGAACTTGATTAAATTCTAGTGCGAATACGAATTCAGAACCTTGTCCTAGCACACTACTTACATAAATACGACTGTTTTGAGCCTCGAGTAAGCGTTTGCAGATAGCCAATCCTAAACCTGTTCCACCGTATTGACGAGTCATATCGGATGAAACTTGGGTAAATCGATCGAAAATGACTTGTTGTTTATCTGCAGGAATTCCAATTCCCGTATCGCGAACCAGAAACACGAGTTTGCACAATTCAGGAGAAACCGATTTTACTCGTACAGTCAAGTTGACTTTTCCTTCGTGAGTGAATTTAATCGCGTTGCTGAGCAAGTTATTTAATACCTGAATAAGTCGGTTTTCATCTCCCGAAAGTTTCCCTGGAACGTTTGGTTCAATTTCGAAACTAAAGGCAATGTTTTTTGCTTGAGCTTGAGGTTGTAGGGATGCTTGTAGATTTTTAAGTAATGAACGAAGGACAAATGGATTATTATCCCATTCGGTTTTACCCGCTTCGATGCGAGAATAGTCGAGAATATCGTTGATGATGTGAAGTAGATTTCCAGAGGAAAATCTCAGCACGTTAAGATGTTCCAGTTGATCGGGGCGAGGATTTTCTTGAATTAAAATATCGGTCATTCCTACTACAGCATTCATGGGCGTACGCAATTCGTGGCTCATGTTGGAAAGGAACTGCGTTTTTAGTTCAGCCACTTCTTGAGCTTGACTAAGTGCTTCGTTAAGTCTTTTTTCTGATTTTCGATACGCTGCAACCATGTAGTAAACCACTGCGAATGTGAGTATGGTAGCAACAATGAAATTTACTGTATACAAGTGAAATTGAGTGATGTCGAGTCCTTCAATTTGATTGTAAAAACGAGGTGATGCACCGGGAATATTCGTTAGGATTAAGACTAACAAGGAAATTCCAATTCCAGTAGTTCGAAGTCGAATTTCATTGGGTTCGAACAAGATAAATCCACATAAAATGGTTGATACGAGGTAATAATAATAACCGGTGTTACCGCCAAAGCCATCATCATACATATACACGTTAAGACAAGCAAAAATGACAGAACTAAATGAAGCCCACTCAAGCTTTCCTTTGTGTATAAACCAATACGTGATAGCTACAGGAAATAAATTGAGAAAGCCTACATAAAATAGAACCCACTCATTTCTAATCCACCAAATCGTAAAAAACGGAATAAAAGCTAGTACCGAAAACAAACAGATTTGTTTCAGGAACATGTTGCGGTTTTCAAGCATAGTCGTGTTGCATGTGCGGTTGTATTACGCTTTATTGATAGCGCTGTTATACTGCAAACACGCGAGATGACGTACTACCTTACATACGTAACAGTTGACATCACGGTACGAAAGTGTTGCTTAATACCAATTTCGAATGGCTTGCACTTCATTCTCCCAGCTCAGTTGTAGCGCGGCTTTCCGACAATTTGCCTTTAATCGGCTTTGTTCGTCCAAATTTGACTTGTAATCTTCGACCCATGCTGCTAAAGCAACCGGATTATGCTGATTGCTGATTTTTCCCACATCGTAACCTTCCACAATACGTTTGAGTTCGGGCAAGTTGCTCGATAAAATTGGGACACCTGCGTGCAAATAATCAAACACTTTATTCGGTAAACTAAATCGATAATTAATATTCGTGTCTTTATCGAGTGTAAGTCCTAAGTCGCAACAGCTTGTGTATCGCATTAATTCAGGATATGGCAGACGATCGATGAATTGTACTTTATCAGAGAGTTGATGAATTTTCACGTAATCTTTTAATGCAGGAATTACATCACCAGAACCAGCAATTAATAAAAGACAACCATCCAGAAATTCCATCATTTGAACAGCTTCTTCTCCACCACGATCTACATTTATTCCGTTGCCTTGAAGGATGAGAATAAATTTGTCCTCAGGTAAGTTCATTTCCTGGCGAGTAGATGGTTTAATGGGAATTGAGGAAGGAATATTTCGCATAACTCCCAATTTCACACCATATTCTTTTTCGTATAAATCGGCTATAGATTGATTTACCGTAACGACGTGTTTTAATTTAGGAAAAATCCAATTTTCGATGCTTTTCCAAATGCCTTGAACTCTTGGACGTGAAACGAGTTCCGGCACACCTGTGAAATATTCATGCGTGTCGTACACCAGTTGTTTTCCTCGGATTCGGGAAACTATAAAAGCGGGCAATAATGTGTCTAGATCGTTTGCATGAATCGCATCGCAAGAAATAAACAGCAGTTTGAAGAATAGTCGAATATTCAGCTCGGCGTAAAAAGCTGGACCTGTTTCGAAAAACAAAGGCATACGAATCGCTTTGAACGACCAGTCGGGAAGTGGCATACTTTGTTTACGCTTCCGGCCTATGAGAATCGGTTCGTGTCCCCAACTCTGTAACGAACGACAAACTTTCTGCACCCGTTGATCGGTTACAAGGTCATTACTTAAGGTTACGGCAACACGAAGTTTGTGCGACATTCGGCGAAGTTAAACAAGGCAATCGTGCAGGCAAGTCGGATTTTGTACCTTTCGCACTTTAACGAATTGGAATAGGATGGAAATGAAGTCAGAATTAAGGTCGGGAATTGCGATTGGCATAAGTGGATTTCTTTGGATTTTACTTGAATTCTTTTTGGGATTTCACACCGTTCGTATCGATTATCAGCCCTTTTTCAACCTTATTTCATTCACCATACCAATCGTTGGAATTTATTGGGCGATGAAAGCCAAACGTGATCGCTATTTCGAAGGAAAAATCACGTTCATGAATGCACTAAAAACGGGTTTGCTCATTACAGTTGTGATGAGTTGTATCAGTCCAATTCTGAACTTTCTCTATTACACAGTGGTCAATCCGCATTATCAGAGCATCATGTTAAGTCACGAACGCGATATGATTAACGGACTCAACCTTTCGCCGGAGGATAAAAATTCCATGCTTACCAGTTCGATTCAGAATTTTTCCTTGATGTCATTGCTCTTGAAATCGTTCCTAATATCCGCCATTACGGGTACTTTACTTAGTTTAATCACCGCTGCTTTGATGAAACGAAATAATTTGCCTGATAAAGCAGATGTTGTTGATCATTCGGTGAGCGATTACACCAAGTCATGAGCATGTTGGCTGTTGAAAAATAGCTGCATTCGGTTTAGTTTGCTTGTTGCGATGAATTAGCTTCGCTTCGATGTTACAGCTTCAATCTACTACTTTGCGCGCATACAATACGTTTGGTATTGATGTTCAAGCTACGCGTTTAGCCGAAATTGCTACTTCTGAGGATATATTAGAAGCACTCGAAATTCGCCAGAAAGAGAATCGTGAATTATTGATTTTAGGTGGCGGATCAAACCTATTATTTACTCGTGATGTAGATGATTTGTTATTACTCAACCGCTTGAAAGGAATTAGTCATAGTTTCCTGTCGGAAGATGAGGTTTTAGTTGAAGCAGCAGCAGGAGAAAACTGGCATACGTTCGTTCAATTCTGCATTGAGAACAATTGGGGCGGAATCGAAAATTTATCACTCATTCCCGGCAATGTTGGCGCTTCTCCCATGCAGAATATAGGAGCGTATGGAGTAGAAATTAAAGATGTATTTCATTCTGTTCGTGCCATGCATGTAGCCGATGGAAGCATTCATGAATTTGACGCCCCAACGTGTAAGTTTGGATACCGAGAAAGTATTTTCAAACGGGAGCAAAAGGGGAAATTTATCATCCTGTCGGTGAGCTACAAACTTACTCGTCGCAATCATCAGCTCAATACAACATATGGTGCTATTTCCCAAGAGCTCCAATCTCAAGGAATATCCAATCCAAGTATTCGCGATGTAAGTAATGCCGTAATGGCGATTCGTCGTTCTAAACTACCCGATCCAGCTGTCTTAGGAAATGCCGGTAGCTTTTTCAAAAATCCGGTAGTCGATAATTCCCTGCTAGAATCCATTCGCCTGAAATACCCGAATGTAGTAGCCTATCCTGCCGGCGATTCGCATTCGAAACTTGCCGCCGGTTGGCTTATCGAAACTGCTGGTTGGAAAGGATATCGCCGCGATGATGCTGGTGTTCACGCCCTTCAAGCACTTGTTCTCGTTAACTACGGCTCTGCCACCGGTGCCCAAATCTGGCAGCTCTCCCAAGATATCGTCGACGATGTTCACTCCAAATTCGGTGTCGAACTCGAACGTGAAGTTAACGTGTATTAAAAATCCCCCCCTTCGACAAGCTCAGGGGCGGGATTGTTGTCTTCGCTCCCTGAGCCTGTCGAAGGGAGCACATCATCTCCTTAGTGTCATTTTTACAACATTTTTCTTGACTCATCCATCTCATCTCCTATATTTGGATGTATGAAAGGAGCAATAGCCAAAGCACGGGCAGTTATTGAACGTATCGGTCCGCAACTAGATGGAGGACAATTCTCAGTTAAACGCATTCCAAATGAGTCGCTTACAGTTACGGCTCATATTTATGGAGATGGGCATGACATCGTTCGGGCATTATTACTTCATCGTAAAGTGGGGGAGAAAAAGTGGGTGGAAGAACCCTTTCACGAGGTGGACAACGATGAATGGTCGGGTAGTTTCATTACGGGAAAGCCCGGTATGTATGAATATACTGTTGTAGCATGGATTGATCATGCATTAAGTTGGCATCACGGATTTTGTAAGAAGGCTGAAGCAGGGGAGAAGCTCGATTTAGAATTACGGATAGGAGCAGAGCTCTTGCGGAAGATTGCTAAGAAATCGAAAGGGGAAGATGCTGCTTGGCTCAACACTACAGCCGATCTTTTCGAGAATGAAGAACAGTATGTAAATGCTGTAATCATTGCGAAAAGCGATCGTTTGGAAGATCTAATTGAATCCTTACCCTTACGTGAAAATGAAACGGTTGGACAGATTCTACCTTTAGTTGTGGAGCGTGAAAAGGCGCAGTTTAGCACTTGGTATGAGTTTTTTCCTCGTTCGGCTTCACCCGATCCGGCACGGACTGGCACCTTCAAAGATTGTGAAGCATTATTGCCACTAATCGCCGATTGGGGTTTTGATACACTCTATTTTCCTCCCATTCATCCCATTGGTGTGTCGCATCGAAAAGGGAAAAATAACAGCACTACCGCACATCCCGGTGAACCTGGTTCGCCTTGGGCAATTGGTTCTCATCTTGGCGGACATAAAGCCATCAACCCCGAATTGGGCACCATGGCCGATTTTGAAAAGCTCGTGAAAGCTGCCAAGAAACAGGGCATCGAAATCGCTTTGGATATTGCCTATCAATGTTCGCCCGATCATCCATACGTAAAAGAACATCCACAATGGTTTCGTTGGCGCCCCGATGGTACAGTTCAGTATGCCGAAAATCCGCCTAAGAAATACCAAGACGTTTTGCCCATCAACTTCGAAACAGAGGATTGGGAAAATCTTTGGAACGAACTGAAAAGTGTAATTGAATTCTGGATTGGCAAGGGAATCAACATTTTTCGGGTTGACAATCCGCACACGAAACCATTTATTTTCTGGCAGTGGATAATGTCAGAAATGCGACGCGATCACCCACAAGTGATATTCTTAAGCGAAGCTTTCACCCGTCCCAAAATCATGGCTCGTTTGGCAAAAGTTGGGTTTCAACAGTCATACTCGTATTTCACGTGGCGACAAACAAAAGCCGAACTCGAAGAATATCTGACCGAATTAACCCAAACCGAATTGCGGGATTATTTCAGAGGAAATTTCTGGCCCAATACACCCGATATTCTTCCGTTTTACATTCAAAAAACAGAACATGCTCATTCAGCTGCTCGGTATGTGTTAGCTGCTACGCTTTCTTCAAATTACGGCATGTACGGACCAGTTTACGAATTACTCGAAAATGAACCGATGCCCGGGAAAGAAGAGTATTTTAACTCCGAGAAATATGAAGCACGACATTGGGACTGGCACACAGTCACACCTTTCCGAGAATTGATGCGAAAGATCAATCGGATACGGAAAGAAAATGCAGCCTTTCATACTACCTTTAACATTCAATTCTGCGAAACCGACAACGAAAATTTAATCGCGTATTACAAGATTAGTCAGGACAAAAGCAACCAAGTTCTCACGGTTGTGAATCTTGATCCAGTAAATAAGCAAACGGGTTGGGTAAAACTACCCGAAACGCTTATGCCGGCTCACGAAGGTCACACACTTGAAATGCACGATTTAATGGACGATAGTCACTACCGCTGGAATCGACAATGGAATTATGTTGAACTGGATCCGCAACTGATATCTGCTCATATTTTTCATATCACTGCTCTTCCGCATTAATTAAGCATATGCCTGAATCACTTCAACGAATCAAAGACATTGCTCAGCCTCACATCGACGCAGAGTGGAACGACCTTTTCAATCATGAGCGATGTATTCATCAGCTCGAAAATCAGATTCTTCCGGTTTTTCTGAAACGAATGCGCTGGTTTGGTGGAAAGGCTCGCATGATTACTGCCATAAAAATCTATCAAAATATTCCCCTCGAAACAGCTTCGAGTATTGCTCGCTACCTGTTGCTAAAAGTGCGCTATCCCGATGGTCCAACTGAGATTTATGCTTTA
This sequence comes from Flavobacteriales bacterium, assembly GCA_035388945.1. Lineage (GTDB taxonomy): Bacteria > Bacteroidota > Bacteroidia > M30B66 > M30B66 > CALQRR01. Next base: position 11,649 of record DAOOQW010000042.1, read on the forward strand.
CCAGTTGTATTTATCCATGAGCGATTTGCTGGCTTGGGAACTTTTCCTGCCGAAGCTGTAATTGCTCGTATTGGAGAAGGAAACACTGCCGGGTATTTGATTGATGGAATATCCGATGAGGATTTCCGCAATACCTTGTTTATGCTCATGAACAAACGCCAAATTCAGAAAGGAGATCATTATCCTTTATTGGCTAGTTCGGGTAAATACCTAGTTAAACAAGGAATGCCTTCAACCTTGAAATCGGTTGTGATGAAGGCTGATCAGAGTAACACTTCGGTCTTATTCAACGATACGTTTTTCCTCAAACTCTTCCGGAAGGTCGAATACATGATTAATCCCGACTGGGAAATCGTGAATTTCCTCACCAACCAAGATAAGTTTCATCAGATTCCAGCTTATGCGGGTTCAATCGAATTACAACATCCCGAAAAATCACCCATGCTGTTGGTTATGTTGCAGCAACTTATTCCCAACCAGGGTGATGCGTGGAAAAATACGTTAGCTCAACTCGATCATTTTTTCGCACAAGTAATCGAGCGGGAATATCATTTAGGTCCATTGCCACTTAAGCCTCACGTGCTGAATATTTCTTGGGATAAAACACCCGAAGCGCTGCAGCAAATGATTGGGGAAGAGGTTTTTCATGCTGCTCGTTTGCTTGGGAAAAGAACTGCTGAGTTCCATCTTGCCTTGATACATGCCGACAATGATCCAGCATTTACGCCCGAAGATCTGGATGACGTATTTCAGCAAAAGCTCTTAAAAGAGTTGATGTTTCAAGTGGATAGCAAATTCGATCTTTTGGAACGAAACCTACATCGAGTGCCATTTTCGATGCGCGACGATGCTACACACATGGTTAAGGACAAAGAGAAAGTAAAAGCATTCTTCAGCAAAGTCCTCGAAAAGCCATTGCAGGGAAAACGAATTCGTCTTCATGGCGATTATCACCTCGGACAAGTTTTAGTGGCCGATGGTGATTATTATTTGCTCGATTTTGAAGGTGAACCCGATAAACTTCATTCCGAACGACGTGATAAATATCCATCCTTAAAAGATGTGGCTGGAATGATGCGTTCCTATCGTTATGCAGCCTATGCAACGTTGTTTCAGAACTATCAAAACGACCCTGAGCTTCAAGCTAAACTCATTCCTGTTGCTGATATCTGGTATCATTTCGTAAGTCGCTACTTCTTAGGTGCCTATATCGAAGCGACTCAAAACAGTGGTCTCATTCCTTCGGATGATAAAGTGAATGATCTACTTCAGATTTATTCGTTCCAAAAGGCGATTTATGAATTAGGTTATGAAATAAATAATCGTCCCGACTGGGCATTAATTCCGCTTCAAAGCCTTGTCAAATTTGTCAAACACTACCTCGATTAATCAAGCTGATTAACGAAAAAATATTGTTCATCATAATTAGAACATCTAACTCGCATGGCGAAAAAGAAAGATACTGCCGAAATCGTAGAAGTGAAACCAGCTAAGAAAGCTGTCAGTAAAAAAAGCGAAACACCAGCACCTAAATCATCGGTTAAGAAAACAGCCAAACCAGCTGTGACTAAAGCCGAAACAAAGAAAGCAAGCAGTAAAATAGAAACCGATCAATTGGCGAGTTCTCAAAACTTGGGAAATGGAAATGAAGATCCATCGAGCTTTTCACTCTTCACCGATTTTGATATTTACCTCTTCCGCCAAGGAAAACACTATCGCCTCTACCAAAAACTAGGAGCGCATATTTGCGACAACAACGGTGTTAAAGGAACTTTCTTTGCCGTTTGGGCTCCTAATGCTTCAGCGGTAAGCGTTATCGGTGATTTTAATAGCTGGAATCCAGAGCATGGTCACATGTCGGCACGGAGTGATGGTTCGGGTATTTGGGAGGTTTTTGTTCCCGGTGTGGGACATGGTAGCTTGTACAAATACATGTTACGAAATGCACAAACGGGGCGCATTCTAGAGAAATTCGATCCATTCGCATTTTTCAATGAAGTGCCACCAAAACGTGCGTCCATTGTTTGGGATTTGAATTATTCTTGGAAAGCAAAAACGTGGTTGGGACAAAAAGGTCGCGGTTCTGCATCCAAGGCTTGGTCGGTGTATGAAGTTCATGCTGGTTCTTGGAAAAAGCCCGGTTCTAACGAAGACGATTACCTAAGCTACAATGAATTAAGTAAAGAACTTGTCGCGTACGTGAAAGAAATGGGCTTTACGCACGTAGAATTCTTACCACTCACCGAACATCCCTATTCAGGATCTTGGGGATATCAAACTACCGGATTCTTCGCACCAACTTCTCGATTTGGCTCACCACAGGAGTTTATGGCGATGGTAGATGCTTTTCACGAAGCTGGAATTGGCGTAATCCTCGATTGGGTTCCATCCCATTTTCCAGAGGATAGTTTTGCCCTCGCGCAATTCGACGGCACGCATCTTTTCGAACATCAGGATTTACGTAAAGGCTTTCATCCCGATTGGAAGAGCCTCATTTTCAATTACGGACGATTTGAAGTTCGTTCCTTCCTCATCAGCTCCGCAATGTTTTGGGCCGATGTGTATAAAGTAGATGGTTTACGGGTTGATGCCGTTGCTTCGATGCTCTATCTCGATTATTCCCGTAAGGAAGGCGAGTGGGAACCGAATATTTACGGCGGAAACGAAAACCTCGAAGCCATTTCCTTCCTAAAGGAATTGAATGAAACGATGTATTATCATTTCCCTGAAATCCAGATGATTGCCGAAGAATCGACTTCCTGGCCAAAAGTTTCAGGTCCGGTGAGAGATGGTGGTTTAGGTTTCGGGATGAAATGGATGATG
>DAOOQW010000043.1:0-13749 GCA_035388945.1 Flavobacteriales bacterium
CACAGAATGCCGTAATGCCAGTGAATTGTGCATCAGGTTGCGAATTTGTTACTGTAAAAGGAGCAGAAACACCTGTACAACCATTTGAGTCGATCACAGTAACTGTGAAAGTTCCTTGATTGACAAAGTTTATTGGTTGAGTAGAGCTGTTCGACCAAGTATAGGAATCATAAACTTCAGTCAATCCAATCTGAACTAATCCATCAAAACAAGAATGATTATCACCTTCAATTACTGGTTGAGGATTAGGATTAACTTTTACAAATTCAGTAACAGGAGGTGAAAAACAACCGTCAATTTCATAAGAAAGGGAAATGCCTCCATCCATAGAAGGGTTAATGTTATTGTCGATATATGGGTTGCCTGTATGAGTAGATCCATCAGGATAAGTCCAAGTATAAATCGCATTACTGAAAACAGAATCAGGGGTAAATGTTAAACTTCCTCCCGTACATGAATCCCCAAGTGCAATAAATCCAGATGGATTTGGCGATGGAGAAATTTCAACAGTGGTAGTACCTGTAAATGTTTCTGTTGGATTGGTTGTGACTAATGTATAAACACCGGCCATGTCTTCTGTAATGTTTGGAATCACAGGGTTAGCTTCTGTACTAGTAAATCCATTGGGTCCTGTCCAACTAAAAGCGTATTCAACCTCATTAAAAAAACTCACCAATTCTAAGTCCTGTCCAGCACATAATGGACCATTGTTGAAAGGTCCACAACTTGTTGAGCCTGATCCACTATTTTGTGAGAAAATGATGTTACAGGGTTCTTGGGAAAAATTCGTAATCAAAATCATATAATATTCTCCCGTTATTCCATTGGGGATATTAACATCTTCCTCTTCATTCCCAGAATAGCTGCAATCTACGGTATTGTCTGCTGTAAGTTGAGAACAGACATCTACTAATGAGGTAAACGGACCATAACAAATAAAGTCAATATCATTGGTGGGTGTATTATCAATGGTGTCATTTGTCCCAACCATATGAATGTTTATTGTTCCTGTATTTTCAATTTGAAGAAAATACCACGAAGGATTTGGTTCAGAACCTAAACAACCATAGTCGGGACCGGCTTCAGCTGCTTCTCCACTTGTTCCTGCAGGAAAATTGAATTGGGTTCCTGTACAAAAAGGCGAAGCATTACTGCAACTCGTGTTTGAACCTTGAGCATTTGCAGCTACAGTAGCGATGAACAACAGTAGAACACTTGCGATAAAATTTTTCATTTGAGTATCTTGAAATGGTTGAAAACAATTAGTACTTGTCGGTTTTCGCATTAACCGGAAGTTGAGCAATTGCTTGTTGAATGCGATTGATTTCTTGTTCAGCATCTGAGATTGTAAAAACTTTAGAACAAGAAATCTTCAATTCTCCTGATTCGGAGATACGAGAGATAACTGCAAGTATTTTAGAACTATACAATTGATTAACAAACGCTGAACGTTGCGCTTCGTTAAGCGATTGCATGTTTAAAGAAAAGAAAATTCGATGCTTGTTTTCTGAAGTTTTCTTAAGAATGACTTCAGTTGGCTTAACCGTTTCTTGGTTAGTTATAGTTTGTGCTACAAGTGATTGACTAATGCACACGCCTGTTAAACAGAAGAAATACAAAGCAATTTTTTTCATGAAGTAAATTTGGAGTGCTAAGGTAGTTAATTTGTGCAGAAGTATGAAAGTTGTCAGGTGTTTATAGAATAAACGACCTATTTATTTTGGTTTTGATTCATTTGTCTCATCGGGAAAAGTTATTGTTTTTCCTGTTAAACAAGATTGTAATGCTTTGATAATTAATTTGTAATCATTGTCGAGCCAAGCAAATTGGATTAGGTGACTTCGACTTTTAAAAGCATCATTTTGTGCATATTCATTAACAAGCATTCGATGAAGAAATTTAACATATCTGTTATTTTCTCCAATTAACTGATTTCCATTTTTGTAATCAGTTAGTTTAGATAAAGTAGTTTTTACATGGGTTCTCGCAATAAGCGATTGCTCCATCATCATAGCCTTATTTCGACTCAAACTTTTAGGATGAACACGAATTAGTGAAAGGGAATCTGGAGCTGGATCATAAACAAGCCGATAATTCAGCGCAAAACAACGGAAATAAAAATCCCAATCTTCTACCCAATTCAAACCTTCAAAAAATCCCCCCGTATCTTCCAGAACACAACGTTTAAGCAATGGAGAAGATATCACAAAAATATTCCGATCAAACATTTTAGCTAGCAAATCCCAAGTTCGACCTGAATATTCTTCCATCCAAGGTTTGTTTTGTGTTGGATCGTGACTAAACCGCAAAACATCTGGAATACCGTGGTCGTAATACCGTGCATTGCTGTAAACAATAGATGCATCCGGATTTTTATCGAACAAGGCTATTTGATTTTCAATTTTACCGGGAGCGATTTGATCATCAGCATCCACAAACTGAATAAAGTCGCCAATACTTTTAGCTACTCCTGCATTTCTACAGCCTGAAGTTGTCGTGTGAGAAATGTATAAATATTTAAAACGAGAATCCTTTTGTTCCCAAAGAGCTACCGTTTCTTTTGTATTGTCGGTTGAGCCATTATCAACCACTATGCATTCCCAGTTTTGATATCGTTGAGATTCAATACTGACTAATGTTTCTCCTATAAAATGAGCATAGTTGTATGTCGGAATTATAACCGACACTTTCGGTTCAAGTGTCATTCGTGAGGAACGAGAATCAATCGTTCGGTATAGCTTTTAACCTAAACTCCATGCTGTAATCGAGATAAATCGAATCAGGCATTGGACTTAATAATTTGAATTCAGTGCGGAACTGATACTTCTCTTTTTGAATAATACTTGCCCAATCATCGTTAGGAACAAGCATATCAATAGCCATAAAATGCTCTGTGGTTGGAAGCTCAGTAAAATGAGCAATCTCAACTTCTTTGAACAAATTTTTAGGAGAGGATAAATAAACAGTCATTGAATCAGCAAATCCAAAATGTGTCGCTCCTGAGTCAATCAAAATGGTAAGTGTAAACGCCTCTACACTTTCTACGCTTTGAGGAGTCGATTTATTGGTTTCGAACTTATCGTAATCTTTGAAAGAATATTCTGCACTCATAAAGCTAGCATATTCATTCCCAACAATCGTGTCGGTTAAAACAGTGTCGTAAGCGGTTTCCCAGAATACCTTGTCGTGAGTATTCAAATTGAAACTAACCAGTTGATCGAGTTTCTTGCATGAAAATGCAGTAATAGCAATCAAAATAGCAAGGGCGTAGGGAATAAAACGCATGGTAGAAAGACATTAGAATTTCAAAAATAGCGGATTTTTCTGATTTCCCATCAACGAGTATCAATCTCTCGTTGATTCCGCTTGGCAAAACTCTCGTATAATGCCACATTTAAGAGTAATAATAACATGCAATAAGCAAGATCTTCAATGGGGATATTCGAAATCCCTTGGATAAAAATCCGAACACCGGAATTCTCTGCATCGTTATACATCACAACTGGTTTGGATGTGAGAACACCATTCACAATCAAAAATGGTATAAGGCAGAAGAAATAACCCACAAAAAAACGTCCGAGGTATTTTACTCGTTTCACATAGGTGAGATACAAGAGCAATAATGCCGGAAGAAAGCAAGTATAAGCTGTATACCAACGATCGTAGAAAGCAATAGCAGATGTGAGTAAAATCAAACTAACTGTCGTAGCTATTATGCGTTGAAAAGGACCTAAAACATCCTTCCGGAAAAAATAAGCTGTCACGAAATACACGAAAAAGCAACAATACGGAACAATCAAAAAAAACAACCATTCCTCAAGCGGTAAGCTGCCAATGTTAATTCCTAGCGTATAATCCGGACTAAAACTCCACACACCAATTCGGGTGAAAAATTCATCCCAAATAAGGAAAAAGCCGGCTGTAAGTAATATAGCTGGAAACATGTGCTTCCATTTTTTCCACAACTCAATTCTTCGCTCAAAACTTTGTGCAAGTGGATAGGCCAAACTGCCTATCATAAGCGCGAGGTAGAGGAATTTATCGGGCACGTTGTTCTTGAAAGAATTTTCGAGCTACTATCAACATTCCAAACGATTCGGAATGCTCTTTTCCTAAGGTCTTATGATGCACTTTATGTGCTTTCCGAATAGCGCGCAAATACCAATTATCACTGCGTTTAAACCAGTTTAATCGTTGATGGATAAATACTTCGTGAACCAAGAAATAAGCAAATCCATAAACTGCAATGCCTATTCCGATATACAAGCGAAAATCATTGCCATTCATCATCCCAAACATAATGCACAACCAACTTGGAATAGCGAAAATCAAAAAGAAAGCATCGTTTCGCTCGAAAATATTTGAATGGGGTTCATGATGATCACGATGCAAAATCCACAAAAATCCATGCATCACATATTTGTGCGTAGCCCAAGCCATGAACTCCATAAAGAAGAACGTAGCGACAATTATACCCGCATTAATAAGCCAATTCATGGTTCAGATAAAGTGTAAAGTTAAAAAGAAGAACAGCATTGCGATAAATAACCAAGGAGCAACCGGATTGTTTCCTGAATAATATTTATGTCCAATCCATTGCAAGGGAAGCGAAACAATAAACCATCCTACATAATTGCTCATCGGAATTACTCCCGAATGCCAATACCAAAAGCCTAAACGAATGGCAACTGGTTCAATCAAATAATCCATACCAGTCATGAGCGCTGCTCCCAGTATTACTTTCACCCCAATTGGAATTTTAATTCGGGAAATTAAATCAACCGTAATATATGCGAGCAAATACCAATTTAGACCAATTACGATAGGTATTTTATCTAATTTAAATCCAAGGACTGAACCGTAACTGTAATGGCCAAAGATAATAGCAGTGTGCACTCCAAGCCATTCGGAGCCAAAGCCAAGTGCTACGCAGCTAATTAAAAAGCCCCAGAATTTCCCATCGTATTTTCGGTGAAAGGCTAATAATACAAATGCCGAAAGCAGCAGATTGTAGGGAGTTAGAAAACGAAATTGAGCACTCCAAGGTGAGACAATTCCAGCTACGCCTACCGCATAAAAAAGCAGGAGCACATAAGCACCATGCATGGGTGTAAACGGGAATGGTAGCTTTTTAGCAAATGGACTCATGTGGGAGAAATGAGGTCGGAAACAATGCGTGCCGATTGCAAACACAGTGGAATGCCACCACCTGGATGTACACTTCCACCGCAAAAATAGAGATTGCGAATCTTAGAAGAACGATTGGCATGTCGCAAAAATGCCGCGTAACGATTATTCGAACTGCTTCCATACAAAGAACCTTGAAAGGAAGAAGTTTTTTGCTCAATACTTCGCGGATCTAATATGCTCTCACATTGAATAAGCGATTCAATATCAGTTCCTAATCGACGACTAAGTTTAGCAAGAATATCCTTTCGTGCTTGTGCAATGAGTTGATCCCAATTTTGTCCGGTATTTCCGGGAACATTAATCATGACAAACCAGTTCTGACAACCATCGGGCGCATCGCTTGGTAAATAATTACTGGTGAGATTGATGTAAATAGTCGGGTCGGAACTGATTTGTTTGCCTTCGAAAATGAACCGGAATTCTTCCTCGTAATTATTCGAGAAGAAAATGTTGTGCATGTTGAGTTGCGAAAATACCTGCTTAATTCCCCAATAGAAAATAAGTGCCGAACTTGATCTAGGTTGCGAAAGCGCTTTTTCGGGTGCTTGTTGACTTGCCAATAACTTTCGGTAAGCAGGAACCACATCGCTGTTGCAGATTACTAAGTCGGCATCATGTGTTTCATTGCCACAGTGTACTCCGCAAATTTGATTTTGGGAAACGAGAATTTCATCCACCGCTTTTTCGAACACGAATTCAACACCTTTACGTTTCGCTAGTGCAACTAAAGATGTGGTTATACTATGCATTCCACCATCGGGAAACCAAGCACCTTGTCCAAATTCGAGATGAGGAATACTTTGCAACACGCCGGGCGCTTGATACGGATCGGAACCATTATAGGTAGCATATCGATCGAACAATTGAACCAGTTTGGGATCGCCTAATTGTTTGACATTATCGTGATGCTGATTAGAAAAAATGCCTAAACGAGGCATGCGAATTATGCCTCTCAATGTCTCTAGGTTGAGGAAATTACGAGCAATATGAAGCGAACGATGCAGAAAAACGGGAGCAGTTGTATCGTAGATGAACTTGCTTTTATTCAGGTAAGTCAAAACGCGTTCGGCTGGAACATATAGCACTTTTTCGACTTCTTCTGCAAAATCTGATTCATTACCTGGAGCGGGAAGAAAGGTGCCATCGTCCCAGAAATAGTGGCAAGCAACCGGCAAACGTTGGTAGTTAAAATGCGCTCGAGGATTTTCACCAGCTAGTTCGAAAAGCTCATCGACCTGTTTTGGTAAGGTGAATAAAGAAGGTCCAGCATCGAAGCGATATCCATCTTGCACAAACGCTGTGAGTTTCCCACCGGGATAGCTATTCTTTTCGAATACCTGAACAGCATAGCCTTTACATGCCAATCGAATGGCTGCTGCTAATCCAGCAATGCCCGAACCGACTACAATGACCCGTTTTTGTTTCACAGCACAAAAGAACTCAATTGTGAGAAGAATGTTCGCTAAACTCTGGAATGAATTCTAGGAGTTGCAGATGGGAATATCCAAAGACATTACTGAATATATGTTTTTACACGCTCGTGGCAAGGATAGAGCGGATAGCCCGGAGTCTAAGTCGAAGCATTTGCGAAGGCTTACATCGAGGACTAAGAGCGATAGCCTGGTCGCCACCCAAATATTTTTGAACAGAGGCGTGGATAAGTTTTACGGTTAGATGCATGATTTACTCCGATTGGGAATTGGAGGGCAGTAATTTTGACGATTCATTTCTGATTGATTTATGTCGAACGCTCCTGTTGTTAAACGATGGACTTTATTACCTGATGGCGATTCCGAACTCGTTGATTCCTTGACTCAACAACTTGGGATTGAGCGGAAGTTGGCGAATATGTTGGTTCAGCGTGGAGTGAAGACGTTTGAGGAAGCGCGAAGTTTTTTCCGTCCTTCGTTGAGTGAGTTACATGATCCTTATTTGATGAAGGACATGAATAAAGCGGTTGATCGGATTTTGCTGGCTTTGGAATCGGATGAAACCATAATGATTTATGGAGATTACGATGTGGATGGAACGACTTCGGTGGCGCTTTTGTACTCGTTTTTCAGGGAATTATGTCCGGAGAGATTGCATTTCTATATTCCAGATCGATATGCTGAAGGATATGGGGTTTCGTTTCGAGGAATTGATGTGGCGGAAGAACTAGGCTGCACCTTAATTATCGCGCTCGATTGCGGGATTCGTTCGGTTGATAAGGTAGATTATGCTGCAAATAAAGGCATCGATTTTATTATCTGCGACCACCATTTACCGGGTTCGGAAGTGCCCAAAGCTTCAGCAGTGCTAGATCCTAAGCAAAGTGATTGTGCTTATCCGTACAAAGAATTATGTGGATGTGGAATTGGGTTTAAGCTGATTCAGGCTTTAAAACAGGTTTTACCTCATGCCGGCGATACCGATCATTGGCTCGATTTAGTAGCGACTGCCATTGCTGCCGACATTGTCCCGATAACAGGTGAAAACCGCATTCTGGCTTATTTTGGAATGCTTCAAATTAATACGAAACCTCGTCCGGGAATACGCATGTTATTGCGTAGTGGAAAAGATGGGGCGAATTCGAATCCAACAAAAGAGTTTAGCATTTCGGATTTAGTCTTTACGGCTGCTCCACGCATTAATGCAGCTGGTCGGATAGATCATGGAAAGAAAGCGGTTGAATTGCTCATCACCGAAAATGAATCAACAGCAGAGGAAATTCTATCGCACATCAACACGCAAAATGTCAAGCGTAAAGATTTGGATCAACTCATGACTTCGGAAGCACTGGCCATACTCGATTCGAACGAATTATATCGGGATGTGAAGAGTACCGTGCTTTTCAAAAACGATTGGCACAAAGGTGTTGTTGGAATTGTGGCTTCACGTGTGATGGAAAAATATTATCGTCCAACCATTATTCTCACCGAATCTAATGGGAAAGCCACCGGTAGCGCTCGTTCGGTTAAAGGATTTGATGTGCATGAAGCTATTAGTGCTTGTGCCGATTTACTGGAACAGTTTGGCGGACATAAATATGCTGCCGGAATGACTCTTCCGCTTGAGAATGTAGAAGCATTTCGTCAGCGATTCGAAGAAATTGTTGCCGAAACCATTCAAGAAGAATCGTTAGTTCCAGTTGTAGATATTGATATGGAACTAGAATTATCGGATATCACGCCTAAGTTTTACCGAATCATGAAGCAATTTGCTCCATTTGGTCCGGGAAATATGTCGCCCGTTTTCTTGACCAAACATTTGCAGGATGATGGATATGGTAAAATTGTGGGAACACATCATTTGAAATTGAAATTAGGTAAATCAGGGCAACCATCATTTGATGCAATTGCTTTCGGAATGGCACACATGCATCCAGCTATTTCAAAGGGAATTCCAGTAGATGTTTGCTATACGTTGGAAGAGAACCACTGGAATGGCAAAGTGAATTTGCAGTGGATGGTGAAAGATATGAGGTGCTAAAAACGAAAAAGCCCCAACCGAAGTTGAGGCTTTAATTTTTGCTGAATCGGGATTAAATTAAGCTCCCAAACGCGATTTTAATTCTTGGTTCAAGGCTTCTAAGAAGTCTTCGGTATACAAGAATTGATCATCGCTTACTTTGTTTCCGTAGATACAAACTGCCAAGTCTTTGGTCATTTTGCCGCTTTCAACAACATCCACACAAACTTTCTCTAATGTTTGGCAGAAGTTTATAAGCGCTTCGTTGTTATCTAAGCGTCCACGATGCTCCAAACCACGAGTCCAAGCAAAGATGCTGGCAATAGGATTGGTGCTGGTTTTTTTGCCTTGTTGATGCATGCGGTAGTGACGAGTAACGGTTCCGTGAGCCGCTTCAGCTTCCATGGTTTTTCCATCTGGAGTAACCAATACAGAAGTCATCAACCCTAATGAACCAAAACCTTGAGCTACCGTGTCGCTTTGTACGTCACCATCGTAGTTTTTACAAGCCCAAACGAAGTTTCCGTTCCATTTCAATGCTGATGCAACCATGTCATCAATTAGACGATGCTCATAGGTAATACCTGCAGCATCCATGGTAGCTTTGAATTCAGCTTGATAAATTTCTTCGAAGATGTCTTTGAAACGTCCGTCGTATTTTTTCAAGATGGTGTTTTTTGTACTCAAGTACAATGGCCATCCTTTGCTAATTGCCTGATTAAAGCAAGAACGAGCAAATCCACGAATCGATTCATCGGTATTGTACATTGCTAATGCAACGCCGTCACCTTTGAAATTATATACTTCGTGCTCAATTACTTGTCCGTCTTCACCTTCAAATTTGATCGTTAACTTACCTTTTCCTTTTGTTACGAAATCGGTAGCACGATATTGATCACCAAATGCGTGACGACCAATGCAGATTGGAGCAGTCCAGTTTGGAACTAAGCGAGGGACGTTTTTACATACGATTGGCTCACGGAAAACAGTACCATCAAGGATGTTACGAATAGTACCATTGGGGCTTTTCCACATTTGTTTCAAGCCAAATTCTTCCACACGCTGCTCATCTGGAGTGATGGTTGCGCACTTGATACCTACATTGTATTTCTTAATCGCCTCTGCAGCATCAATAGTAACCTGATCGTTAGTTGCATCGCGGTGTTCCATTCCTAGATCGTAGTATTTAATATCTAGATCGAGGTAAGGGAGAATGAGTTTATCCTTGATAAAATGCCAGATAATACGGGTCATTTCATCTCCGTCGAGTTCAACGACTGGATTAGCAACTTTGATTTTGTTCATGGTGTGATGATGAAGCGGTTAAGCGAAAATGAGTTATTCATTTCCGGGCTGCAAAGGACGTTAACTGTGGGCATTTCCGCAAGTGAGATTTAGAAAATATTCTGGAGTTTTTTTATCCTCGAACTGAAGTCCAAGGTTACAATTGAAGAACTGAATTAGCTAAAATGTTAACATTGGAAATGCTATAATCACTTGGGAATTGATGTATTTTGCGCCCCGAAACCCAGCTCTATGCACATTTCATTTTCAAAAGGAGAGATTCGTTACAAAGCCGAAGGTCAAGGTCCGGCCATTGTTTTTCTACACGGCCATATGGAAAGCGCAAAGATTTGGAAGAAATATGCAAGTGAATTAAGTAAGCGTTTTCGCACCATTCGAATCGATCTTCCTGGACACGGAAAATCATCCGTTTTTGATGAAGTTCATTCCATGGAATTCATGGCTGATGCGGTTCGAGCAGTGTTTGAAGCAGAGAAAATTGATAAAGCCTTGCTAATTGGTCACTCAATGGGCGGCTATGTTGCACTCGCATTTGCAGAAACACATCCCGATAAAGTTCGTGGATTGGTGCTTTTTAGCTCGATCTCTTTTGCTGATACTAAAGAGCGTCAAAACGAACGCGACCGGGCGATTAAAGCAGCCGAAGCGCATAAAATGAAGTACATTACTTCTGTTATACCCAATCTGTTTTTCGAACGAAGTGGTGCCAAGGCTAGCAAACGAATATTCAAGTTAGTTAAGATTGCAGCAAAACAACCTAAAGAAGGTATAACCGCTGCTATTCGTGGTATGCGAGACCGTGCTGATAGAACTAAAATTCTCAAAAACGCTAAGTTTCCGATACTCTTTCTCGCTGGACATGACGATTTCCTAATACCACTTGAGCGCATTGAAGAAATGCACCGTCAAGTTCCAAATGCCAAACTAGTCGTTATAGAGCAGTGTGGCCATGCCGGATTTATTGAGCAGGAAAAAGAATGCTTTACTGCCATAAAGGAATTTGCAGTAGAAAAGATTCTCTAATGTGAAAACTAACCAGCACATCAGCACACTAGCGCATCAGCACATCGTTTACTGAAAACTATTCCAACCTTGAGCTTTGAGTTCGTGAACTCCTCCGCTTTTGTCGATCATGCGAATACCTTCATCGGCATCGGTCATGTGGCCAATGATGCTAACGAGCATATTGCCTTTCACTTTCTCGAAATCTTCTTGCTTGATTGTAAAGAGTAATTCGTAATCCTCACCTCCGCTAAGTGCACAAACAGTTGGGTCGAGTGCAAACTCACGAGCCATGTTATAAGTAGTTGGGTCGATGGGAATTTTTTCCTCGTAAAGTGCACAACCAACACTACTGTTCTTGCACAAATGCATGATTTCAGAACTCAAGCCATCCGAAACATCAATCATCGATGTAGGCGTAACGCCCATTTCTGAAAGTAATTCTACCACATCACGACGCGCTTCGGGTTTCAGTTGACGTTCGAGGATGTAATCGTTTCCTTCCAAATCTGGCTGTGCATCGGGATGATCCATAAACACCGATTTCTCGCGTTCGAGTAATTGCAATCCAACATATGCACCACCTAAATCACCCGAAACAACTAGTAAATCACCTTTTTTAGCTCCATCGCGACCAATAGCTTTTCCTTTTTCAACGCTACCTAAAACAGTTAAACTTAGCACCAAACCTGCACGGGAGGAAGTGGTGTCACCACCTACTAAATCCACTCCGTAGTTTTTGCAAGCCATGGCAATTCCTTCGTACAGCTGCTCCAAGGCTTCAACTGGAAAACGATTGGAACACGCTAATCCAATAGTTAACTGTTCCGGCTTTCCGTTCATAGCATAGATGTCGGAAAAGTTTACTACCGCTGCTTTGTAGCCTAAATGCTTGATTGGCATGTATGTCAAGTCGAAATGAATGCCTTCGAGCAACATATCGGATGATACCAATACATCCCGATCGCCATAATTCATCACAGCAGCATCGTCGCCAATGCCTTTTTTGCTGCTCTCGTTTTGAATTTCGAAGCCGTTTGTGAGTTTGTCAATGAGACCAAATTCACCTAAAGTTTCGAGTCCGGTTTTATTTGCAGGTTGTTGAAGCATAATCAGGCGTTTATTTCGGTAGGGAGATTTCCCATTACCGTTTCAATTTCATCGAGCACCGCCTGAACTTCAGGGTAGGTGGGCAATGTAACAAGTCGCATTCGGTATTCCTTAAAATGTGGAATGCCTTTAAAGTAATTCGTGTAATGACGACGCATCTCAATAATCCCTAGAACAGGACCTTTCCACTCAATGGAAGCATCGAGGTGAGTGCGACACACTTTTACACGATCGGCAATTGTAGGTGCAGCTAAATGTTCACCCGTGCGCATGAAATGCTTGATCTCATTGAAGATCCACGGATAGCCAATGCTGGCGCGACCAATCATCACTCCGTCTACACCATATTGATTCCGCATCTCAACGGCTTTCTCAGGAGAATCCACATCGCCATTTCCAAAAATAGGAATGTGAATACGTGGATTGTTTTTTACTTCTCCAATGAGTTGCCAATCAGCCGGTCCTTTATACAATTGCGCTCGTGTTCTACCATGAATAGTAAGCGCTTGAATGCCGATGTCTTGAAGTCGTTCGGCTACTTCTAAGATGTTCTTGGTCGAATCGTCCCAACCTAAACGGGTTTTCACGGTAACCGGAAGTGTGGTGCATTTGACAATCTCACTCGTCATCGACACCATTTTAGGAATGTCTTGAAGTAAAGCAGCACCGGCACCTTTGCAAGCTACATTCTTCACCGGACAACCATAATTGATATCGATCAAATCGGGTTCGGCAGCTGCAGCAATCTCAGCTGCTTCACGCATTGAATCGATATCGCTTCCAAAGAGTTGAATTCCAATTGGGCGTTCATATTCGAAAATATCGAGTTTCTTTTTGCTTTTTACCGCATCGCGAATGAGTCCTTCCGAAGAAATAAATTCGGTGTACATCATATCGGCACCGTATTGCTTGCAAACCAAACGAAATGGTGGATCGCTCACATCTTCCATTGGCGCTAACAACAATGGAAATTCACCCAGCTCAATTGTACCTATTCTAGCCATGTTCTTTCAGCCGGCAAAAATAGGCATAAATCCCGCTCTTTCAGCTAGTCTGATTCAATCGTCATTTTGAATCTCACATTTTTCCAAAATCCTCATACAACACGTACAATTTTATACTTTCACCCAATCGTTACAACCCAACTCGAATGCCGCGTAACCGCTTTCAATTATATCCTCCCGCTTTACAAGATGCTGGTCCAACTCGGCGATTTATCTGGCTTTTGATTTTGTGCCTGATTGGAATCTCACTTGCATCGTTCATTTCTGTTGCTATTGGCAGTTTGATATTTGGTTTTTCTGTTCCCGAATTAGCAGGTTTAGCAAACAATCCCAATCAACCGGGAGCTTTACGTGTGTTGCAAATTAGTCAACTGTTTTCTTCTTGCGGAATTTTCCTGTTTCCTCCCGTTATGCTTGTGTATTTGCAAGAAGTCCCCATTCGAAAAGGACTTTATTTATCGGGCAAACCCAACATGATTCTATTCATATTGGCAATGCTGCTAATGTGGCTGCAACTGCCTATTATCAACCAATTGGCAGCATTCAATAATTTACTCGTTTTTCCTGATGCACTTAAACCAATAGGAGATTGGATGTTGGCTCAAGAAGCGCAAGCAGCTAAATTGACCGAATTGTTTTTAACCATGTCGAGCCCGGTCGATTTTATTAGTTCCTTGCTCATCATGGC
>DAOOQW010000044.1:0-13547 GCA_035388945.1 Flavobacteriales bacterium
ATCTCAAAAAACGAGGCTCCTTCAAACCACTTCCCGATTGGATGTTACGCACCCTAGGCTGGGGACGTGTGAAAGATTGATTTAATGTGCTAATATGCTGATGGAAGATTCAGCATATGACTGCGCTGTAACTTTATAACGAAATATAAACAGCACATCAACACACTAGCACACCAGCACATCAATTCAATGTGCTGATTAGTTGATGTGCTAATATGCTGATGGAAGATTAAGCAAATGGCTTGCTCTAACTTTATAACGTAATAAAAACAGCACATCAACACACTAGCACACCAGCACATCAATTCAATGTGCTGATTAGTTGATGTGCTAATATGCTGATTGAAGATTCAGCATATGACTGCGCTGTAACTTTATAACGAAATCCAAACAGCACACCAACACACTAGCACATCAGCACATTAATTCGCACATCATTTCATTTTCTTTCTCAAAGCCCGAGCTCGTTGTTGGGACAATGCTTCAGAATATAGCAAGGTAATTCTCAGTAAAATGGGGAAAAAAGGAATGAAAAAGAGTAGGTAAGGAGCATAAATAGCTTTGCTGATGATGATGAATAGGTACCAAAAAGCGGTAAAGAAAAAGCCTGTGCCCATTAATACCGAATTGATGAACTGAGCATCACGAACCTTTTTTCCTGTGAACCAAAATGCAAGGCTCATAGGGAGAGCATGAATGATTAATCCTAAAAATGCTGGGATAAAACAGAGAATTAAGAAGGCTGTTCGTCCTTGTGGAACTTGGGCATGCGCGAGTGAAAGTGGCAGATGTAATTCCCCACTCTTTTTAGCGAAACGATGCAATTTATCTCTTAGATCGGGTGAATCACGTTCGATGAAATTAGCCAATACTTGTTGCTCGTGATCCAATCGACCTTCGTCTAAATAACGAAATCGGAACAAGGGATACTGTTTTTCTGCCCGACCAATGGCTAGTGCAATATTGGCAAAATCGTCCTGAGCACGTTCAGGAATATGAATCATTTCCTGTTGAATTCCTTGGAAAATCTGATGGTTGATGGCTCTTAATCCACGTGCTTGATCCGATTCATATTCACTTCTAAAATCCGAAACAGTAATAGAAGGTCCAAATCCCAACATGACTTCTGTACGAAAACGAGTATGTTCGATGTAATTTATTCCAACTGGAATGATCTTCAAATCGCTCGTCCATCCCATTGCCTCAGCCGACTGAAATGCAATTCGAGCACTTCCTTTTTTTAAGGGGCGAAGTCTTTTTTCAGGGTGAGCATTACCTTCAGAGAAAATTAAAATTGCGCCACCATCTTTTAGGATTTTAGAACAACGTGAAAAGGTCTCGTTATTTTGTTCCAAGCTATCCAATCCATCCCGAATACGATATACCGGAATCATTTTGATTTTACCTAAGATGTAGCGTTGCCAAGGTTTTTTAAAAACGTCGGCGCGAGTAAGAAAATGGACAGGACGTTTTAAAGTGATTGCAACAAGTACCGCATCTAAGAATGCATTTCCGTGATTACAGGTCAGTATGATGGGTTCATTTTTCGGAACATTATCCAATCCTCGAATGAACAATCGTTTGAGATGGATCCGCATCCACGCCCCAATGAGCAGATGTAATACCTTATACAACATGCCCGCAAGATAGTATTTTAGTGTGCTGGTGTGCTAATGTGTTGGTGTGCTAATGGTATTATGCGAGTGAGTTATTGTGGAAATTTGCTTGTGTGTTACTTTGTTGATGTTTGATTATTGATGATAGAGGGCTTGGCGTAAATACACGACAAATAACAAAACGTATCTAACAGTCATAATATTCAGAAACAATACACTAGAAATTAACAGCACATAAGCATATTAACACACCAGCACATCATTTTCTTAACTTCCCCACCAATCCTTAAACGATGCTGCTTTTTCTCGACTTACAAATTGTTCCGTTTCTGTAGCTGGATTTAAATGGATTTTGATTTTTCCATTAAAGTGTAATTCTGCTTTTTGAATGGATTTTCGGTGAGCAATTACTGAACGATTTATTCGAAAGAAATCTTTTGGATCTAATTGAGTAGTTAATTCATCCAGTGTAAAAGAAAAAAGCGATTTATTTCCGGAATTTTGAATTAGAAAAACCAATTTATCTTCGGCTACAATCCAAGCAATATCAGATGTTTCAACTGGAATTAATGCATCTCCTTTTGTAAGTAAAAATCGAGATCGATAATTCTTATTGGCGTTAATCTCTTGAAGAATTGAAGTTATATCAGGTTGGTTGGAAGTGCTTCGTTGCTTGAATTCGGAAATCGCATTTCTTAATTCATCAATATCTATTGGTTTTAATAAATAATCGATACTATTAACTTTAAAGGCTTTCAAGGCATATTCATCATATGCAGTGGTAAAGATGACCGGTGCTTTTATTTCAACTGATTCGAAAATACTAAAGCTAATTCCATCGGCTAATTGAATATCCATAAATATTAAATCGGGACTGGGCATTTTCTTTAAAAAATCCACAGCACTTTCTACGCTATCAGCATGTCCGACAATTTCCCAATTCGGTTCTAATTCAAGAATTAATTTACTCAAACGTTTAAATGCCAAAGGCTCATCTTCGACTAGGTAAATGCGTTTCATGAGGCTATTTTACTAATTCAATTAATGGTAGTTCAACACGAAAATAATCGGGATGTTCACTTTCGACCCGAATATCTTTTCCGGCAAGTAATTGATAGCGATTACGAATGTTTTCCAATCCAATTCGATTACTTTGTTCTAATGCATCTTTCTTCCGTTTACTATTTTCAACGAAAATAAATCCATCTTTAATTCCAATTTGGATGTTTAATGGATATGCATTTGAAATAACATTATGCTTAACCGCATTTTCAACCAGCATTTGCATGGATAATGGAACAATTCCTTTATTATCAAACTGCTCTGGTAAATCGAAATAAACTTTTAAATTGTCACCAAAGCGTGATTCTAATAGGAACACATAACTTTTGACTAAAGCTGTTTCGGTTGTTAATTCTACCACATCTCGTTCATTCACTTGTAACGCGTATCGGTAATAGGTAGCTAACTTTTTAACGAATTCTTTTGCTTGTAAAGTATCTTCATCAATTAAAGCAAGTAAAGTATTCAAACTATTAAATAAGAAATGCGGCCCAACCTGATTCTTTAATGTTTCGAAATGGGATTCAATATTTTGTCGCTTAAGTTTCTCCGTTTCTATCTGACTATCTTTAAGTTGACGAAATAAGTTTACTCCTTCATAAATAGCATTAATCAAAAGAGAAATTAGAACAGCTATAATGATATTACTAAAGAAAGAACTTCGAGAAAAGCAACCATCAAAAAACAATAAATACCATAGCCAAGTAAACAAAGCCATGATGGTAGAAGATAATCCTACTACCAATAATAACTGAATCTGTAGACGTTTTCCTATTGATTTTAACCAAGGATAATGTGTGTTTAGATATCGAAACATCACCCTAAAAACAACATACAGAATAATACTTATACTAATCGAAAAAAGCGCATTATTTACTACTGTATCTGGTGCTTGTTCTGCTACATTACCTTGAATTAAATTCTTAACAAACATATAGCTCACAATCAGCACGCCCACAAAGACCATCAATAGGATATCTTTTACATTGGCAATGCGGGTTCCCGAGAAAAGTGAATGCGGATTTTCTTGACTCATACCTTATTTTCCTATTGCGAATTTACGTTTATAATAGGTTGTAAATCCGGTAATGAAAATAGTTCCAATAACAGTTGGACCTAACCAAATTACCAGTGGTGGAAGTAGATTGTCTAGATTCACCACTAAAAATGCTGTAACAGCCGAAATATACGATCCAATCATTCGCCCGATGTGATTGAAGAACCAGCGATTTTTTAAATCTTTGATCTTCCTGACACCTACAAATAATAATAAATCGCCTAGCGAGAATATCAAACTGATACTTCCAAAGACTAGTAATATAGGGGCAATATGTTTCGAACTTCCTACTGGTTGAATTGCAGCTAATGCAATCATTGAGGCTCCGAATATTCCCGTTAATCCAGCAACTAGCTTATCTACTATAGCATAGTGGACTTCTCCATTTTGCATCTTATGTTGAATGGATCTCAATCCTGAAAAGGCTAAGTAGAAACTGAATATTCCGATTAAGAATAAAAAGTGATTTCCTCCAAATGCCGCTAGTACTGTTCCACTTATTGTTGCTGTGAACATTCCGCCAACATATATTTTACCAAATAGTTTATGGAAACGAGCACCCTTTTTATTGCTAATATTTAATAATCCAGTTATCAATCCAATCATACCTCCCGCTACATGCAGGATTAATAAAAATGTGTGAAGCGTTTTCATAATCCTTAGTTTATTAGAAAGTAATTCGATACATCATCATTGGGAATAGTCCTACCTGATAATTATTTTCAATTTTCTTGGAAGAGCTATTATAGGAACGGCTAAACAAATTTTTATGGTTTGTTAAATTCTGAAAATCAAGTCCATATTCTTCTGTGATTTTCTTTTTATTCCTGCGAAATCCGATTCGAATATCCGTTCTTAAATATCCTGGTAATTGCTCAGAATAAGCTTTCTCTTCATTTCTAATTTCAAAACCCATTTGTTGTGATGCTTCCAAATTAATAGGTGTCATCCACATTCCACCCGTAACAACTTGACGAAAACTGAATACCAAAACATTTTGCTTTGTTTTCCCAACTGGAATTTCTTTTCCAGCTAATAAATTAAATGCATATTTATTATTAAATGCAGTATTTCGTTCAATGCCATCCGAACCTTTGTATTTACTATCATACAAACTGGCTGTCATCAAGAAATAATAGTTTTTATGAAAGAATTTTTCCAATGTTAACTCAACTCCTTTATTAAATCCTTTTCCTTTGGCTGTCAAGCTATCTGGACCAATCACATCACCAAAGTTTGCCCCATAATTCAAAACCGATAAACTATTCAATTTACCATCTTGAACTCCTACATTATATTGTTGCTGATAATATACTTCAGCCTTTAATCGTAAATGTTCACGTATCAACCAATCATATCCAGCAACAAAATGATTGGAACGAAGCAAATCCAAATTCTTATTTGTTTGTATCATATTCCCATCAGCTAATTGAGTTTCTCTTAAATAAATAGTAATCGGTAATACTCGGCTATGATTACCATAACCTATACTAATACGTTGATTTCCTGTTGCTTGAAAACTAATAGCCGCTCTTGGTTCTAATGAACTTTGATTATTCACGTAATAATGAAGTGCATGAATTCCCGCATCTAAAGTCCAACGTTCACCAGCTTTGTAGTGCCACTGAGCATATCCTTGAACTAAATCTCCATTCCCGTTAAAATCAATCAATTGTTGACGTGCATTTAGTGAAGCAGAATACCGATTAACATCACTATTATACATTAAATGACTAACAATTACACCTGCACGAAATGTAGTTTTTGAATTCAAACGGCTATTTAAAACAGCTGTTCCGGTGAGTTTACTTTCCTCCATTTTGCTTCTAAAATTATCCAGCATTGCATATGAAGGACTGATAGAATCGATACTTGTGCGAAAGCGATTTCCAGTGGCAGCTACAGTAGTTCGTAAACTCGTTTTTGTATTTAAGAAATGTACATGAGTCAAACCAACAACCGCCATATCAGAACCATTCTTCAAATCCTGACGTTTTGCTGGATCTTTCACCCAAACCAAACTATCTTTTTCGGATTCAAAGTGAATATCGCTTGTACCTGCAATTCCAAATAAACTCGTATATCCGTTTTTATGCTGGAAATGAAGTTTCATACTTATATCTTGATACTGAGGAACTCCACCTTTAACAAATTCAATCCCAACCGCATTAAATGCACCTAAAGTGGAATAACGATAATTAATTAAATACGATGATTTTTTATTTTTTGATAAAGGACCTTCCGCTCCAATTTCAAATCCATTAAATCCAATTTGTCCCGTGAATTCATGTTTCTCGTTGTTGCCTTTTCGCATTTTAACATCGAATGCTGCAGAAGTAGCATTTCCATATTCGGCTGCATAAGCACCTGATAAAAAGTCGCTATTCGCTAGAACGTTAGTGTTTAGAATAGAAACGGCTCCTCCGCTTGTCCCGGCGCCACTATAATGGCTCGGACTAGGAATATCAATACCTTCTAATCTCCACAAAACTCCAAGTGGTGTATTTCCTCGAACAACAATGTCGTTACGTTGATCATTTCCTGCAACAACTCCGGCAAAGCTGGTAGCTAATCGAGCAGGATCTCCAAAACTACCGGCATAACGTTGTGCTTCATCTACTGAAAATGTTCGAGCACTCACGCCTGCTAATTCATTTAGTGGTTTGTCTTTATCGATCTTAGCTACAATCTCAACTTCCTTCCCTTGAATAGCAGAAGATTCCAAGTTGATATTTAGGATAAGTTCTTTGGTGGATGTTAAAACTAGATTGCTGAGTTTAACGGGTTGATATCCCATCATGCTGATTTGAATTACCGGTCTACCAACAGGAACATCTATTAAGCGAAAATTTCCATCTAAATCGGCGCTAACACCTTTTAATGGATTTGATCCAACCAAAACCACAGTTGCACCGGGAATTGGACTTTGTGAAGCTGCATCACTCACTGTTCCCCGAATTGTCTGAGTGAGTTCTTGAGCAGTTACTTTAGTTGATAGACTAAACAATGAAGCCAGAATGATAGTAAACTGGACTAGTAGAATGTTTTTATTGATACGAATGAAGCGACCTTCAAAAATGTTTGTTTTCATATGCTTGTAGAATTGAAGGCAAAAGTCTTTGGAATAGACAATCCTACATATAGAATTCCGACGAAGCAACTTATTTGAAGGATGAACCGATTTCAGAATAGGATAAAAAAACGGTCCAGTAAAAACCGGACCGAATACCACTCTTAAATACTGGGATCACAAACCACCCTGTGTAACAAGACGGCAAATTACACCTGAGAAAAGTAAGTGCTTAAATTTTGTTTTCATATACTCCTTTTGGAGTATTTTACTGATAGAAACGGAATAAACCGAACAAACAGATTTTTCTAGTATTAGGACTGTATAAAATGTAGAAGTACCCAATAGATTGGCGCAGATAATAGTGTGGAATCGAATCGATCTAAGATTCCACCATGTCCAGGTAAAATGGTGCCTGAATCTTTGATGTTAGCTTGTCGCTTTAACATCGACTCAAATAAGTCACCCATAGAACCTGTAACAGATAAAACACCTCCAATAAGCATCCACATTGGTAGAGAAGCTCCTCCTAAAAAGTAGTAGGCAGCAATACCAACTAACATGGCAGTAACTATTCCACCAATAAAACCCTCAATCGTTTTTTTAGGTGATAGTCGTTCGAAAAGCTTGTGTTTTCCAAATGCCCTTCCAGTAAAATAGGCACCTGTATCAGAAGCCCACATAAAGAAAAACAGGTACAAAACATTCCAAGGTAAATAGTTGCCATCGTTTCCAATTGAGCAGCTAACTAATAAGCCACATGGTACTCCAAGATAAATAAGACTTAGAATAGAGCTTGCTAAATTTTCTAGTGGTTTGGGAATACCACGAAACAACTCCCACGCAAAAAGGAGAAATAGTAATCCAATAAAAATAGATAAGAATAGAAATGTATCATGCTCAACTAATCCAATTGAATGTTGAGTCATGGAGAAATAGATGCAAGCTGCAAATACAAGAATATTAGCTAGGTATAAGAATGCCCGGTTTGTATTAATAGACAAAGCATGAACAAGTCGATTAAACTCAAAACACCCAACAAGTAATATGAATAAAGCTATGCTTGTAAGTGCATATTCGGATAAAAGTATTCCACCAATTAAAACTATCCCGAAAATAGCTCCAGTTATAACACGGGTTTGATGATTCGATAAAGCCATAATGCTACATTAATCTTGAAAAGTATCAGGTGATTCATTCTGAGCTTCATGTATAATTTGAAGCGCTTTCAAACGAAATGCTGCATCCACATACAATTCTGCTTCGCCAATACTTGGATATACCGAATCTACTTTATTTAGAATCTGGGCAGGAATGTCTTTTTGCTCCATTAAATTGAGTAACATGTACAAACGAGATACATTCGTGTCGCTTGCAATTACTGTCCATTGATTCTCCATGCTGCAAATTACATTAATCCTATAAAACACGAAAGGACAACCTAAGCTGTCCTTTCATGAAAAAAATATAATAAGTGATTATGCTTCCTCCGAAGGATTAGTTCTAGCTTCTTCTTCTTTTGAAACAGTTGAGGTATCGGGTTTTGATAAATTACTCGGTTCAATTTTCTCTTCCGATTTTTCTTTTGCTGCATTAGCTGCTGCAATGTCCTGATTGTCTTTTAACTGATCTTTGTATGAACGAGAAATATCTGAACTAGCACTTTCATCATCTTTATCCCAGATACGTTTTCCAAAAATCTCTTCTAAATCTTCACGGAAAATAACCTCACGTTCTAAAAGGATTGTAGCTAAAGAATCCAATTTAGTTTTGTTTTCCTGAAGGATCTTCTTGGTACGTTCATATGCCATATCAATCAACTTCTTCACTTCCTGATCGATCGTTTCAGCAGTTTTTTCGCTGTATGGACGGTTGAAGCTATATTCTGATTGTCCGGATGAATCATAGAAACTTATGTTTCCGATTTTATCGTTCAAACCATAAATAGTCACCATTGCATATGCTTGTTTGGTGATTTTTTCTAAATCGCTAAGTGCTCCGGTAGAGATTTTTCCAAATGTCACTTCTTCAGCTGCACGACCACCTAATGCGGCGCACATTTCATCCAACAATTGCTCAAACGTAGTAATCGAGCGCTCTTCAGGAAGATACCATGCAGCACCTAAAGATTGACCACGTGGTACAATTGTAACTTTCACAAGTGGTGAAGCGTGTTCTAACAACCAACTTACCGATGCATGTCCGGCTTCGTGGAAGGCAATTACGCGCTTCTCGTCCATTGATATTATCTTGTTCTTTTTCTCCAAACCTCCAATGATACGATCTACTGCATCTAAGAAATCTTGCTTGCCAACCACATCTTTGTTTTTACGAGCTGCAATCAAAGCCGCTTCGTTACAAACGTTTGCGATATCAGCACCCGAGAATCCAGGTGTTTGGCGAGCTAAGAATTCGATGTCTAAACTTTGATCCGTCTTAATCGGCTTCAAATGCACTTTGAATATTTCGCGACGACCATTTAAATCAGGAAGTTCCACATAAATCTGGCGATCGAAACGTCCCGGACGAAGTAAGGCACGGTCCAAAATATCGGCACGGTTAGTTGCTGCCAAAATGATTACACCATTATTGGTTCCGAAACCATCCATCTCTGTAAGCAACTGATTAAGCGTATTTTCACGTTCATCGTTTGCTCCAGCCATTGGATTTTTACCACGTGCACGACCAATCGCATCAATCTCATCAATAAATATGATGGCAGGCGCTTTCTCTTTCGCTTGTTTGAAAAGATCACGTACACGACTAGCACCAACTCCCACAAACATTTCCACGAAATCGGAACCCGAAAGGGAGAAAAACGGTACTTGAGCTTCTCCTGCAACAGCTTTAGCCAATAAGGTTTTACCCGTTCCCGGAGGGCCAACTAATAAAGCACCACGAGGAATTTTACCTCCTAAAATGGTGTATTTTTTAGGGTTTTTAAGGAAGTCAACAATCTCACGAATCTCAACTTTTGCTTCATCTAAACCTGCCACATTGTCGAATGTAACGGTAACATGTGTGTCTTTATCAAACAGCTGAGCGCGACTTTTTCCAATATTGAAAATTTGTCCGCCGCCGCCGCCGCCGCCCATTCTACGAATAAGTAGCATCCAAAATAGGAATACGACACCAAGTAAAATCACCCAACTAATGATTTCACCGGACCAGTTTTTACGACTCTCGTAACTAGGATGAATTCGGAGTTCAGGAGCAACGCTAACTTGAGCAGTATCGATGATTTTATTTAAATCCTCAACCGATCCAATGGTGTAATTGTAATGTGGCCCTTTTTCTAAAGAAGCCGACATATTGGGCGATTTGAGGTTTTTATATTCGGGTTTGCTAAGCTTTTCTTTCTTGATTGTTATCTCAGCATATTCTTTATTCACCACCGTTATTTCCTTCACATCAGCTGCACCGAGCATTTCAGTGAATTCTTTGGTTTTGATTTCACGTGTGTTGGTTCCAACATTATAGAAATAGGAACCAATAAATAGCAAAGTGATTATCCCATAAATCCAATAAAAATTGGATCCGCCTCCACTAGAAGGCTTGGGTTTACCAGATTGAGGAAAAAGTCTACGATTGCCGGAGTTTTTGGGTGTACCCGGAGTATTATTTTGAGGTTGTTCAGCCATTGGAAAATTCAAAGCGTGATTGCATGTTGAAAAAGAACACGATTATCACAGATAAGTTTATCAGGCAACAGATTCAGGGATAACTCGGACAATAGCATCTGCCCAAAGTCGTTCGATTTTGTAGAAATCTCGAATAGAAGTCTGGAATACATGCACAACCACATTCACGTAGTCGATCAATATCCATTCTTGATTTTCGAAACCTTCGCTACGCCAAGGAGATTCTCCTGTTGCAACTTTAACTTCATGTTCTACCGAGTATGCGATTGCATCTACCTGAGTGCCTGAATCGGCATTACAGATGACAAAAAAATCGCAGACCGAATGTCCTGTCTGCCGCAGATCGAAGACCTGGATGTTTTTACCTTTCTTTTCTTCGATTCCTTTGATGATCGGGTCGATCAGTGCTTCAGCGGAGTCAGTGGCAATAGATGCTGCCTTCTTTTTCATTCAGATGCTTGATTGTTGCGACAAATTTAGTATTTCTGCCGATGATGGAACTATTATTTATGGGCCGTAACCTGATCCGGTTGGACAGCTGCGCGTCGACTAACAA
Source organism: Flavobacteriales bacterium (assembly GCA_035388945.1). Lineage (GTDB taxonomy): Bacteria > Bacteroidota > Bacteroidia > M30B66 > M30B66 > CALQRR01. Next base: position 11,003 of record DAOOQW010000044.1, read on the forward strand.
CTTTGCTGCCAGTTTGCTTGAGCAAAATGCTCCAGAAGGGACGCTTGTTGTAGCAAAAGAACAAACGGGTGGACGGGGACAACGTGGAAAAACATGGTATGCTGAGCCGGGCAAAAATCTCACGTTAACGTATATACTTCGCCCATTATCATTGAGGATTGCTGACCAATTTCTGCTAAATAAGACAATTGCAATTGCTGTAGCTAGAACGGTCGAACTCATTAGTCCTGGATCTTTTATTCGCATTAAATGGCCGAATGATATTTTTCTTGAGAATAGAAAGTTGGCAGGTATCTTAGTCGAAACGGCGGTCAAGGGAAGCCAGATTGTCAGTTGTCTGGCGGGGATTGGAATCAATGTCAATCAGACAGTTTTTCCAGATGATAGTGGGAATCCAGTTTCATTAGCGATGGAGCTTGAAACACAGCTTGTTTTAGATGATGTCATGATGCTTTTGAGCAAGCAAATGGAAGTGTATTATTTTCGATTTAGCTCAAGCCACAAAGCCTTGTTAGAAGAAGAATACGATTCCTTGTTATGGAAACGAGGTGAAGTTTATCCGTTTAAATTTAATAGTGAAGATTTCCCTGCCGAAATAGTAAATGTAGATGAGCAAGGGAAACTAGTATTGAAAACAACCGAGGGTGAAGAAAGACGCTTCTCACATGGAGAAATAGACTGGTTCTAATCGATTAAGGCTTATTTTGTTCGATACCAAAATCGATTCGAACCGATTTGATAAACGTTTCTTTTTCGATGGTGAAGTAGGTTTCGTTGACAAGTTCCATTTCATTCATCGATTTCCCTGAGCTAGTAGCATAATAATCAACTCCTCCTGCTCCGTTTCCTGAGCCATATCCTTCATTTACCTCATAAAAAACTTGCTGCACTTGAGCGAGCTTAACTTTTAATGAAGTTGCAATGATGGTTGCCTTTTCGGATGCATCTGTAATTGCATGTTCGATGAGTTTTTTCTCTACTGCTTTTTGCAAACTATCGGAACAAACAGAGTTGTAGGTAATATACGTTTGACGAGCATCTTCGGTTGAAAATGCTTTCAATGTTTTTAGAATGATTTCTTTACTCAAACGTGTTTTAACGGTCAGATTTTGAGTGGCTCGATATCCGTTACGTTTTGCTTTATCGCCTACATACTCATAATTGGCTACAACCGAATAGTCGTTTAATGTGATTTCCTTTTCGGGATAACCAAGCTCTTTAAGTTTTGTTAAAACGTTATTCGAAACGACCGTTAAATCTTGAATACTCAAACTTTCTGATTTGTTCCGTGCATTCAAGTGAAGTTTAAAAACGGCTATGTCGGGTGTTACTTCCATGTTTGCTACACCTGTGACCTTGATAGCTGGTAATTCCTGGGAATGAAGATTTATAAAGAGAATACTCGCTATTACTGTGCAAATGAATTTCATACGAAGAAGTTTTCTTATGAATGTAAAATGACAGCAAATTATTGCGCCACACCATTTAGAATCACTGTTTTCACCAAGTCGGTTCCAAAGGCGTAGGGTAGAAAAGCAAACGATGGTATTTTAGATGTGATAAAGAGGTTCGCTACTTTTCCCGGTGTGATGCTGCCATGCGTTTCGTGCAATCCCATAGCATAGGCCGAATTGATTGTTGCAGCATTGATAGCTTCTTCGGGCGTCATACGTAAGTTGATACAAGCTAAGCTGAGCACAAATTGCATTCGTCCCGAAGGAGATGAACCCGGATTGTAATCGGTTGCTAATGCGATAGGTAAACCAGCTGCAATCATTTCACGAGCAGGTGGTTGTTTTATTTTTAAGAAGAATGCTGTGGATGGGAGCAGAGTAGGCATTGTGCCACTATTGAGCAATACTTCCATTTCTTCTTCACCAGTAAATTCTAAATGATCCACACTTAATGCTCCATGTTTTACTCCTACTTGAATTCCTCCCGAATAATCAAGCTCGTTTGCATGGATTTTAGCACGAAGCCCAAGTCGATTGGCAGCTCCTAAAATGCGATCGGTTTCGTCGACGGTGAAGAAGCCTTTATCGCAAAACACATCAACGAAATCGGCTAAACCTTCGGAAACAACTTTCGGTAACATTTTCTCTACAATCAGATCGATGTAGGCTGAACGATTTTCTTTGTATTCGGTAGGAAGTGCATGTGCACCTAAGAATGTGGCTCGAATGGTTAAATCTGTAGCTTCTCGTAATCGTCGAATGACACGTAGCATTTTTAATTCATCGTCGACCGTAAGTCCATAACCACTTTTTATCTCCACAGCACCGGTTCCATATCCTTGAATTTCGATAGCTCGTGTTAAAGCCTGTTCGAAAAGATCATCTTCGTATGTTGCCTGTAAGCGACGTGCAGAATTCAAAATTCCACCACCACGACGAGCGATTTCTTCGTAGCTCAAACCGTGAATTTTATCGACAAATTCCGACTCACGACTACCAGCATAAACGATATGTGTATGACTATCGCACCAAGATGGAAACACAAATCGTTAATGCTGGTAGTCGTGAGTCGGAATTTGTCGATAAAATTC
>DAOOQW010000045.1:0-8282 GCA_035388945.1 Flavobacteriales bacterium
CGTATATATTGAGTAACAATCCCCTTTTTGATCCGAAAGTTGCTTTGCAGGAAGATTGGAAAAAACTGGAAAAGAAGTAATTACTTCTTAAATACCAGAATTTCCTTCATAACAGTTTCCATCTCGGTAAACTTGCCTTTGAATCGTGTTCCGCGAACGATGTGATTATCGATCCAATGGTAGTTTCCGCCACGTGGTTTACCCAACAAAATTCCGTGATATTTAAATCCGTGACGATTGAGCCATTCTTCGGTAATGTCGCGTAAATCTTCGGTGCGTGAAGTAAAAAACGTGATGATATGACCTTCGTCGTACCATTTATTGAGCGTTTCCAAAGCATCTGGGTACGGCTCAGCAGTAACCATACGTTCAGGTTCTTCATTCGGCACATCGTCGCAAATGGTTCCGTCGATGTCGATTAGGTAATTAATCACGGAAGTTGGCAATACCGGACTGATATGATGTCCTTGCTCGTCGAAAGTTTCTTGCAGCTCTTGCTCAGTCATGGCTTTTGCATTTTATGCAAAGATAACGCTCGAACTATAACTATTATGTAAACGAATTAGATTTTTTCTGAAGTTTTATACACGACAATGTTGAAATACCCGACAATTGAGCAATAAGCGTGTTAATAAGACACTTTTTGATGTGCTGGTGTGTTAGTTTGCTGATGTGCTCCTTTCGACAAGCTCAAGGAGCGTGATGTAGAGCGCTGTGCTTTTGTCGAAGCGTGTTGTTTAGATTTCGTTCCGCTTGCTGAGCCTGTCGAAGCAAGCTTTGATTAATGTGCTGATATGCTAGTGTGCTGATGTGCTGTTTAGATTTCGTCAGACTGGAGCTACTTGGTTAGTCTTCTAAATGATTTTGATTTGAAAATTTGAAGATTTGAAAATTTGAAAATGAGCTTCACGTTAAACTTGAATCGCTTGTTGAGCCTGTCAAAGGAAGCTAGTTAGTATGTTTCAAAAATCGTAAATCGTAAATCGTAATTCGTAATTCGTATTTCGTAATTCGTATATCGTATATCGTAAATCGTAAATCATTCCACTTTCTTCTCCGAATCTTCGTCAAACCACTCTTCAATATCGCGGCGTTCTTTTTTAGTGGGGCGACCGGTACCTCGATCACGCCAGACGAAGCGAGTTTCCTTCATCCGATCGATGCTTTTGTATTCGGATTCGGGTGTGAGATCTTCCATGTATAGATTCACATCTTTGGCAGCTACACGGTTTTCGAGTAGTGCTTTTACCCGAATAGTTTTCTGAATTTGGGAAAGTTGAATGGTATACGTCTCCCCTTCCTTCACATCGCGGGCAGGTTTAACGTTATCGCCTTCGAGCTTTACTTTTCCACCTTTGATTGCATCAATAGCCATGGAACGGGTCTTGAAAATCCGAACCGCCCAGAGGTATTTATCAATCCGAACTCCCATTAGTTGTAGCGACGTTCTTTCCAGGCCGATTTACTCGTTGTTGCTTGAGGAGCAATTGCTGGAGTTGCGCTAATTTGTTGGGTACGATCCCAAGCGGCAAACAAAGCTGCTATTTCGAGTTCATCTTCAGTTGCTGGACGTTCGAGCAATTCAGGTTTGAAATAATGCTTCACGAAATTGGTATCGAAATTCCCAGATACAAAGGCTTCGTGTTGAAGCGCAAAGCGGCAAAATGAAAGCGTGGTTTCGATTCCGGCAATTTGATAATCATCAATGGCGCGAATCATTTTAGCAATAGCAGCTTCGCGATTCTCAGCATGAACGATTAGTTTGCTAATCATCGGATCGTAGTAGATTGGAATATCCATTCCTTCCTCAAATCCGCCATCTACGCGCACTCCGTTACCTATTGGAAGCTGATAAACAGAAAGATTTCCAATATCAGGTAGGAAGTTATTTGCTGGATCTTCGGCATACACGCGAATTTCGAGCGCATGTCCATTTATCGTTAACTCATCTTGCGTGAAACTTAATTTCTCCCCGCGAGCAACTCGAATTTGTTCTTTGACTAAATCTTTCCCAGAGATTAATTCAGTTACCGGATGTTCAACCTGTAATCGGGTATTCATTTCGAGGAAGTAGAAATTGAGTTTATCATCAACTAAAAACTCAACTGTACCAGCTCCCACATAATCGCAAGCCTTAGCTACCAGAACGGCACATTCGCCCATGGCTTTACGTAATTCAGGACTTAAAATAGCGGATGGTGCTTCTTCGATTACCTTTTGATGGCGACGTTGGATGCTACATTCTCGTTCGAATAAATACACACAGTTTCCATGTGTATCGGACATTACCTGAATTTCGATGTGACGAGGAGATGTCACGAAACGTTCGATAAATACTGAACCATCTCCAAAAGCAGAAGTTGCTTCAGAAATAGCCAATTGCAATTGCTCGTTGAATTCACCACTATTTTCAACGATACGCATTCCTTTTCCTCCACCACCAGCAGAGGCTTTGATCAAGATTGGGAATCCGATTTCTTCAGCAATTTTACGTGCGGCATCTACATCCGAAATAGCTTCTTCGGTTCCCGGAACAAGAGGAATATTGTAGGCTTTAGCAGCAGCTTTAGCAGCTAGTTTAGAACCCATCATTTCCATTGCTTCGGGTGATGGTCCAATAAAAGTGATTCCAGCTTCTTTCACCGCACGAGCAAAACCAGCATTTTCGGAAAGAAATCCGTAACCGGGATGAATGCCATCCACACCTAATTCACGACAAACTTCTAAGATTTTATCACCCCGTAAATAGGATTGACTAGAAGCTGCAGGACCAATGCAGACTGCTTCATCGGCATAACGCACATGAGGTGAATTACGATCGGCTTCGGAGAAAACCGCTACTGTTTGAATTCCCATTTCGCGTGCCGAACGCATGACACGCAGGGCAATTTCGCCCCGGTTGGCTACGAGTATCTTTTTCAATGTGCTAAAGCGCTTGTGTGAATGATTTTGTGATGAGATTGTTGTCCGTTTACAATAACAGAAAGTATGTAAACTCCTGCCGGATACTCTTTCATATCGATTATTCCAGAAGAAACAACGGTGCTAGAAATGAGTTTACGCCCTGAGGCATCGAATAAAGTACACAGTGCCGTTTCGGGTGAATTCAACTTGATTGTTAAATCGTGTTCCACCGGATTTGGATAAATACTCAGATTCGAATTGGCTAGTTGTTCCAATCCATCAATAATAATGTTCATGGTACTTGAAGCAGAACAGCCGTTAGGAGAAGTCACGACACAGGTATAATCACCACTTTGGGTAGGAGTCAATTGTGAAGTTGTTGCATTAGGAATTACTACACCATTAAATAACCACTGAAACGAACCAACAGCAGCGGTCGATATTGTTTCAGAACCAAAAGTCAAAAGAGGTGGGGCTGGAGATTCTTGAACGGTAACAAACGATTGCATGTCGAGCGTATCGGAATACTGACTATTGGAAGCAATAAGTTGAACTGAGTAAGTACCTGCAGCTGCATATAAAACTGTTGGACTTATTTCTGTGGATGTTGATGGAAAAGCTCCCGGAAAACTCCAAGAATATGAAGTAGCATCAGTACTTGAATTAGTAAACTGAATAGGCTGATTGGTACAAGTTGGATCAGTATTGATGGCGAAAGCAGCTTGTGGTTGAACAATTACTGGGTTTGAACAGATTCCAGAAACTTTCACATTATCAATAAAGATGTTATTTCCACCTGCGTTATAGGCTTCAAACTTCACTAAAAATGAAGGAGCGCCATCCCAAGCAGAAATATCTAGAGTGAAGCAATCAGGCCCGGTGGTTGAAGCTGTACACCAGTTAATATTGGCAGTTGGGACAAAATTGGAGGTAGTTAAATTTCCGGTTGCAAATGATCCCTGACCACTTTCTGCATAAGCTGCAATGCGCGTCCAGTTTGCACCTTGATCGGTTGAAACAGCTAAGATTAATGAATCGCGAACGGAAGTAACTCGGCGACGATGTGCATGTTCGAAATACAGGGAATTAGAACTGGTTTCAAGTAATGATAGTTCGGGACTAATTAATCCGTCACGTTGTCCGATTGCAGCTTGGTTTGCGAAGATTGGAATTTCAGCCGCTTGTGTTCCGGGTGATGAACCTCCAACAGTAGCTAATATCCAAGTACTAGCATTATCGGGATTAACGGTTGACCAACCAGCTTCGGTAAATGTAGCGGCATCGAATGTTTCATTTAATACGAATCGGGTACCGGATGTATTTACATCTACATAGTTTGGAAATTGAATCGTATCAGCACCGAAATCATTGTTTGCAATTAGTTGAACAGGAAAAACTCCTACAGAATTATAGACTACAACTGGATTTTCTTCAGTAGAAGTTGCTGGATTTCCTCCAGGGAATTCCCAGCTATAACTGTTCGCATTAGCACTTGATTGATTGAGGAATGTTACAGAAAGACCCGGACAACCATTACGTGATGGAGCTGGGGCAGAGAAGTTGGCAGAAGGTGGTGCTGTTGGATCGCAGATATAGGATTGAACTTGTTGAAGCGCGCCTAACAAATTCAAGCGGCGACTACCATCTACTAGATTATTTAAAGAGCTAAGTTGTTCTGCACCATCGAGTAAATAATTACGCATGGCAAGTGCGACAGAGGCTGGGTTGGATTTGGATTCAGCAATTAATTCTTCACATGCTGCACCATACATTAAACCAATCGCACCTGCAACATGAGGAGTTGCCATGGAAGTTCCGGTCAAATTCCCATAATTTGAGTTGGTAACCGTTGAATAGATAGCTGTTCCGGGTGATGCGATATCTATAGAAACAACACCATAACCAGCACTGTTATATTTTACATCTGCATTAGTAGAATTCGTAACAGCAATGAGGAATTGAGAAACGCAAGCTGTAGGAATATCACCCGTTTGATCGATGTTAAAGTTTGCATTGGCAGTTGCGCCAGCATTTAAGATTCCGTAAGTACCAAGCGTGTCGTAAAATGAACACCAAATGGGATAATCAGCAGGATCGCCTTGGTCAACACCGAAAGACGCATTCGTAGAAACGACATAAGCACCTTCCAGACCGTTTGACTCGTTGTAACGAATACGCATTTCGGCAGCATAAGCATAAGCAGCTACAACTGTTGCTTCATCGCCAGAAGAACCAGCAATAGGTAGGATTTTAGCAGCCCAGTTTACACCAGCAATACCTATATTATTATTACCTCTTGCCCCGATAATACCCGAAACGTGTGTCCCGTGTTGGTCGGATGGAATTGTTCCATTGTCGTCGTATGCATTCCAACCATTTACATCATCTACATAACCATTCCCATCATCATCTATCGAATTCCCAGGGATTTCTAAACGATTAACGAAGATATTCTGCACTAAATCTGGATGATTCAATTGAAAACCACCATCAATAACTGCCACAACAATGGTATCACCCGAAGTAGTTAATCCACCGGTAGTGATATCCCAAGCATCTTCAGCCTGAATGTCGGCTCCGGCAGTACCGCCTGATTGAGCTGTATTATTTAATGCCCATTGTTGGGTGAAGGATGGATCATTAGGAACGGTAGAACGAAGTTGAACTTGGTGATTATGTTGAGCTAAAACTACTTTCGAATCTTTACTTAAGTAGCTTAATTTTTCAGCATCATCCCCAGGCAAACTGGTAAAAAGCCAAATATGAAAACGAGCCGATAAAAGACGAGTGGCTTTCATTTCCCATTCAGGATGATTGATAGCCATGTTGCGTTCAATTAGAGCCGCAGAATGTTTCCCTTTAAGTTGAACTAGAAATTCTCCGGGAATGTTATTCGACTGGGCATTTACAAGATTGAGTAAAAGTCCGAAAAAGAGTAAAAATAGAATTCGCTTCATGTGATGGTTTGAAGTGGCAAGTTACCAAAGAAATCGCCTAGTAGAAACTAAAAAAGGCGCACAAGGGCGCCTTTCTGGGTAAATTTTACAGATTAGGAAAGAACTTCTTTCACGCTATCGGCAGCTTCTTGAAGAAGGATTGCTGATTTAACGCGTAGTCCAGAATCATCGATGATTTTTTTCGCTTCCACGGCATTAGTACCCTGAAGTCGAACAATGATTGGAACACGAATTTCTCCGATGTTTTTGTATGCATCAACAATACCTTGAGCAACGCGGTCGCAACGAACAATTCCACCGAAAATATTCACCAGAATAGCTTTTACATTTTCATCTTTTAGGATGATACGGAAAGCTTGTTCTACACGAGCAGCATCGGCAGTTCCACCAACATCAAGGAAGTTAGCAGGATCGCCTCCAGCTAATTTGATGATATCCATCGTAGCCATTGCTAAACCAGCACCATTCACCATGCAACCAATGTTTCCATCCAATTTCACATAGTTCAGGTTGTGTTCACCTGCTTCTACTTCTGTTGGATCTTCTTCGGTTGTATCGCGCATTTCGAGAATGTCGGGGTGACGGAACAATCCGTTTTCGTCGAGATTCACTTTTGCATCCACAGCGATGATTTTGCTGTCGGACGTTTTCAACACTGGATTAATCTCAAACTGTGAAGCATCAATAGAATCGTAAGCTTTATAAAGTGAGGTAACAAACTTCACCATTTGCTTATTGGCTTCACCTGAAAGTCCAAGGTTATAAGCAATTTTTCTTGCTTGAAAACCTTGCAAGCCAACGCGAGGATCGATTTCTTCTTTTAGGATTTTCTCCGGAGTGCTATGAGCCACTTCTTCGATATCCATACCACCTTCGGTCGTATATATGATGATGTTACGACCCGTTTGACGATCAAGTAGCACACTCATATAGAATTCCTTGGTAGGCTCTGGACCTGGATAATAAACGTCCTGTGCGATTAACACCTTACGAACGAACTTCCCTTCTGGACCTGTTTGAGGAGTTACGAGCGTCATTCCAAGAATCTGGTCAGAGATAGATCGAACTTCGTCTAAATTTTTGGCAAGTTTCACTCCACCACCTTTACCGCGACCACCAGCATGGATTTGGGCTTTGATAACCCACCAACCTGTACCGGTTTGTTGTTGCAGTAATTTTGCGGCTTCGACCGCTTCCTCAGGAGTTTCGGCAACTATACCCTCCTGAATACCAACGCCAAAGCGTTTAAGAATAGATTTACCCTGGTATTCGTGAATGTTCATGTGAGCTTGAATTTGCTGGCAAAAGTAGTCGTTTTAATGAAGCAAGAAACAGGAATCTGTAGCTCTTTTTTTATCTGGGTATTACTACCTAGTTGCTAACATTTAGGTGTGAATACTATTTTCATGTAACTATTATTTACCAACACACGTTTGGGGCTACATTAGTGTTTCACAAACCACCAATATCTATGTTCCGAGAATCTACCATCTCGGCACAGGAAATTTCCAGTATTTCACAACGCATCTTGGGGAAAACGATGCAAATGTGGATGGACATTCTCCGTGCCCAAAAAATTCAACCTCCAACTAAACAGAAGTTAATACACTTCTTATCTACCAATTACATGATGGATGAGGCTGATGCAGAAATGATCAGTCTTAGATACTTCATGTTACAAGCTTCAGATGCTGGTAGTATTTACACCGACGGTTATGAAATTACAGTAACCCGAACGTATCCAGTAGGACTTCATGTTTTGGAGAGTTACTTCACCGAGAAAAACCTCCGAGAGCTTCATTTACTTGCTGATTTGCAACTTATCAAGTACAATCCGGGGAAGAACATTCGTTTTCAATTAGCTAATGGGGAAATATTGTTAGCCAATTTTAACGGAAAGAGCGCTGGAAAATGTCAGGTAACGTTACAACATACTAAATTAGCCGACTCAGATAAGTCAGAAGAAGCACGTTCGTTTTGGAAAGAACGATTGCAAATGCTGGCCGATTTGTTTACCGGCAATGATAAAAGCTAAATCGATTACTAAATCTTTTGGTGAACTACAAGTTCTCAAAGGAGTAGATCTTGAAATTGAACGGGGGGAAGTTGTCTCTATCGTTGGTGCCTCAGGTGCTGGCAAGACAACTTTCCTCCAAATTTTAGGCACCCTAGAACGCCCCGACGGAGGTGAATTAGATTTTGATGGGGAGAAGCCTACCTTATTAAACGATCGGAAACTTTCTGCGTTTCGGAATCAGCAGATTGGATTCATATTCCAGTTTCACCAATTATTACCTGAATTTTCATCCCTTGAGAATGTGATGATACCGGGAATGATAGCTGGCACTTCTCGTTCAGAATTAGAAATTAGAGCGAAAGAACTTTTAGATCAATTAGGATTGAAAGATCGAATGGATTCTA
>DAOOQW010000045.1:8382-13344 GCA_035388945.1 Flavobacteriales bacterium
ATTAGAGCGAAAGAACTTTTAGATCAATTAGGATTGAAAGATCGAATGGATTCTAAACCATCGACTTTATCGGGAGGCGAACAACAACGTGTAGCCGTAGCGCGAGCACTGATGAATAAGCCTAAATTGTTGTTAGCTGATGAACCAAGTGGAAACCTAGATTCGAAAAATGCGCGTGAACTGCACGAGTTATTTTTTCAATTGCGTAAAGATCTTGGACAAACCATTGTTTTAGTAACCCATAATGAAGATCTGGCTCGTATGGCCGATCGTAGGTTGGTCATGGTAGACGGCCGTTTTCAACAAGAAGGTTGATAATTATTTCAGGAATTTCAGGATTTGCCCAAATATTCGTGGCACTTCAAAAAGCTGTCATAAAAAAGACTCGAGTAATATTGTGATTCGTTCCGGGCTTCGAAACAATCATTACACGATGTATGTCAACAGCCCAAATTCAAGAAACAGCAGAAGCGGTTCTGCAACGTTATTTCGGGTATTCCGAATTTAGACCTCTTCAAGAGGAGATCATTTCTCAGGTTTTAAGTAATACTGATTGTTTGGTTTTAATGCCAACAGGCGGAGGGAAATCGGTATGCTTTCAAGTTCCAGCTTTGATGAAAGCAGGAACGGCATTGGTTATTTCACCATTACTGTCATTGATGAAAGACCAAGTTGATGCATTGAAAGCAAATGGAATTCAAGCGGCTACATGGAATAGCGGCACGTCACCTGAGGAGGAATTTGACATAATTGAATTCTGCAAAAACGGAAAACTCAAACTGCTGTATATTTCTCCAGAACGCTTGCAGGTACTGAAGAACAGTTTTATGTCGGAAATACATTGGTCACTATTTGCAGTGGATGAAGCGCATTGTATATCGAGTTGGGGACATGATTTTCGTCCGGAATACACGCGATTAAATGGATTGAAAGAACTATATCCGGATGTGCCGATAATAGCACTAACTGCCACTGCCGATTTAAGCACACGAAAAGACATTGTTGAGCAATTGAAACTTCGCAATGCTAGACAGTTTATAGCATCATTTGATCGTCCAAATTTATCTTTAGATGTTCGAGGAGATATGTCCAAAGACATACAGGATAAGGAAATACTGGCTTTCATTCGGAAACGAAGAAATCAATGTGGAATCATTTACTGCAGTAGTCGGAAAAAGACGGAGATGTTATCCCATTTCCTGAATAGGCAAGGCATCCGAAGTGAACATTATCATGCTGGAATGGTGTATCCAGATCGTGTGCGAGTACAGGAGAATTTTTTGTATGATCGAACGCAAGTGATATGTGCTACGATTGCCTTTGGGATGGGCATTGATAAATCGGATGTACGCTATGTAATTCATTACAACTTACCCAGAAGTGTTGAAAGTTACTACCAGGAAATCGGGCGTGCAGGTCGAGATGGCTTGCCTGCTGAAACGCTCTTATATTATCATCATTCTGATTTTCGATTACAACGCAAGTATGCTTTAGAAAGTGGACAAGTTGAGCTGAATTTGGAGAAGTTGAGATTATTGAAACATTACACCGAAGGAACAGCTTGTCGCAGGAAAGCTCTGTTGAATTACTTCCATGAAGCTTATCCCAGAGAATGTGGCAATTGTGATCGATGTCGAGCTAGGAATACTAATCAACACCTTGCTGAATCAGAAGTTAAACAACCTAATCTGCAGGGTTTGCTCGAACATTTAAGGCAAGTAAGGTTACAACTAGCTCGTCAAGAGAAATTACCTGCGTACATCATCTTTCATGAAAGCACGTTAAAGGAGATGTCGGAATTGAGACCGGATCAATTGCCGGGAATATGTCAGGTACATGGAATGAGTGAGAATAAGTTTCGGAAATATGGCAAGTACTTTTTCTTGGAAATAGCTCAGTGGTATCGTAATCAAGGATATAGTTTACCAAATGAAAGCTTGCTGCAAACTTGGCTTTTATTGAGAGAAGGTAAATCACCGGAGGATGTTGCTGTACAACGAGCACTCAGTTTAAGTACCATTTTCCAGCATGCTGGAATCTTAATCCAAGCAGAGTATCCGTTAGAACAGGAAGCTTTCCTGTGTTCCGAAAAACGAAAGCAAATTGAAAAAGCAGTAAATGTTCTTGGTTATACTGGTAAGAGAAAACCCATAGTGGATTACTTCAATGGAGCACTAAGCTATCATGAGTTATCCTTCTATCTCGATTCCCAAAAACAGATTAGTGTATGATAGTCATTTCATTTACCAGATGAGTCGCACCTGCAAATTTGTCTATGATGAATAATGTATAACGAATATCAGCCGTGATGTTTCGAACTTGATTGATATCGTAATACACATCACTCATGGTTCCTTCCCAGTTACGGTCGAAATTCGTTCCGATGAGTTGTCCTTTTGCATTAAAAACCGGACTACCCGAGTTTCCTCCAGTGGTGTGATTGGAAGCTGCAAAACAGGTGTGTAATTGTCCGTCTTTATCGGCATAAGGACCAAAATCTTTCTTCTGAATGAGATCTTTTAGGCGTTCTGGAATACTGTAATCGACCACTCCCGAATTACTTTTTTGAAGCAGTCCATCGGCAGTGGTAAACCAAGTGTAGTTTACCCCATCGGCTGGAGAATATCCTTCGGTTTTCCCATAAGCAACACGAAGTGATTGATTGGCATCAGGATAATAGCGTTTTTCAGGAATGACCTCCCGTTGAGCTTTTACGTATAGTCGATTCATGGGAATAAGGCGAGCCATAACACCGTTGTAGTTTTTCAATACCACATTCCGATACTGATCAAAGTAGAAAACGGCAAGTTTGTATGCGATATCACCTTTCAATTTTGCGATAGCTGCAGAATCTGGATTTTCGAGCAGTTTTGAAACAGCTTGTTCATCATCCAAGAAGCTGGAGTCAAACACAATTGTTGTTACCACTTCTACATCATTAGTTGTAGCTTGTGCTGACAGACCAGCAATAAAATCGGGAGAGACAGGCTTAACCGATTTGCTGTAATAACTTTTCAGCATGGCAGTCATGATTTCGCGATCGAGTAGAGAATAGTAATCTTTGAAGAATTCGGCTACACGTTTCTTTTGATTAGCGAGTATTTCCTTTCCTTTTTCAGATTTCAAATCTATACTTCCGTTTGTCAGCTCTCGAAAACCATTCGCGAAACGAAGAATTTCGATAGTGAGCAAAGCTTCGTTATATAGGTCTAATTCGGGTTGAATATCTTTCAATGTGGCATACTCGCGATTAAAATCAGAGAGTAGATTTTTATACGCTGAGAATTTGGGATCTGCATCTACCCTACTCTGAAATTTAGATTCAAACTCTTTCTTTTTATCAATCGCATGAGCTCGCATTAAACCTTTAGCTTCACCTGCCCATTTCTTATGGTAATTACTTACACCGGAATATTTATCGGCATACTTGATAAAAACACCTCGATCGGCCGACATGTATTTATTCATCACATCGAGACGTTGTCCGCGAAGATCAACCTTAAGAGGATTACTCAAATTCACTATTTGATCAACCGCGTTAGAAGTTAAATATTCGTTGGTTCGAGCTGGAAAACCATACACCATGGTAAAATCGTTTTCCTTAATTCCACTGGTAGAAATAGGGAAATGGTAGCGAGGCTGAAAAGGAACATTATCGGGTGAATAATCGGCTGGTTTATTATCCTTTCCGGCATAAATTCGGAATAAACTAAAATCGGCAGTATGGCGCGGCCAAACCCAGTTGTCGCTGTCTTTCCCGAAGTTTCCAATTGATTGTGGTGGAGCGCCTACCAAACGAACATCCCGAAATACTTCTGTCACAAAAAGCACATACTCATTTCCATTGTACATCGGCTTAATCAAGGCTTCGTAATGCGTATTGGCAACAGCTTCTTTGACTAATTCCATCGAACGTTGAGTAATGCGATTCTCCCGCTCACTTTCGTCCGTGATTTTATCGAGTCCCTCAATCATTTTGGCTGTGACATCTTCCATTCGTATGATGAACGTTACGGTCAATCCAGGATTGGGTAATTCATCTGCATGATTTTTTGCCCAGAAACCATCTTTCAAATAATCGTGATCTAAACTTGAGTGATCTTGAATTTGTCCGAAACCGCAATGGTGATTAGTTAGCAACAAACCTTCTTTACTTATAACTTCTCCCGTACAACCGCGTCCGAAAAGCACCACACCATCTTTCATGCTCGATTTGTTGACACTGTAAATGTCCTCAGCAGAGATTTTCATCCCCATTTTCTTCATGTCCTTCTCGTTGAGTTGCTTCAACAGCATAGGCAGCCACATGCCTTCATCGGCGAGAAGTCGAACGGAGAAAAGAGTAAACGACAATAAAAGAGATAGTACACGCATAGTGATGGAATTTCAGGCCGAAAATGGCGAAAAATATTGGAATTCTCAGGATATGATAGCTTTCGAATAGAAGAATCGATAGTTAAGAATTACACTTAGAAATGAATAGAATCATACAATGAGTTATTTCACTAAAAAATGACCAAGTAAGTGAACCCCTTTTTTTGCTTTGCATAAAGGCGGAACTAACCCGTTTCTTATGTCGATCCAAATTCAAGTGCCTCAGCCTTGCCATGCTTCTTGGGATAAAATGACTCCGCAAGAAAATGGTCGTCATTGCAAATCGTGCGATAAAGTTGTTATCGATTTTAGTCGGATGAATGATGAAGAAATCAAAAAATGGTTTCGAAAAAAAGAAGGTGAAAAGATATGTGGGCACTTTCGGGTTGACCAGGTAAAACGCCTTCAGATAGTTGTAAAACCGAGAGAATTTAAGCAGTTAGGATGGTCGCCCGTACAACTGATTCGGGTGGCTATTTTTCTTGTTTTTTTCTCGAGTTTATTTAGTTGTAGTCCTTATCCTGAGCAAAATGGTGCTATGACCGAAATTGTCATAGATGATGAAAAAGATCCCAATGATGAAATAAG
>DAOOQW010000046.1:0-13181 GCA_035388945.1 Flavobacteriales bacterium
CATTGGTATGCGATTGAAGGCTGATGGTATCTCCAGGTGATGCGCTTAAATTGATACAGACAAAACCGAGAAGTAAAAATAGAATGTGCTTTTTCATGAATAAAACCATTTACAAGAATACAAAATACAGCCATTTGTTTTCGCCAATTATCAAATACTTCAGGGTGTTATAACAATCAAATCATTGCTTATTTTTGTGCTGTGAAAATTCTGTCCCTGTTATTATCACTCTATTTTTTTGCCGGTAGTCTTATGCCGGGATCAGATTGGGACGAATTACCCAAAGTGGTTGATTTGATCGAACATTATCAGCACCACGAGAAAGAATCACAAGGTCAATTATCCTTTTCAGATTTTCTATTTCTTCATTATTCCAATACTACAGATCATTCTAAAGATGATTGTAAGCTGCCCTTTCAACATGCTTTCACATCAGCTTATACGGCCGAAATTCATCATCCAGAATTATTAATTATTCAATTAGCCGAATACCCTATTCAACCTGTATTACACATTACAAAAGAAACGCGAGATCACGTCTCGTATGTGTTTCAACCTCCTCAATTAGGCTGAGTTGTTGACGAATTGTCGTCACCCCTATCATTTTAAATTGCTTCCTTATTGATGTTTCTACACATGCTATTGCAGCATACTTAGGAAGCAAATTTCCCTCATTGATTCACTAATTATCGACTGATAATGCTCAATAAAATCATAGAATTTTCTGTGAATAATAAGCTAATCATCGGGCTTTTCATCATAGCCTTGATTGGTTTTGGCAGTTACGAATTTACACGACTGCCCATTGATGCCGTTCCTGATATCACCAATAATCAAGTTCAGGTAATCGCTGTTGCTCCTTCGCTTGGCGCAACTGATATTGAACGCCTCGTGACATTCCCCATCGAATTGGCAAACAGCAATATTGCTGGAATGCACGAAATACGCAGCTTCTCCCGCTTTGGTCTTTCACTTGTGACAATCGTATTTAACGATGATGTGGATGTCTATTGGGCGAGACAACAAGTTGCTGAACGTTTACTTCAAGTACAAGCTGAAATTCCTAAAGGTGTAGGCTCTATCACACTCGGTCCGGTTACCACTGGACTTGGTGAAATATACCAATACATCGTTCGTCCCAAAAAAGGCTACGAACACAAGTACAGTGCAATGGACTTGAGAACTATTCAAGACTGGATTGTTCGGCGACAACTTTTAGGAGTTAAAGGAGTGGCGGATGTAAGTAGTTTTGGTGGACAACTCAAGCAATATGAAATAGCTGTTGAGCCCAATAAACTCAAGGCTAACAACATTACCATTAACGATATTTTTGCCGCGCTAGAAAACAATAATCAAAACACGGGTGGTGCATATATCGAAAAAGGTCCAACGGTTCAATATATCCGAAGCGAAGGTTTAGTTGGTAGCATTCGGGATATCGAAAACACATTCATTCGAAACACAAGCAATGGAACGCCTTTGCTAATTCGCGATGTAGCTACTGTTCAATATGGAAGTGCTACTCGTTATGGTGCTTTGTGTTATAACGACCAAGGCGAAGTGGCGGGAGCGATTGTCATGATGCTCAAAGGCGCCAATAGCAGCGAAGTAATTCACGATGTGAAAGAACGCGTTGCTCAAATTCAAAAGTCATTGCCAGAAGGTGTGGTTATCGAACCCTTTCTCGATCGAACTAAAATGGTTAACAATGCCATCGGAACGGTCGAAACAAACCTCATGGAAGGTGCGCTAATCGTACTATTCGTGCTCATTCTTTTCCTTGGAAATCTACGAGCAGGATTTATCGTTGCCTCAGTCATTCCGCTAGCCATGCTGTTTGCCGTAATCATGATGAATCTTTTTGGGGTAAGTGGAAACCTCATGAGTTTTGGAGCGCTCGATTTCGGGTTGATTGTCGATGGAGCTGTAATCATTGTTGAAGCGGTACTACATCAACTTACTCACAGTAAATCCTTTTTAAATATCAATCGATTCTCGAAAGAGCAGATGGATAAAGAAGTTAAAAGCGCTGCTGGAAGAATGATGAATAGTGCTGTTTTCGGTCAAGTAATCATCCTCGTCGTTTACCTGCCCATCCTTAGTTTACAAGGAATTGAAGGTAAAATGTTTAAGCCAATGGCCGAAACGGTAGCATTTGCCCTTACAGGTGCTTTTCTGCTTTCTCTCACTTATGTTCCTATGATGACATCTTTGATGATGAGTAAAAACATAAGTCATAAACCAACTTTTTCAGATCGGATGATGACTTGGGTTGAAAGGCACTATCAGCAAGCATTAAAGCGGGTTTTGGTTATTCCAAAATCTATAATTACAGGTGTTATCGTATTGTTTTCTGTTTCCCTTTTTATTCTTTCCCAATTAGGTGGAGAATTTATTCCTGCACTTGAAGAGGGTGATTTTGCTGTTGAAACTCGAGTTCTAACAGGTAGTAATTTATCTACTACAATCGAGAGCACTCAAAAAGCTGCAGGTATTCTCAAATCTCGTTTTCCAGAAGTGCTAAAAGTGGTGACCAAAATTGGAAGCGGCGAAATCCCGACCGATCCAATGCCTATGGAAGCAGCTGATATGATGGTGATTCTCAAAGATAAAAGTGAATGGACATCTGCCGAAACTTTCGACGAGTTAGCTGAGAAGATGACTGTTGCCATTTCTGAGGTACCTGGAATTACAGTGAGTTTTCAATACCCAGTTCAAATGCGGTTTAACGAATTAATGACGGGTGCGAAGCAAGATGTGGTTTGTAAAATTTTTGGTGAAAACATCGACACGCTAGCTGCATACGCTCAGAAACTAGGTGAGCTTTCATCTACTGTTGATGGAACCAAAAATGTGTATGTTGAACCCGTTACTGGCTTACCTCAAATTGTAATCGAATACAATCGTGCTGCTATTGCTCAGTTCGGTTTGTCAATTGCCGATATCAATAAAGTCGTAAACATTGGACTAGCAGGCCAAAGCACCGGATTTGTCTACGAAGGCGAAAAGCGTTTCGATTTGGTTGTACGCTTAAATGGACAACAAAGGAAAAACATCGAAGATGTGCGAAACTTGCTCATTCCTACCAGCGAAGGACAACAGGTTCCACTCTCCCAATTAGCCAATGTAGAATTGAAAGATGGTCCCAATCAAATTCAACGTGAAGATGCTAAACGTCGGATTATTGTTGGATTTAATGCACGTGGCAGAGATGTTCAGTCGATAGTAAATGAACTTCAAGAAAAGGTTGGAAAAACAATCAAACTTCCTCCTGGATATTTTATCACGTATGGTGGAGCCTTCGAAAACCTCAATGCTGCAAAAGCTCGATTGAGTATTACAGTTCCAGTATCCTTGCTCTTAATCTTTCTCTTGCTTTATTTTTCATTCAATTCAATCCGACAAGGTTTGCTAATCTATTCAGCCATTCCGCTTTCTGCAATGGGAGGAATTTTCGCCCTTAGTTTAAGAGGAATGCCTTTTAGTATCTCAGCAGGAGTAGGTTTCATCGCACTTTTTGGAGTTGCTGTATTAAATGGGATAGTACTCGTTGCGGAGTTTAATCGCTTAAAGAAAGAAGGCTGGACCGACCTCAAGAAAATTGTGGTTATGGGAACTAAAATTCGTCTTCGTCCAGTGTTAATGACTGCTTTTGTTGCATCACTTGGATTCCTTCCGATGGCTGTCAGTAATGGTGCCGGAGCAGAAGTTCAACGACCACTTGCTACCGTTGTTATTGGAGGTTTATTGATTGCTACATTCTTAACACTATTCGTTCTGCCTGTCCTGTACATTTTATTTGAGAAGAAAGCAGATAAAAAAGCCTCGGTTAAAAATCCTCCAGTAGCACAAATTCTAATTGCTGTATTGCTTTTAGGAGCAGGAATCGGTCATGCTCAAACTCCTATAAAATTACAGGCAGCAATTGATACAGCTTTGAAAAATAATCTGAAGGTTAAGCAACAGGAATTATTGAGCAACTATCAAAAACAGCTCGAAAAAACAGCTTGGGATTTACCTCAAACTAGCTTGGGTGTTGAATATGGGATGATTAATAGCCGGTATACAGATAATCGATTCGGCTTAGCTCAAAGCTTTAGTTTTCCTACTGTGTATACCCGACAGAAACAACTGCTTCGTGAAGAATACAAAAGCAGTTTGCTCCAATTAGACGTCAACAAAGCAGAACTTCGTCGTTCGGTTCGAGAAGCATATTTCAACTTGTATTACCTAAACGAGAAAAAGAAGCTTTTACAAAGAGCCGACAGTTTGTATGGTGCATTTCTAGTAAAAGCAGAAGCCCGTTTCAAAAGTGGAGAGAGTAACATTTTAGAGGTAACATCTGCATCCGCCCAACGCGGACAAATGAACTTACAATTACAGCATC
Organism: Flavobacteriales bacterium; assembly: GCA_035388945.1. Lineage (GTDB taxonomy): Bacteria > Bacteroidota > Bacteroidia > M30B66 > M30B66 > CALQRR01. Next base: position 4,388 of record DAOOQW010000046.1, read on the forward strand.
TCGAAATGGAACAAGCTCGTGTGCAAGCTGAGTTTCAACTTTTATTAAATACGAGTACTCAATATATTCCGGATGTAGGTTCTACGAATGAATTGACTATTACTCCTTCGTTACAGTTCAATTCAAACAACCCGCATCTTTTGGTATTGGAACAGAATAAGGTTGTTAGTCATGCAGCTTATCGGACAGAGAAAGCGCGTCTAATGCCTTCATTAAATGTGGCTTATAGTAATATGACCATGTTTGGTTCTGGGTCAGATAATAAAAGCTACACATACAACACACGTTTTCAATCTGGACAATTCGGTCTCGGACTTCCAATTTTTACTGGAGCACAAAGGGCACGAATAAAAGCGGCAGGTATTCAACAGCAAATTGCCGAATATTCATTTTCAAGTGGAATGATAAAGATGCAGTCGGAATACCAACTTGCTTTACAACAGCTCGACAATTATCGTAAAGCCCAGACTTACTATGATGAAACGGGAGTTCCAAACTCAAAACTCATCATAGAAACCGCAAATCGCCAGCTGAATAATGGTGATATCAATTACCTCGAATGGGTGATCTTGACCAATCAAGCAATCCAAATTCAAAATGAATCATTGGGTGCTAATTATCAATTTTATAACGCCTTGATTCACATCCTTTATCTCAACAACAACTGATTATGAATAAACTCAATATACTGGCATTTCTCGTTTTATTCGCGTCTTGTCAATCAACAAACAAAGAGAATCCTGAGGATAGTGTACAGGTAGAAAGTCAAACCATTACCTTAAATGATATTCAGGTTAAAAATGCCGGAATCGCAATAGGGAAACTGGAAAAGAAAACACTTTCACGCTTATTAAATGTTAGCGGAAAAATTGATGTCCCTCCTCAAAATATGGTTTCTGTAAGTGTTCCATTGGGTGGCTATTTGAAGTCGACTCAATTGCTTCCCGGCATGCATATCCGCAAAGGAGAAGTCATTGCTGTAATGGAAGATCAACAATACATTCAATTACAACAGGACTTTCTTGTGACTCAAGCAAAACTGAATTACACAGAAAAAGAATTTGAACGACAAAAAGAGTTGAATCAAAGCAAAGCCACGAGTGACAAGGTTTTCCAACAAGCTGAATCGGAATATAAAACACAGAAAATCAACCTTAAATCACTCGGAGAAAAACTGAAATTAATTGGAATTCAACCGGAGAAATTATCCGAAAACACCATTTCCAAAAGCATTAATTTGTATTCGCCTATTGATGGATATGTAACGCATGTGAACGTTAATATTGGCAAATACACACAACCTAGCGAAGTGCTTTTTGAATTGGTCAACCCAGCCGATATCCATTTGGCATTAACCATTTTCGAAAAAGATTTAGATGATATTTTCATAGGACAGAAACTAATAGCATACAACAATCGAAATCCGGAGAAAAAACACGTATGTGAAATTATCCTTGTAGGTAAGAATCTAACGGCAGATCGAAATGCGGAAGTTCATTGTCACTTCGAGAAATACGATGAAACATTGATTCCGGGAATGTTTATGAATGCGGAGATTAATTTAAAAAGCATCGATACAGATGTGTTGCCAGATGATGCAATCGTAAGCTTCGAAGGTCATCAATACGTTTTTGCACAAGATAAAACGAACCAATTCACACTAACAGAAGTTGAAACGGGAAGTAGCGAATCAGGATTTACTCAAATTCTAAATGCATCACAGATTTCGGGTAAATCGATAGTTGTGAAAGGAGCTTACACGCTTCTTATGCAAATGAAAAACACAGCTGACGAATAAGATTCATTAATCTAAATACAGTTAAACCGATAAGTTCTAAACGGAACTGTCGGTTTTTTTATGCCCTGCTGCTCAATAGAATTGTTCTTTCGGTGAGAGTCTTCAATTCTCGTTAACATATTTCTAATTGAGTATCTACTACCAATAAATCAATATTTATTATAGTATCACAAAGCTTAGTATAAAATAGAGTAAGAGTGTTTGATACAAATAAGACCGTATACTAATTGCTAAAAATTAGGCAAAAAAAAACCCTGACCGATTGGTCAGGGTTTTTTAGAAAAGCAGATTGATTATTTTTTAATCAATTTAGCTACTTCACGTGAACCGTTAGATTCAACAGATACGAAGTAAACACCTGCAGTAAGTTTGTTGATACCAAGGTTGTGTGTGAAACTACCAGTTCCGTTGTTTACAGACTCAGTAGAGATAACACGGCCCATCATATCGATAACTTTGATTGTGTAGTTATCCATGTTGTTAACACCAGTAACATTTAAAGAAGCAACATCAGAAGCTGGGTTAGGGAAGATATCGAAACCGAATTCGCCTTCACCAATTTCTTCTTCAGTAGCTACTTTTTGACCACCTGGGTTAGAAGTTGATTGACCACATTGGCTAAGACCTACGATACCATCGATATCATAAGCATCAGTTGTTCCAGGACCAAAAGGAGAAGTTACATCAGTAACACGTAGGAAGTTCAAACCTGCGTAAGCAGCAGGGATTTCTAATTTACCATCGCGGCAAAGGATAGAACCTGCATCATCAGCAGTAACAACTGCATCTAGGCTAAACCAAGTTGAACCATCGATAGAACCTTCGAAAGAAGCTTTCTCTGGGTAACTAGCACAGTTACGTGATGGATTGTCACCGAAAGTTGTTTCGTAAACTTGAAGATCAGCTCCAGCAACATTGATGATAGTGTAAGGGAAAGAAAGAATTACACTTCCACCATACCCAAGAGCGAAGAATGGATAGTTAGCAGGAGTTGTAGAAGCATCACTCATTTGAGGAGCACCTAACATTCTAGATTGGATTGAACGGTTAGCTGGTACTGGAGTTCCGTTTTTACGAAGTCCTTGTGCTAAAGAAGCAACACCATTTGGTGAATACTTACCACCAGCAGTATATGAACCACCATCACAAGTAGCAAAACCTACAACACCATCAACATCATAACCATCTTGGTTATTTGCAAGGAAAGTTGTTGGATTAGTGATGTCTTCGATTTTAATGTATTTAGCCCAGCTAAGTACACCTAAATCAAGATCAGCATTTTGGCAGATACCATCAGCAGGGCTAATCAAAACCCAAGCTTGACACTCATCCTGACGTGCATAAACCAAAGCTTTTTCTGGCCATGAAGCACATGAAGGTGAACCGTAAGAAGTTTCATAAACGGTTAAATCGTTGCTTCCCCAGATGTTGCAAATTGGACTTGCGAACTCAAGAACAAGCTCACCACCAAATCCAAGAGATACGAATTCAACTGTAGAAGAGTTATTAGCTACTTCTCCGATGTTCACATCATTTACGTTGATTGCTCCAAGAGCATTGTTAGGGTTGCTGCGAGTAACTCCAATTGGAGAAACACCATCAGCACGCATTCCTTGATAGAAGCTAGAAACGCTAGTAGCATTTACTTGTGCTTCTGCATTTCCTGCTACGAGCAAAGCTGCTGCGAAAAGCGGAAAGCTAACAATTGTAGATAATTTCATACTGTTTTTTGTTTTAGTTAGGTTAACAGGGTCAAAGTTATCTATTCTTACAGAGAAGTCAAATTAAAGTTACAAAAAAGTAAGAGTAATTATTTTTCACACAATCGCCTTCTGCGATAATCGAACGCGGTTTTGGCTATTTTTTGTACCTAATGGACATTTTGGCAAAAGTTGTCAACCAATATGAACAATAAAACTTACACATGATGTGTCGCGATAGGGGTATAAACTCACACTACCCATGCAATTAGTATTGTCTTTCTACCAAACACATTAAGTCTCCAGTTTTTCGCATGGGTAGAAAAAGAAAAAGCAGGAAATAAATCCTGCTTCAACTTAATATCGATGTATTGCTATTACTTTTTAGCATTGTATGCGACAACAATTTTCTCAATGTCCTTAGCTTCGTAGTTATTGTCCTTTATAAGCTTCACAATATCATCGTCGCCTTTGAAATAAGTTGACATTGATTTTTGAAACTTCTTTTCCAATACTTCAAAATATCCATCCTGATCTTTTCGTTTCAAAAAGATACCCTTTTCATAAAAAAACTTTTGTGGTGTTGTTTCAGCAGTTGGAAACCATCCGTAATACAAAGATATATCGCCAACAATTACTTGTTGCATGGGTAATGCTGAAGGGGCTTCTTCCAATAAGATATACTCAAATACTTTCCCCTGAACTCCATATGAAACTAGTTTCTCTGGACCTAAGCGCTTTTTAGCACCAGCAGCGTCCATGAAATAAATCTTGTCGAACTTTTCTCCAGATTTTGTGCTTTCGTAACAGATCTTGCCTCTTAGAGTATCACCTTTTTTAGTACAAGCCCATCCATCGTAATATTCCATGCCTTTGTTGGCCTGACTAAATCCAATAAATGAAGATAAAAGTAAAAACAGGGTAAAAAGTTGTTTCATAGTAAGAGATGAATTGTTGTTTCCAAACCTAAAAGATTTTCTGTCAGGAAACAATGCGTGTTAAAAATAAGTTACCAGCTACCACCTGCACCACCGCCGCCAGTACTTCCTCCGCCAAATCCTCCGAAGCCACCGCCGCCAAATCCTCCCCCAGAACTTCCGCCTCCAAAACCTCCGAAGCCGCCGCCCCAACCTCCAAATCCAGGTCCGCCAAAGGTTCGCATATATCTTCCTCCGCCACGATTCTTGCGCGAAATAAGAATTACAGCTACAATGATTAGTATTACAATTACTAATGGTGGAATTCCTCGTGATCTTTGTTTCTTAGGAAAGCCCTTAAAAGTACCTGACAATAATTGCATTAAATCAGTACTCGCCTTATCCAGTCCATTATAATATTCCTTGTTCTTGAAATAAGGGATTAAATCCTCTTGAACGATTCGGCCAGCAGTTATGTCGGGAACAAACTCTTCCATTCCATAACCTGTATTAATAAATACTTCCCTTGGATTATCCATGGAAACCAATATCAATATTCCATTATTGCGACCGTCATGTCCAATTTTCCAAGAATTAAATAATTCTGGGGCATACGAAGAAGCTGGCTCTCCATCTAAATCAGACATCGTTACAATGGCAATTTGATTGGATGTGCTATCATCAAACTTAACCAGCTTATTCTCCAATTGATTTCGCTCTGATTCCGTTAAAATGGATGCGAAGTCGTTTACTAAGCGAGGCGGATTAGGCTTGCTAGGTAACTCTCTACTTGCTAGAGTTGAAATAACTCCTACTTGTAGAAAAAAGAAGAGAATAAGGGATTTAATTCCCAAGTGATATTTCATTGGATAATTCGTTCTGATCATCACTTTTAAAAGGGAAATACTGCTTTAGTACTTTACCTGCTTCTTCAATTGCATGAACTAAACCTTCTACATACTTGCCATCTTTAAAATGCGTAACCAGTAAATCTCGTGTTGAATCCCAAAAATCACTTGGAACAACTTCGTTAATTCCTGTATCACCTATGATAGCCAGTTTGCGGTCCTTAATTGCCACATAAATCAAAACACCATTTTTCAATAGCGTTTGATCCATTTTCAAAAGATTAAATACTTCAATTGCTCGATCAACTGAATCTTTATTACAAGTAGATTCGAGATGCACTCGAATTTCTCCTGAAGTTTCTTGTTCAGCCAGAGAAATTGCGCTTATAATAGCAGATTCCTCTTCTTTAGAGATGAATTTATTTGCCATCAAAATTCACTTCTGGAGTTTTGTCAGAACCTTCGGCAGCTTTGAAATAATCCTTCACCGTAAAACCAAACATTCCAGCAAATAAGTTATTTGGGAATGAACGAATATGGCTGTTATAATCTTTAACCACTTCGTTAAAATTCTTCCGCTCAACAGCAATCCGGTTTTCGGTGCCTTCCAATTGCGTTTGTAAATCGCGGAAGTTTTGATTTGCCTTTAGTTCTGGATAAGCTTCTACTGAAACCAATAAACGAGAAAGTGCAGAACTAACACCTTGTTGAGCTTGCTCGAATTTTTGAAAACTTGCAGCATCTAAGTTATTCGCATCAATCTTTACGCTTGTCGCACTAGCACGCGCTTGCATGACAGCCTCTAATGTGCTTTTCTCAAAATTAGCAGCCCCTTTTACGGTATTAACCAAATTGGGAATCAAATCAGCTCGACGCTGGTAAACATTTTCAACTTGCGACCAAGCGCTAGAAACAGCTTCCTGTTTCTGAACCATTTTATTGTAAGAACATCCTCCAATTCCAAAAAGGAGAATTACAACTAAAAGAACAATACCAATGGAAACAATACTTTTCATGTATGAATGGGTTTAAAAACAAGAGCCGGGAAACAACAACTGTTCCCCGGCTCAAATTACAATAAACCTCTATACAACATGCGCCACTGAGACTCTTTTCATCAATTTCCAACCACAAAAACTGACGAAGTCTGTCAAATTGGCTTATTAAACTAAATCTATGCTGTGGATACGGTGAATAGGAATAACCACTCCTCCCTTAAGCATAATAGCTGCTTCGGTTGTAGCCCAAATAGTTGTATCAACCATTTTACTACCATCCCGGTCTTCAAAAACAATCTTCACTTTATTGTGATATAGATTGCTCAATATCGTAGCTCGTTCGAGCAATGTTCTACGTTCAATCGCAGAATCTTTACTTTTTAAAACTTCTTCCCGGGGAAAAACCATGTTCTTCACCGTTTCTTTTTCAGCCAGGGGCACATTACGCATATATCAGGTTTTGAATATTTGTTTCTCCCTCCTATTACGTCCTTGGTAAAAAGTCGGTTTCGTTTACTCCCTAATCGATGATTTGTACTTTAATAATTTCTTTCTCTCCCGAAACTGCAGCGAACCGCCTGTCAATTCTACGATTTACAACCCAAACGATCTCATCATCACACATCAATAACCATTGTGAATTACGCTCTTCGGGTGAAAGTTTTAAATCAGTAAAATAATCACTTAATAATTTACGTCCTTCCATGCCCCAAGGCCAGAATACATCAGCCTTTCGCCACTTTCTTAAACTCAAATTTCCCTTCAATTTGGGAGCAGACAACCACGCTGTATTTTTGTCGCTAACTGACAGATTATCAGGCATTTCATCTACATGTTGGCAAGATATAGTAGGACACACTTCGTTTTCCACCCGTGAAACTCGTGCAACACCCTCATAAACAGACACTTTAAGCCTGTCTAGACGGAGGGTTTTACCCGCTGCGTAATAGTACTGAACATGGGTTTGAGTAAGGTTCTGGGCTATATCTGTACAAATCCGCCAGGAAAATCCATATTCCTTTAAAAATTCATGCAAAATAAAAACGGGTGAAGCTTGGCTCAACAAATCCTTTTTCAATATGGATTTCCCAGTAGAATCAACTAGTACATGATTAATTAGCCAATTAGAAACGAACTGTTTTAGTTGCAGATTCTCCTCATTCAAACGCATGACAGATTCTTGAACCATTTGCCTAAAACTCGGCTGAATCTCATCCCAAACGGGCAAGCCATTTAAACGAATCGCATTCCTCAAATAAGTGCTGGAGTAATTACTTTGATCGTCACGCCAAATGAGCTGATTACTAGTTGCATACTCAATAATTTCGGCTTTGCTGATAGTAAGTAATGGATGCAAATAAAATCCATCTCCTGTTTTAATGGCAGAAAGTCCTTCGGAACCAGAACCTCGTAACAGTCGAATGAAGAAAGTCTCTACTTGATCGTCGGCATGATGCGCCAATAGAACATTCTTAGCTTGTATTTTTTGTGCGAGTTGAGTAAACCAATTATACCGAATGCGCCTCGCTGCCATTTGTATTGATTCACCTGAAATGGTCTTCATCTCCTCACTCGCATCATAAACTTCAATATCCCATTGGTAAGCTGAAGCAAGCTGACGAACCAATTGTTCATCTTTATTCGAATCTTCTCCACGCAGCCCGAAGTTCACATGGGCGAGAGTTCCACGATACCCAGCTTGTGCAAGAATATGTAGCAACACGCAAGAATCTACACCTCCGCTTATTGCTAAAATAAAGGGCGTATTCTTAGATAAACCTCCTAATTGCAGCGAATCAATCGAGATGTTTTCGGGAGCTTTCATTGTTGCAAACTTTTAAGCAGAGCTTCCGCTTTTAATAGGCATTCATGGTATTCTGCACTTGCAATAGCCTGATTAGTAATTGCACTACCTGTACTAAATGATAAGTATCCACTAGCGGCATTCCATGTAAATGAGCGAATCATCACTGCAAAATCAAAATCTCCATCTGAGGTAAAATAACCAAGTGCGCCAGAATAAATTCCTCGACTAAAATTCTCGGTTTCATCTGCCAATTCCATTGCTCTGATTTTAGGAGCGCCAGTCATCGACCCCATTGGAAAAGCCTTTTTAATTGCCTCCAATCCCAAATCAGCAGAAGTTAATTCAGCCTGAACAGTAGAAATCATGTGATGCACAGTTGCAAATGGATATACTTCGCAAAGTTCGGCTACTTGTACACTTCCTCGTTTTGCGAAGTGTGATAAATCATTTCGAACCAAATCAACAATCATCACATTTTCAGCACGTTCTTTTGGATCAGATTTAAGTTTTGCAATAGCTTGCTGATCAATATCTTCATTTGCACTTCTTCTTACTGTACCTTTTATGGGTTGCGAAATAAGTTTGGTGTCTTCCTTTTTTAAAAACCGTTCTGGACTTGATCCAATTAACCAATTATCACCGTTTTTCATCAAACAAGAAAAAGGAGCAGGAGATAACAAACAAAGCTTTTTGAATAGTTGCACAGGTTCTAGATCAGGCATAAAA
>DAOOQW010000047.1:0-13081 GCA_035388945.1 Flavobacteriales bacterium
TGGGATGGAATTAAAGCTGACCCAGTGAATTACCTTTCCATTTCGCTACAACGCGGACTGTGGACTTTACCAACCGAAAAACAAGAAAGCATCTGTATTTATAACAATGCTCAAGGATATCTCGATTTTATTCAAGGATATCAATCTTCCCATCATCAACCTTTATTGGATAAAATCAATGAGCAATCCATTGGAAAAAGTAGTTATTCAAAACGAATGATTTGGCTGTATAGCTATTGGAATACTGCTTTTTTGATAATGAATAATAAACTCTTTTACATGCTTTTTTATGGAATTTATATGCTGTTGATAGGTTTAGAAATTCGGCGCATTTATTTATTTCGTAAAATCGATCCGATTAAAATTTTATTGATGATAGTTCCGCTGGCAATGTCGCTGGCAGCATGCTCCTTGGAAGTAATTCATAATCGATATTATTTACCGGGAATTTTGTTGCAATTGATTTTTTTGACGATTGGATTGAGGAGGAAAAAATTAATTACGAATTAGTAATTACGAATTACGAATGGACAGTGAATTACGAATGGACAATTACGAATTACGAATAGATAATTTCAAATTTATTCAAGGAAACATTTTGGAACAATCATAAACTCATGATTAATTCGTTAATTGAGTTGAATTTTTGAAATCAGATTTATAGTAGGATGAGAAAACCATTTATTTTACTGGGATTATTACTACTCATTTCACCATTAATAAAAGCTCAAGATCCAGCTTTTACACAGTATAATGGAACGGCAGTATATACGAATCCTGCATTAACTGGAAGTAGCGGCGCGACACGTATTCAAGGGGCGCAGCGCATCCAATGGCCTTCTCTTCCGAGTGCTTATTATACGACTAACCTAGCGGCTGATTTCAGCTTTGCGAAATTACCTGTCGATTTTGGAACGTTTTATTCGTATGATAATGCAGGAAATGGATCGCTCATTTCAAGCAACTTAGGTATCAGTTTCGCACGATCTCATAAGATTTATAAAAGCTTAAGTGTCCGTTGGGGAGTATCTGCTTCAATTGCTTCAAGAAAGTTAGATCCATCTTTACTCACTTTTGGAGATCAAATCGATTCGCGTTATGGTTTTATTTATTCATCAAACACAACCATCTCCTATCCAAATGTCCATTATGCTTTATTGAACGCCGGACTGGTTATTCATGCTAAGCGTTTCCTGATTGGCTATTCTGCAGCAAATGTGAATCAACCTAATTTCGGTTTTATGGCAGAATCGCGCCTACCTATTCGACAAACGCTTCATTCTAGCTTGTGCCTTTTTCAAAAAGAAGGAAAACGTAAAAGTGCTCTATACGCGAATGTGTTATACATGAAACAACAAGGCTTCCATCAGATTTTACCAAGCATTTCCTATCGCTATGGTAAATGGAAAGCTGGATGTAGCTTTCGAAAAGGAGATGCCGCCATTGGAATGTTAGGCTATACGGGGAAACGTTTGTCAATAGCCTATTCGTACGATTACACCATCTCTACATTAACCAACCAAACAGGTGGCGCACACGAATTCACGCTTGGATTAATTCTCGGAAAACTCAATGAAAAACGTCCATCCATGCGTTGGACAGAGGATTTGTTTTGATATAAAACGATTTACGTATTACGATTTACGTATTACGATTTACGAAAATTTTGGACGGACTGGCATTCGTTTTCATGTGAATTAAGGAAACGGTATTCACCACCCTAGCAGGTTTTCTCGTATATCGTAAATCGTATAGTCCCTATGGGACGATCGTAAATCGGTTCTAGCAGGTTTTGTCGTAAATCGTACATCGTATATCGCCCCTCAATTCACCTTCACCACTTTCCCCGTCATTACTGGAACTCCATCTTTACTCAGGCGACAATAATAAATACCAGCAGATACGTTTTCCAACGAAATTGGAGTGGATTCTGAAATCTGAAATTGCTGAATTAATTGTCCAACACTATTAAATAATTCAACATTTAAAACAGGTTTAAAATCACCGGTATAGTGAATTTGAAATTGCGATGAAGTGATGGTATTTAGAAATGAAACTGAAACTGGAATGATTGGTTTGGGAATGACCGTAACATTTACCGTATCCCAAGTGATGAGTTTACATTGATTGGCTTTGAGATAATAAGAAGTAGTTAGTTCTGGATTTACTGAAATAGAATTTCCTCCGCCCAAAGAATGTAAAGTATCGCCTTCGAACCATTCGTAACCTTCTGTAGGTGTGGAAGTGGAGAGTTGAATAGTTGAACCATAATAAATACTAGTGTCTGAGCTTGAAACTAATGCTGGTATTTCAATAACTTCAACATCGTCCAAATAAAGATAACAATCAGCATTAGTATAGGCTGTTTCAGGATTTGAGAGATCAAAATTTGTTATGACCTCAAATTGAATATCGTTTTCATTATAAAAATTACCGATTGTAAAATAGCGTTCTCCACCATTTGCTTTGTATGGCATTACTACTTTTTCCCAATTTAATGTATCAGAAAAGTAGGAATCATTTTCAGGTGTGAATGTGATACTCGGATCCAAATAAACGCTTCCATTCGTAATATAATTGGGCCGTTCAAGAGTTATATTAAATCCCATTTTATTAACGACAGAGTACAGAGCGTTGTCTTGATTAAGCAGGTATTTATAATACAATGTTGATGCTTGAGAAAGGTTCATACTTACACAGTATTTTTTATTTTCTAGTGGACTTATAAATTCACTGGCAATGTATTCTCTCCATCCAGGAATTATATTATAGGTTTGAATGTTAACCAATTCTACAGCAATTCCAATATAATTGCTTCCTTGGTGAGGAATTTGAAACCCTCGCCAATTAAATGGTGAGAACTGATTTAAGCATGCATATTGTTCTGGTTCTGTTTGAGGCAGCGAAATAGGTTGATTACATGAAGAATAAACATCTGGAGAACTTAAAGTCGGATTAAACCATCCAATTGCATTTAGATTCTGCTCCTCGGTTGTGCTCTCACAATTCGTATAACACGTGTCAGTTTCTTCAAAACTAGGATTACGCACTAAATTCTGCGCCCCTAAAACCAAGGAGAATAAAAATAAAGTGATAAATAAAATACACTTAAGCATGCACGAATCGTATTTATTCTGCTTAGGAACTAACTAGATTCGAAAGGTAGTGAAAGCGCCAATTTCTATATCGTACAATTTTATGGAGATGTCGGTTTGAGTTAAGGTTGACCTCTCCCTAAATCCCTCTCCACAAGGAGAGGGACTTGCAATTTCGTATATTTTGAAGTTTCATCGTATTACTCGTATATCGTATATCGTAAAGCGAAGCGATCGTAAATCGCCTTCCCGCCTTAGGGATAGCAGCAAAAATCCTTTTGTGAGGTACGAACAAAAGATTGTAGCGGATAGCCCGGGTTTGTTCGCCGAAGCCGGAGCGAAGGCGAACAAACAAGGCCCAAATTATTCTTTCTCTAGGAAACAGGAACTAAACCCGGTTCATACGCCAATACTGGACTTAACCAACGTTCGGTGTCTTCGAGCGACATGTTTTTGCGTTGGGCATATTCTTCCACTTGATCGCGGTTGATTTTTCCTAAGCCAAAATACTTGCTTTCGGGGTGACCGAAATACCAGCCACTTACTGCTGCCGTTGGATACATCGCATAACTTTCAGTAAGCGAAATACCCGTTTGTTTGCTGGCATCGAGGAGTTGGAACAGCAGTCCTTTTTCGGTATGGTCGGGACAAGCAGGATAGCCTGGAGCAGGACGAATACCGCGGTATTTTTCGGTGATGAGTTCTTCGTTACTCAAAGTTTCGTTGCTTGCATAACCCCAGAATTCTTGACGAACACGTTGATGAAGGCGCTCAGCAAATGCTTCTGCTAAACGATCGGCTAAAGCTTTGAGCATGATAGCAGAATAATCGTCGTGATTGGCTTCGAAACGAGCAACATGTTCTTCAATTCCCAAACCAGTAGTTACTGCGAAACCACCTATATAATCAGCAATTCCGCTCGATTTAGGTGCTACAAAATCGCTGAGGCAATAGTTAGCTTGTCCAGCAGCTTTCTTGTTTTGTTGACGCAGATTGTGAACCGTTTCTAAAACCTGTGTGCGAGTTTCGTCGGTGTAGATTTCAATATCGTCGCCTACTGAATTAGCTGGCCATAAACCAATCACTGCATTGGCTTGCAACCATTTTTCGTCAATCAATTGCTTCAACATCGCATGTGCATCGGCAAAAACTTTGGTGGCTTCCTCCCCTACTACTGAATCGGTTAAGATTGCAGGATATTTTCCATACAATTCCCAAGTAGCAAAGAATGGCGTCCAGTCGATGTATTGCGCTAATTCAGCCAAATCGTAATTCACCAAGGTGGTGTTTCCAATGTGAGCTGGAGTTTGAACATCGGATGCTTTGAATTCAATAGGAATGCGATTTTCACGCGCTGCTGATAGAGAAATATATTCTTTCGCAGAAACACGTCCTGCATGCTGTTCGCGGATTTTCTGATATTCCACATCCAAATCCTCCATGAATTTTGGACGTAATTCAGGATTGATAAGCGAACCCGCCACAGGCACCGAACGTGAAGCATCAAGCACGTGAACCACTGGTCCACTATAGTTTTGAGCAATCTTTACTGCTGTATGTGTTTTAGAAGTTGTTGCTCCTCCAATCAACAAAGGAATTTTAAACCCTTGTTTTTCCATTTCACGGGCAACGGTCACCATTTCGTCGAGCGATGGGGTGATGAGTCCGCTAAGGCCAATAATGTCGGCGCCAATTTCACGAGCTGTGTCCAGGATTTTCTGATAAGGAACCATCACTCCTATATCAACCACTTCGTAATTATTGCAGCCTAAAACAACACCCACAATGTTTTTCCCAATATCGTGAACATCGCCTTTCACGGTAGCCATGAGGATGGTTCCGTTGCTGTTCGATTCACCTTCTCTTTTTTCGGCTTCGATGAATGGTAGCAAATACGCCACCGATTTCTTCATTACACGCGCGCTTTTTACCACCTGCGGAAGAAACATTTTTCCACTACCAAACAAATCACCCACAATGTTCATCCCGTCCATCAAAGGACCTTCAATCACCTGCAAAGGACGATCAACTAGTTGTCGAGCTTCTTCAGTGTCTTCGTCGATAAATTCCACGATTCCCTTGATAAGCGCATGGCTGAGGCGTTTGTTCACTGGCCAAGTTCTCCATTCCAGGTCTTTCTCCTGAACTTTTCCTTTCGACTTGATGGTTTCGGCAAATTCAACCAAACGTTCGGTTGAATCGGGACGACGATTGAGCAATACATCTTCAACCAGCTCGAGCAAATCTTTCGGAATTTCTTCGTAGACCTCTAATTGTCCGGCATTGACAATTCCTATATCCAATCCAGCCTTGATAGCGTGATAAAGGAATGCCGAGTGCATAGCTTCACGAACGCGATCGTTACCACGGAACGAGAAGGAAATATTAGAAACACCGCCACTTACACGCGCTCCTGGAAGATTATTTTTTATCCAGCGAGTTGCTTTAATGAAATCGACTGCATAGTTGTTATGTTCTTCGATTCCAGTTGCAACCGTTAGAATGTTGGGATCAAAGATGATATCTGTAGGTGGAAGTCCGACTTCGTTTACTAAGATGTTATAAGCACGTTGGCAAATCTCAATGCGTCGTTCGTATGAATCGGCTTGACCTTGTTCATCAAACGCCATCACCACAACCGCAGCTCCGTATCGTTTCACGAGTCGTGCATGGTGACGAAAAGCATCTTCCCCTTCTTTAAGGGAGATTGAGTTTACGATTGATTTTCCTTGAACGCATTTCAATCCCGCTTCAATCACCGACCATTTAGATGAATCGATCATGAAAGGAAGTTTGGCGATATCGGGTTCAGAAGCCATGAGGTTGAGAAACTTCACCATAGCAGCTTCCGAATCGAGCATGCCTTCATCCATGTTCACATCCAGAATTTGGGCACCGCCTTCTACTTGATTGAGCGCAACAGTAAGGGCTTCATCGTAATTGCCTTCCATGATAAGGCGAGCGAATTTCTTAGAACCCGTCACATTGGTACGTTCCCCAATATTGACAAAGTTAGTTTCCTCGCGGATAGTAACCGGTTCAAGTCCGCTGTAGAATGGAACAGGCTCCACATCAGGAATAACGTGTGGTTTATATTCGGCAGCTACACGAGCAATTTCACGAATGTGATCAGGAGTAGTACCGCAGCAACCACCAATGATGTTGATGAAGTTATTTTCGAGGTATTCACGAATTTGAACACCCATTTGCTCAGGTGTTTCATCGTATTGTCCGAAAGCATTTGGCAATCCAGCATTCGGGTGAGCAGAAATGCGGAATTTGGAATTCTTAGCGAGTGTTTCGATGTAAGGCTTCAATTGACGCGCACCAAGGGCACAATTGAATCCAACAGAAAGCAAATCGATGTGCGAAACAGAATAGAGGAATGCTTCGGCTGTTTGTCCGGTTAGTGTTCTACCAGAAGCATCGGTAATCGTTCCCGATACCATAACAGGCATGCGAATTCCTTGTTTTTCGCAATATTGGTCGATGGCAAAAAGTGCCGCTTTACAATTCAGTGTATCGAAAACGGTTTCAACAAGCAGAATATCAACGCCACCATCAATAAGACCTCGTACTTGCTCGGTGTAGGCTTCCACAAGTTCATCGAATGTGATGGCACGATAGCCAGGATCGTTTACATCGGGAGAAATGCTTGCTGTTCGGTTTGTTGGACCGATTGAACCAGCAACAAAACGAGGCTTATCGGGTTGAAGGGCGGTGTATTTATCAGCAGCTTGACGAGCTAAACGAGCAGCAGCTACATTGAGGTCGTAAACGATATGTTCGAGGCGATAATCGGCTTGCGCGATGCTGGTACCGCTGAAGGTATTGGTTTCGGCGATATCGGCACCGGCTTCGTAATAGGCTTCATGAATCCCAAGAATGATTTCGGGACGCGTGAGGGCGAGTAGGTCGTTGTTGCCTTTTAGAGGAGAAGGATGATTTTCGAAATGACCTTTCCGGAAATCTTCTTCTTCCAGTTGATGACGTTGAATCATGGTTCCCATGGCGCCATCAAGGACGAGAATACGTTTTTTCAGTTGCTCCTGTAGTAATGACATACGTGTATCTTTCTTCGCGTGAAGAACACTAACAGAAAGATTTGGTTGCCGCAAACAGGAATTTGAATTGATGGTTCATTCTTATCTGCTCCCCAATGGGGCTAGGAATTGGCACCTTTCTCAAAAGAGGGTTGCCAAGACGTCTTAGGGCCTATTCCCTCGGTCTTTCTGGATAAGTGTACTTCAATGAACGTTTATTCAGGGGCAAAAGTACAAAAATATTCATCAAGCAAGCAAGCGTACCCGGTTCATATCACGTTGAAGTGCAATCTTGTCGTTATCAAGCTTCTGATATCCTATTTCGTAGCAAAAAAGGGTCACGTCTCCATTGGGATTAATGGATTGATGGGTGAAATATCGAAAATCGAAACCACGAGCACTTAAGTAGGAAGATGCAACTCTTCTCACACGACCTTGAAAACAGGTATTGAGGATTTTCCTATTCCGCGATAAGATGAGGTTGACTTCTTTCACCGCTTCACTTTCGGAAATACGTTCCCGGTTGTGATAAACATTCCGGCATAAATCAGAACAGAATCGTTTGTCGCTACGCCCATGGACGATTTCGCCGCATTCGGGGCAATTTTTAGTTGAATACATAAGATTATATATAGATAGAATTAATGATACCCAAACTTAGTGTATGAGAATTAAAAAGTCAAGACAGATTTTCAATTTTCCCAAAAGCCGTTTTAAACGTTTATATACGTATATAAATGTTTAACAGACGATTAGTTGAAAATCGCCCTCGTATGTTTGTCCTGTCAATTGATAACCGGAACGAACGGGTGCACCCATTTCTTTTATCATTTAATTATTAAACGTATGAACAACTTAAAAAACTCTGTCCGCCTGATAGGAAATCTGGGTGGCAATCCGGAAGTGCGAGAACTTCCAAGTGGAAAGAAGCTAGCGAAATTTTCGTTAGCAACAACCGACAAGTTTAAAGACAGTGAAGGAAAGCTGGTTAATGAAACCCAATGGCATAATTTGATTGCTTGGGGAAAAACAGCAGATTTCATTGAAAAATATGTCGAAAAAGGTCAAGAGGTAGTAATAGAAGGTAAGCTTCAAAGTCGATCCTATTCGGATAAAGAAGGAGCGAAGAAATACATTACTGAAATCTCTGTGAATGAAATTCTGAAAATAGGAAACGGAAAGAGAAAGGAGTAGTTCAACCGAGGAAGGAAATGCTGGTTTGGTCCAGCTTTCCTTCCATTTTCAAACGTATTTGGAATTATTCTAAATATCGAAATCGTGTAAGAAGGTACGTGAATTTGAATGACAAAAGTGCAACTCCTAAATGGTTAACACGTTTAGAATTGTGATAACTCACGTCATGTTAAGTCCTTCAATCTATAGTTCTATTTTGCCCAGCCTGATTATTCTGGTAGGAATAGGAATGTTGTTTAGAAGCCTAAAACTTGGGTATGAGATACAGAGGGTTTCAGAAGAAGTTTCACAAAAGCGCTGGAAGCTGATTAATAGACTTATCAAAGGATTTATTGTATTTTATGGAATTGCAATATGTGTTTCCTGGTTGTCATTCCAGCCATGGGTAATATTCGTTTTTGCTTTGTTATTATTGGGAGGAGCATACTTTGTTTTCAAAATCCTTCAATTATCCAAGTTTAGCTTATTGACATTTGTAAAAACGCATCATTCTCAAGCATTTTTGATGGAGATTTTCCAAACGATGGGAAATGCGTTAATTGTTGCTGATAAAGAAGGGATGATCACCTTGGTAAACCCATGTTTAACAAGACTTATAGGAATTCCTCAAGAAGAAATTCTAGGTAGAAAAGCAGAAGAACTTTTTCTCAGTGAGATTAGTGATATGCCGGGAGTGCAACATGAGAATGGTTTGTTACTACCATCACTCAAAGAAATTCCTGTATTGGTAACAATTTCGCATACGTATCAGCAAGGAAATTTGATACAAATTATTGTATTACAGGATATTCGAAAGCAAAAGGAAAATGAAATTCGTTTAAAGAAGTACTTACAAAAGATAGAGCAGAATAATCTGGAGCTTGAACAATTCTCCTATGTAGCAGCACACGATTTAAAAGCTCCATTACGAGCTATTCAAAATCTTACTGAGTTCATTGAAGAAGATATGAAGCAAGTTCCATCGGGTGTACAACAGCACTTTCAGCTGATCAAGAGCCGTATCGCAAGAATGGAGAACTTGATTAATGGATTATTGGAATATGCGCGTGTTGGTAAGAAAGGTGTGAATCTCGAAATCACTAACGTAAAAGAATTACTGGAAGATATTGTAGATAATCTTGGTGTCGAGAAACGTTCTAGGATGGAGATACAATCGGAATTACCAACTTTGTTCACCCATAAATTATTACTAGAGCAGGTTTTTGCGAATTTGATCAGCAATGCTCATAAATACAATACGAATCCGAGTCCAGTGATCAAAATTGGATCGCGTGATGATGGGAAGCAATTTGAGTTTTCGGTAAGTGATAATGGACCTGGTATTCCAGCCGACAGCAAAGAGAAAATATTCAAGATTTTTCAAACACTACAAGCGCGCGATGATTACGAAAGCACGGGAGTAGGATTATCGATTGTAAAGAAAATAGTAGAAGAAACCGGGTGTGAAATCCATGTAGATTCAGAACCAGGTGAAGGTTGTACATTCCGTTTTACCTGGCCGAGATCGGGTGCAGCTTAGTTTGTAGAAATTGGGCGATCATCCCAAACTTTAGCACCATCGAGTAGATAATCTTCTATACGGGCTTCACCTATTTTGATACTTACTTTGTCGATTAAGAATCTTACTTCGCAGCGATTTTTATCCGGAACAGTTGAGTCGGTATTACGAGTTGTCCCTTCTATATATCCGATATAAGTAACATTCCCATGTATGGTATCAACTTGAGCTAGCTCGATTGAATACCATTTTTCCTTTTCGCCAGCATTCACGTGAATTACATTTTTCTTCTTGTTCCAATAGATTGAATATTCGACTGGTTTAACACCTTCGGAGAACATTTTACTTTTCCCGATTAATGATGTACGTGTTTTAGTACCAGTGTATTCAAATCCTTTTTTACTGTGTTGAGCAAAAACAGCGGTAGAAAGTGAAAAGAAAAGGATGAGAAGTGTCGCGTAATTTTTCATAGGATAGGCAAAAGTCAAAAATAATAAATCAAACGATGCAACGTGTATGGTTATCAATTAAGCGAGAATTATTTACACAGGTATATTATTTTATGTATTTTAAGCCGAACTGAAATATCGGGCTATGCGAGTAAAACCTGAAATAAAATATGGCCTATTAGGTGCGTTATTACTCATTATTTGGACTCTCACCCAATATTTTGCTGGCTTTCATACTTACCATTTTGCTATAGCTCAATACACAGGTTATGGTAATTTCTTAATCGTTTTTATTTGTCTGTGGTTTGGATTAAAGGAGAAAAGCCGTGACTATAAAGGTCAATTTTCAGTAAGACGTGGTGTAAAAGAGAGTATGTATCAACTATTTATAACAGCTTCTTTAGCATCTTTATTTATGTTCTTATATGACTACAAGATAAACTCACTTTGGGTAGAGGAAATGGTTACTTGGCAACGTCAAAACAGCAGTTCTTTTTCTCTTAATCTATTTCTAGCTAACGACCCACATGCCGAAGCTATTATACTAAGTAATACAGAAACCCATTTATGCCTATACTTTTTAGGAATAGTGGTTGTTGGCGCAAGTATGGCTTTTATGATTTCTGCTATGATTTCGAAATCAAAACCTAGCAATGCTTAAATAAAAAAGTGCTTGATTAAAATTTCAATCCTGCCTCGATTTTGAGACCTAAGTCTGATTTGTAAACTTCTGACTTAAAAAAGCGCTCATATAATCCTGCTCCAAGGTAGAAACCGATCCTAGAACGTGTCATAAAATAAAAACTCTGGGTAGGTTCAACACCATAAATGAAGTTTGTGGTTTCAGTATAAGTAATTGCTGAGCCTACTTGATTTTTCCTGACTAATTCTTCCACTCCTAAAGGAATATTTACATTGAATAGAAAATGGAAGTCGCCTCCTATCTTCTTCATAGCTCCTAATCCAATTTTTCCATAATTGAGTTTAGCTGTTTCATAGCCATTTCTCAGAATAAGTCCTGGATCAATCACATATTTATCCATGGCAACCGAAATTGGAAATGCCCAACTTCCTTTCATCACAGAAGAAACTCCCAAATAAGATAAACCCCATCCCTCGGCATTCGATCCAAAAGCAGCATGTGCTTGAATTAAACTTGTCCACGTTTTCTTCTCTGGAACTAGTGCATTGTTTAATAAAATACTTTTCTGTCCTCGAATCTCAGCATATTCTATGAATTCAGGCTGAACAGTTTTCCAATTACTGTTATTGAAAGAAAGAATTACACTTTCTAAAACTTTTCGAAGTCGTCGTTCGTGTCCTGAAGTAACATCTGGAGCAACTTCCTCGGTTTGTGCTTCCGTTTCGAATACTTTACCCCATTTACCTTCTGCATTCGGCTTATAGAATTCAACTTTCAACTCAGCTTTCCCAATTTCTGAAGGACCATCAGTTCGTTCCGAAACTTGCAAGAAAACTACACGAATAACAATCGGTATCAGGCTCGTATCAGGTGTTACAGCATACGTGTAAAAGTCAGTCAAGGCCTTTTCTAATCCACCTTGCAACTCCACATGTTCTTTTTTATTGAAAGAACCTTTGTGCACATAACCAATATCGGAAGTATGACCACGACCATCTATCACCGATTTGATATAGAACTTCTGATCAGACATGCGAATCATGCTGTTTTTAAGAACAATCACTTCTTTTTGAGCAAAAGCAGATGCTGAAACAAAAAGTAAAAATAGGACAGCGGAAATTCGTCTAATCACAAGAGCGGAATAAATTCAATTAAGGGCTTCAAAAGTAACATGCCGAGGATAATAAACAATACCCAAAGTGGTACTTAACGTTTCGACGCAATATAGGTACTCAAACTCTGACGGTCGGAACTGGCAGGTAAAAGTGGGCTTATTTCAAAGAAGTAATTCTCCTTATCTGAAACATAATCATAAGCAAACTTGGAAAGGATTAACTTATCGGTTGATGAACTGAATAAAGCAACTAATTCTTTAATCTGACGCGATTTATAGCAATTGAATCTCGGAATTTGTTGTCGGGCAATGGTTAATCGTGTTGAAGAAGAGGATTCGTTTGCGAGAGGTTCTTTAATCGTTCTAAAATCATTGTCGTTTACTATGCAAGGAGGCGGAGGCAATTGAGCCTGTGCGTTTTTACGACTAACGACTAAAAATTCCTTTAAAGCAGCTTGATTGGGAACGTGTGTAAAAACCTGAGTAGCAAAATCGAAGTTTGCTTCATCATAAACTCGCAGATAGGCCTTCTTCAACAATTCTAAGCGATTGTTTTCAATGTTTAAAGCTGTTGCCAACTTCATGCTTTGAGAAGTCGTTAAGCACGTTCTTGTTGCTAAAGACAGTGCTGCTTCATTCTTCTCCTGTTCTGATTTATGGGTAGCGATCTCACGAACAAACATCATAAAATCGTTATCTGATAAGGAAGTCACACAATTCTTTGGTCCGTTGTAATTAGCTGCATCCGGATAATTTAAAACGGGAAAGTTAATTTCAAGTGGCTTAGGCGGAATCGGATTACTAGGTACAACAGTTACCGGTTTTTGACTTGTAGCAATGTAGTCGTGAAGACGGAAAGCACTTGAGAAATAGGCAAACGAGTTATAGATATCGTATACATCTTGCTTATTGAGCAAGCGAGGATATGCTGCCATTGCTAAAGAAAGACGATCGTTCTCTTCGGATATATAACCCAGCAATTCAATTAATTGATAGGTAGTGAAACATTCTCCACGAACAAAACCATCCACATAGGTATAACGCT
>DAOOQW010000048.1:0-12996 GCA_035388945.1 Flavobacteriales bacterium
AATCCCAACCGGTCAGTGGTAGCGGCGCAATACACATTGTTTTGTGCATCGATGGCAATTCCGCCTCGTGCTTCATCAGCATAATTATAACGGAGCTGTGAAGCTGTATTTAATCCATCATTTCCCGAGCCGCCCAGTAGGGTAGATGCTAATAGTTGAGTCCCGTTTTCTGATAATCGACTGACAAATAAATCGGTACCACTTGGGAATTTAATTCCACTATTTAAAATATTGACATCAGTTCCACCGCCAAAAGTGCGTTGCCAAGCAGTTGAACTGGTAGGAAAATCGTTTGAGCCAGTAGTTCCAAACAAGAATAATTCATTGCTACTACTTACAATTAAACTCTGAGGAATTTCATTTCCTGCTCCTCCTAAATAGGTGGCGAAAAGACGTTGTCCGGCATTGTTGTATTTGATAATTCCAATATCACACGGACGAGAACCGCTTCCTCCAGCAAAATTCTGCTGATATGCACCTGTCGTTGTTTGATACCCAACTCCAAATACAACTCCTGCTGAATAAGTATTTCCAGCATTGTCGTATGTGGCGGTAAATCCCCAATTATCGGCTGTTGATCCGGAAAAGCTTCCAAAAACCAATTGTGGATCGATAATAAGTGGGAAGTTGGAATCGTATTTTCCTAGTTTGAAACTTACTTCTTGATTGTTGAGTTCGAATTTACACGACACATCTTTTTTCTCCCCATCAATGATCTGCCAGGCAATTGGGGCGTGTTCTTCCAGCATTCCCAGTGAAGTCCAGATGTGTAATTTTCCATCTACCACTTTCATTTTATCGGCACCGGAATACTGCATTTTAATTAAACCCGGATTGGCATTGGGCGCTATTTCAAAATCGTATTTTAATCCTGTTTGGTTGGAGTAAATGATCCAATCAATTCCCGAATAAATATGCTTGCTAATTACTTTTTCAAAAACAGAAACGTTGGAAGCCCAGTTCTTACGGTCTTTTCCAATGTAATAGTTAGAATAATAAGGCAACTGTTTCTCACCCGAAAAACGGGCTTCATTTTCGGAGCCAATTAATTCCATTCGAATAACATGTCCCTGAATTAATTCAGGTTCTTGTTCATTCGTGCCATGTTGATGTCCTTCGTGATTACTTTTTTGGAAATGATAGGTTAATCCTTGTTTCTCGAGGAATAGTGCACCGCCGGGAATTTCGGCACGGAAACGAACTTGTTGAGGCCATTGTCCTTTGTTCTGTTCAAAGCGCGCGCCTCCATCAGCCAATAAAGGTCGAACGTTCAGCAATAGCAAAAAACAGAATAATACTAACCGAGTACTCGTTTGCATTCCATATAGGCTTTTTCAAAAATACCTGCTTGGAATGCTTGTACGAGGATTAGGACCTAATGGTTATTAACATGCAATGGTCGAACAACCGGACGATCAGTACCAGCCTGAATCTTGATAAAGTACATTCCATCAGCCAAGTTTAATTGGGTTAGTGGAAGTATTTCCATGCATGTTCCAGCTGCTTGTACTCCACGGTTGACTTGAGAAATCACTCGTCCAATAGCATCTAATATCGTATACGACATAGTGCTTGCTTTCTTCAAATGAGCATTCACAATAGCCACATCCGAAGCTGGATTTGGGTAAAGAAGTACATCTGTTGATTGAAGTTGATCATTTAATCCAGTTTGATCTTCTACTCCATCGCGATATACCACACGTGAAATAGTTTCGGTACCAATGAAAGGTAATACGGTAGCTGTAATTTCGAGTAATGGCCATCCATAACCAGGAGCTAACCATTTGTATTTTATTTCTGATTGCTCCGGAAGTTGAAATCCAAAGCCTAATTGATCGATTGCTAATGTATCGGTATACACTAATTCGGAACGCACACGTAAAGTTTGAAAAGTACCAAATGGAGTGATTAATGTTCCCCAACCATCTACTTCGTTATTTCGAACTGCTTGGCGACCATAATATCCAAGAGTAGGAATTTGAATATTGAAGCTGTATGCCGATGAGTTTGTACTGGAAGATGTAAGTGGAAGTGGAACTAACACATCTGCATCGCTATATGGAATTGGAACTGGGAAGCTATTGATGCTGGCACCAAAGCCCATTTGAGAAAAATCTCCCGAGTTACTTTTGTAAAAATTGTACACATCGGTAATGGAGATTTCAAATCCCGGAATTGGGATTGTAGGAATTTGAAAAGCTGAATTGTCTAATCTACCCATATCCGAATAGCTGCTACTAAAGGGAAATCCATAAGTAGCTACATAGGTAAATGGGGTAGAGGAAACGGGAAGAAATTCATCTACGAATTGAGATGTAGATTGCAAATTGCTAAAATCCCATGTTTGGTTGCTACCGCCCGAACCTGCATCAATACCAGATGTATTTGCAACACTAAAACGGAGAGTGTCGCCAGCAGATGGCATATCAGCTTGATTGACAGTTACCTGTGAAAATACTTGTACTGAACTCAGTATAAGGAGTGTAGGAAGTAAACGTTTCTTCATGTAGCTAGTTTGTGCTGGCAATATACACTTTCAGCACATCCTTACCAATACTTAACTATCAGTTTATGAGGTTGATTTTTACTAGGATGTAAGATAGCAGCAGCTTCAAATGATGGCGGTCCAAATGTGCCCATTGCTGCATTGGAGAAACAAAATCCTTCTTTGGGAATACCAAACAAACCGGTATCAAGCTTCATATTATCATTTTCATCGTGCACAATTCCAATGGCATATTTTCCCGCAGGAAGTCCAGTCAATACATAAGAAATACTTCCCGATTTGGCTGGTATACGCTCTTTGCGAAATGCTTTAGATGATTCATCCGGAAAACCATCTGCCTGATTAAACACGGCAATGAGAATGTGACCCTTCGCGTTTTGAATTCCGCTGATTTCGATCTTCATATCGGAAGGAACCGAAACAGAACTGTGTATCAATGTGAGCAAAAACAAATACGGTGTGATTAAAATTGACATACTCGAAAAACAGAAACTTTTACTTATTGTTCAAGGCACAAGCTAAATCAAATTCAATTGATATTTTTGCCGGATATGAACAGCCCCTTTTTAGCATTTCTCGAAGGCAAAGAAATTCCCGGTTTTGCCTTACTTAAAAATACACGAATCGAAAATGTAGCCCGTAAAGGTTTGCGGATTGCTCATTTTGATGAAGCGCATTGGTCTGAGTCGTTTGATGTATTAAAAGCTATGTTGCCCGTGGCTACTCTTTTGCCGACGCGTGAAGCTAGAGAGCAAGCAGCTTATAAATTTAGTGAGGAAGATCTGAAAGCATCGCATTTTCACTTTGATGATATGCCATTGGCTTTAACCAACGAATCGAGCGATCGTGAATTATTTGGTGAATGCTACACTATTTTTTGGGTAGTTCCAGCGAATAAAGAAATCATCATATCTCAGTGCTTAGCCGATCTTTCTTCTGCCGATAAAATCACAGGAGATCATCTGAAGAAATTGTGGGATGAAAAAGTGAATCGAATTTTTTTCCATTTCACTGGTGAGCTGGATGTTGTTGAACATACCTTACTGCAAGATGAATTGCACGACGAATTAATTGAAGCCATCAACGCCTTGCCTAATGCACCAGAAGAATCGGCTTGGGATGCCCTAAATGAAGATGTTTTCTGGGACGATGACGACTATTAAGCCGTTTTCAAATTCCGAACTTAAAGCATTGCTCGACGAAAAAGCTGATACATACAATCGAACCAGCTTTATCGAAACGGATCCTATTTCAGTACCGCATCGCTTTGTTCATCCATTCGATATCGAAATTGCAGCCTTTTTAGCAGCCACAATTGCGTGGGGACAAAGAGTAACTTTAATACGTAATGCCAATTGGTTGTTAGATCGTATGGATCAAGCACCAGCTGATTTCATTCGCAACCTTCAAGAACAGGATTTAAAGCCGTTTCAGAAGTTTGTCCACCGTACGTTTAATGGGGAAGATTGTTTGAATTTCCTAAGAGCTTTGAATCGGATTTCACACGATTACAAATCTTTAGAGCACTTATTTAAATCAGATAATGGGGATGTGAAATCGGGTATCATTCAGTTTCGATCGATTTTTCTGGCGGATGAGATTGTCTCAAGAACGGCCAAACACGTGTCAGATCCAGCAAAGAATTCGGCTGCAAAGCGCTTGAATATGTTTTTGCGGTGGATGGTGAGAAAGGATGTTCGAAAAGTAGATTTCGGACTTTGGACAGTTTTTAATCCAAGTCAATTGATTTGTCCGCTCGATGTTCATTCGGGTGGTGTTGCCCGTAAACTCGGATTGCTTCAACGGAAACAGGACGATTGGCAGGCGGCAGAAGAATTAACTGCAGCACTAAGCCGATTCGATCCGGTAGATCCGGTGAAGTACGATTTCGCCCTATTTGGATTGGGCGTATTTGAAGAATTTCGGAAACTGCCTTAACGAGCAACAGTCAAGCGACTAACTAAGCTGTATTTTCTTCCTTTCAAAACAGCATAATATTTTCCTGCTTCTAAGTTTTGAAGATCAACATGGATGAGTTCGGTTTTACGGACTTTCCCAACTTCATATTCAAAAACACGTTCGCCTTCCACGTTTTTCACTTCTAATAAGAGGTGTTTTTCTTTGCGAGGTAGGTTGAGTTGAATATCGACTTCGAGACTGTTATTAGCTGGAAACACAATATAATGTTCCATTTCTTCCAGTTCGAGCGGAGCCGAATTATCCACCACATTCACTTCGATGGTTTGTTTGGCTACTTGCTCTTTGTTGCTGGCTAATAAGGTAACTTCGTATTTACCTGGCTTTTTGAATTCATGTTTTACATGTTGAAAGCCACTCATAGTGCTTCCATCTCCAAACTTCCAAACGAAATTTGTTGCCCAAGCAGTTCGTGCTGAAAATTCAACCTGCTTATTCTTCTTTAAGTCGATAGTTAGATTCGATGCTTTAATCTCGAGATCTAACGACTTGGCAGGAGTTTTCGCTTTTGGAGTGCTATACTCTTCGTTTAATTCGGCCAACAGATCAACGTCAGCTACTTTTTGATCTAATCCGACCTGTCCCAAAGAAACAGGATCAACTTGGGCATTCAAATCAGCTCCTGACATCAGGCCTCCGATAACTCCCAAAAAAATGTAAGGTAATTTTCGTTTCATAATTGCTACACATTGGTGCATAGCAAACCTAGCTTGGGTATATCGCTCAACTAGACCATTGCAAGCCGACTACCGAAGCATGTAAGAGAAACGTTTTATTGGGGAAATAAAAATGGATATAATTAACTTAATGTATTGATAATGAAATTGTTGAAATATTGAATATTTTTATTTGGTATTCAATATCATTTGAAAAATGAACTGTAAATTTTTGTAACCCTGAAAGGTTACATCAAATTCAAAAAATCCGTTTGGGCAGATAAAAAGTATCAAACGTGAAAAAGCCGCATCTGCTTAGAGCAAACACGGCTTTTTTTGGGAAACAGAGATACTGTTTTTTATTGTAGGATATTCTTAGCGATTACCACTTTTTGAATCTCGGAAGTTCCTTCTCCAATGGTACATAGCTTAGAATCGCGGTAGTATTTTTCTACTGGGAAATCTTTGGTATAACCATATCCACCGTGAATCTGAACTGCTTCGTTAGAGGCATAAACACACATTTCAGATGCATGCAATTTTGCCATTGCCGATTCGGTTGTCATGCGCTGACCACGGTTCTTTAAATCGGCTGCGTAAAACGTTAATAATTCAGATGCTTGATATCGAGTACTCATATCGGCCAACTTGAAGCTAATTCCTTGGAAATTGCTGATGGGTTGTCCAAACTGCTCACGTTCTTTAGAATACTTGACAGAAGCTTCAATCGCACCTTTTCCAATTCCTAAGGATAAGGCTGCAATTGAAATACGACCACCATCGAGAATTTTCATTGCTTGAATAAAGCCATCACCCACTTTTCCTAAAACTTGGTCTTTGTGAACACGGCAGTTATCGAAAATCATTTCGGCTGTTTCGGAAGCACGCATGCCTAGTTTATTCTCTTTCTTACCAGCCATAAAACCTGGAGTGCCACGCTCTACTAAAAAGGCTGTCATTCCATGCGAATCGAGCAATTCTCCAGTACGTACAATTACAACAGCTAATTCAGCGCTGATACCATGTGTAATCCAGCATTTGGTGCCATTGATTACCCAATAATCACCGTCCTGATGTGCTACACATTTCATGCGCATCGCATCCGATCCTGTGTTAGGTTCTGTTAAGCCCCAAGCTCCAATCCATTCGCCGCTAGCTAATTTGGGAAGGAATTTTTTCTTTTGATCTTCGTTAGCAAACATTAAGGTATGACCAGTACACAAAGAATTATGTGCAGCCATAGATAAGCCAATTGAAGGATCAATTTTGCTTAATTCAATGATTGCCGTTACATATTCCGTATAGCTTAATCCAGCTCCGCCATATTCTTGAGGAACTAAAACGCCCATCAATCCTAATTCACCTAATTGGCGAAAAATTTCTCGAGGGAAATGTTGCGTTTCATCCCATTCCATCATGTTAGGACGAATATGCTTATCACCGAAATTACGAATCATTTCGGCTATCATTTTTTGATTTTCGTTCAGCTGGAAATCCATTTTTTACGAGCTCGTTTCTTTTTATCGGGCGCAAAAATAGACGAAACTCCGCCCTTTACATCTTCAAATTCCTAAAAAATTATTAAAAAATCAAAGTGTCACATCGACAATTAAAGAAATGCGAATGAACACACTTAAATCAAGCTGATAAATGCTGAATACTCAAAATCAGATGGGTAGGATGGAAGTCAGGCTGAAAAAATACCCCAATCGAACGTTATTTCTTCCGAATCCACTTGAATGTTTGGGTGTTTTGAGCACCTTTTACACGAACAAAATAAATCCCTGCATCTAATTGCAAATCTGTTAATGCTACAGTTGGTTGGTTGGTTCCTGATTGGAAATGCACCATTCTTCCTTGCATATCAAATATTTCAATCTGTTTGATTTTTTCTTGCAAGCTGCGCACAAACAAATCAGAACCGGGATTAGGATAGATTACAAAATTCGGCTCTTGAGCAGTTTTATTCTCCAAACTACTTGGGAAAACACCCGAAAAGAAATTGATTCCACCTGCATAATTCCCGGTAACCGCATCCAAGAATCCATCATCATTCAAATCTTTCAAACTCATGCTGGTGCGCTCTCCATCGCTAGTACCAAGGAGTAAAGAGTCTTCCAAAACGAAAGCACCACTCAAATTCCCATCAATTCCACTATACAAGTGAAATCTTCCACTTAAACTGCCACATAGTAAATACGAAACGCCCGATTTACGGAAAAGGGTAGGAGTAGAGAATCCATTGGGATCGCCATTTTCAGCTGTCGAAACTTGTCCGAAAGTAGTGTTCACTTCTTGCAAAATCATATTGGTTGGTGTGCCAAAATTCTTGTAATAGTGAATGGTTCCTTCGCGACAACCAATCAACATATCCAACAATCCATCCGTATCCACATCAATTAACTGTGGTGCTGAATAGGTTCCAATGTCGATGCCTTGAAAATTGGGCGAGCTAAACACAAAATTGGCATCATTTCCTGGTGCAGCTTCATTGATATAATAGAAAATTCTTCCATCGGAAGTTCCTAAAACCATATCCTGATCACTGTCTCCATCCACATCACCAAACGAAGGATGATAATTGGTTGTATTGCCAGTTAATTGAGCCAATCCAGCGAAGTCGGTATCTACCAATTTAAATTTAGGAGATGTATCGGTACTAATGTTTTTCAATAAAGCTAGCTGCGATTTATACGTTCCTGCAGGTTGAAAATAACCGTAGTTTCCTATGACTATATCCTGTAAACCATCGCCATTATAATCGAAAAACGTTGGGATGCAACCTTCACCAAAGTCGAGCGATTCGTCCAATAAAAGATCCTTTTTCACAAACGTAAAAACAGGAATAGCATCCGTTCCATCGTTATGATAATACCAAATACACATATGGTTCTCGGAACCACCTTCATTGTTCGGACTCACAATTAAATCGCGCACTCCATCATGATCATAATCAAGAAAAAATGCTGCTGGGAAAATGGGCAAATTGATATAAGGTGTACCCGATGGAAAAGGCGTTTGAGAACTGGTTATTTGTCCATAATTCGCATTGCCACCGTTAATCAATTGTGTCATAGTGCGATACGCAATATCTCCCAAGAGCATGTCTTTATCACCATCACCATCAGCATCATATGCTAACATGGTTGATCCTGCATGACGAAGCGCATTATTTCTTCCTGTCGGATGGTCGCAGCTATCGTTAATAACCACATCGTTGGTCGAAAAGCTTTCGGTAAATAGTCCCCAATTATCGCTTTCCAATTTGAGCATGAGTGTATCGCATCGACCGAGTTGTTCAACGGCCATATTGCGGTGATATTCCACACAAGTGCCTAAGATTCCAAATACAAGTAAATCTTGATCACCATCGTTATCCATGTCTTCCACCACAGGTACATCCACCGGAATACAGAAAACCGCTAATGTTGCTGGATTAAAATAAGATTGCAGGCTTTCGGTATAGAGTTCAAATTGTAATCCTGAAGCGGAGCTGATGTTTTTATAGACTTTGAATCCACTGTTCTCGTAAGTGAATAAATCGGCTTTCCCATCGCAATTGAAATCCTTCACAATCAGAAAATCCTTCACTTTGGGGAACGAATACACTAAACTGTGCTCAAATCGATAATCTGGATTCCCTGGAGTTCCTGTATAGATAAATGGTAAAATTCGATCTCCCGTTCGATCAAACATCAGTAAATCCTGAACGCCATCATTGTTAAGGTCAATAGCTCCAGCTTGCATGTAATTGAATCCTCCTGTGGTAGGAAATTTCAGTTGAATCGAATCAATCGAAAACACCGGAATATCATCGTTTCGATCCAAAGCCAATATAGTTTGTGTGCTTTGGGCCAAAATACCTGAACAAGTAAGGAAAATGGAGCTAATCAGTAGGGAAATGCGCATGAACAAAGATGTTAATTTTTCGCATCCCAAACATAGTGAAAGAGCAATCCTAATCATCGAAGTATCTGACTAATTTGATGATACATTCTACCCTTGCGAATTGGTTTCAATTGCTAAAAGGCTTGATATTCTTGATTTTCTGAATAATTTGAGTGAATTGGTATTTATGGTTT
The DNA here is from genome assembly GCA_035388945.1 of Flavobacteriales bacterium. Taxonomy (GTDB): domain Bacteria; phylum Bacteroidota; class Bacteroidia; order M30B66; family M30B66; genus CALQRR01. The sequence goes on from DAOOQW010000048.1 coordinate 9,222, forward strand.
GTTGTTCTATATTTGCCGTCCGATTTTTTAGAATTATTTAACAAAATCCAATGCAAAACAAAGGTGCAATAAGCTTTTTCGCGATCATGCTTGCGCTCGTATGTCTGTTCGAGCTTTCATTTACTTGGAAAGCGAGCAGTGTAGAAAGTGACGCAAAAATTTTCGCTGCCGGTGATCCGAAAAAGGAGAAGGCGTATCTCGACTCCATTGCGAGTGAAACTGTTTACAACGTGCTTTTCAGAAAGTACACTTACCGCGAATGTAAGGCGAAGGAACTCAATTTGGGTCTCGACTTGAAAGGTGGTATGAACGTAACTTTGGAAGTAGCCGTTTCTGACGTAGTTCGCTCACTTTCAAACAACAGTACTGATCCAACTTTCTTGAAAGCCATGGAATTGGCTAATGCAAGACAGAAAAGTAACGGTGGAGATTTCATCGACCTTTTTGCTGCTGCTGTTAAAGAAACCGATCCTGCTGCTCGACTTTCCTCTCCAGCATTCTTTGGAAACAAAGACTTGAAAGATTTGGTTAACTCCAAAATGACTGATGAAGAAGTCATTAAGGTGATTCGTACCAAAGTAAAATCTTCGGTTGATAATGCTTATACCGTTATCCGTAATCGTATAGATAAATTCGGTGTTACTCAACCTAACATTCAACGTTTAGAAGGTTCTGACCGTATTTTGGTAGAGCTTCCAGGTGTTAAAGAACCTGAGCGTGTTCGTAAGCTTCTTCAAGGTGCTGCTAAATTAGAATTCTGGGAAACCATCGAAAATAAAGATGCTTTCCAATACTTAGAAGCAGCTAATAAGCGATTAAAAGATATTACCAATGCAGGTACAGCTCCAGCAGCAGTGCCAGCGGTTACTGATACAACTGCAGCTGCTACTCCAGTAGATACAACAGCAACAGTTGCAAAAGATACAAGTCTTTCATTAGCTGAAAAATTAGCAAAAGCTGATACTACTTCCGATAAAGATACTTCGGCAGCTGCTCAACGTGCTCGTGCTCAAAAAGACAATCCTTTATATGTTGTTCTTAGTCCGAACATCAACCAAACTAACGAAGGAAGTACTTTCCGTCCAGGTCCGGTTGTAGGTATCTCTCTTACTAAAGATACTTCACGTGTGAACCAAATTTTTAGCATGCCTCAGATTAAAGAAGTCTTCCCGAAAGACATTCGTTTCTTCTGGAGTGTGAAACCATTTGATGAGAAAGAAAATGCTTTCGAATTAGTTGCTATCAAAGTTCCTCGTGATGGTAAACCTCGCCTAACAGGTGAATATGTAACAGATGCTCGTTTGAGTTACGGTCAGTTAAACAATAAACCAGAAGTAACTATGGCCATGAACGGCGAAGGTGCTGGTATCTGGAAACGTATGACTGGTGAGAATGTTGGGAAAAGCGTAGCTATTGTGTTGGACAACTATGTATATAGCTACCCAACAGTCCAAGGTGAAATTGCAGGTGGTAACTCATCTATCACTGGTAACTTCACCATTAAAGAAGCGGAAGATTTATCGAACATCCTGAACTCAGGTAAAATGGATGCTCCTGCTCGTATCGTGGAAGAAGCTGTTGTAGGACCATCTTTGGGTGCTGAAGCAATCAATTCAGGTTTACTTTCAGCTCTTGCTGGTTTGATTCTCGTGTTCTTATTCATGGGCTTCTATTACAGTGGTGGTGGTATTGTTGCCGATGTTGCCTTGATCGCGAACGTATTCTTCCTTATGGGAGTTATGACTTCACTTGGAGCAGTATTAACACTTCCAGGTATCGCTGGTATCGTATTAACAATTGGTATGTCGGTCGATGCGAACGTACTTATCTACGAGCGTATTCGAGAGGAATTAGCTTCCGGAAAAGCATATAAGCAAGCGATTGCTGATGGTTACAAAGGTGCTTATTCCGCCATCATCGACTCAAACGTTACAACCTTATTAACGGGTATCATCCTTTACATTTTCGGTACTGGTCCAATCCAAGGGTTTGCAACTACACTCGTTATCGGTATCTTAACTTCTTTATTCTCGGCAATTTTCATCACTCGTTTGTGCTTTGAATTCCTAGGAAAACGTAACAAAGAAGTGAAATTCTCTATTCCAATGACAGCTAAGTTGTTCAGCGGAAGTAATTTCGACTTCATCAACCAACGTAAACGTTTCTACATTGTATCACTTGCGGTTATTGTGATTGGTGTTGGATTCATGGTAACTAAAGGATTTGGTTACGGGGTGGATTTTGAAGGTGGTCGTTCGTATGTTGTTCGTTTCGACAAGCCAGTACAAACCGATCAAGCTCGTGAAGTATTGTACAAAGCATTCCAGAAGTCTCCAGATGTGAAGGTTTACGGAAGCTCTAACCAGTTGAAAATTACAACAGGTTATATGTTGGAAGACGAATCACTTGCTGCCGATTCAATTGTTGCAAGTAAAATGCTTTCTGAGTTAACTCCGATCACTGGTGCTGTACCGGTTATTCAATCATCTCAAAAAGTTGAACCAACTGTAGCGAACGACATTAAAGATTCAGCTTTTTTATCAGTAATCTTCTCGTTATTAGTGTTGTTCTTATACTTACTACTTCGTTTCCGTAGATGGCAATATGGTATTGGTGCTATTGCAGCACTTGCATACGTAGTAATATTCATCCTTTCGATTTTCTCCATCTTTAATCACATTCTTCCATTCTCACTCGATATCGATCAAGCATTCATCGCTGCGATCTTAACAGTAGTTGGTTATGCGATTAACGATACCGTAGTAATTTTTGACCGTATTCGTGAATACCTCGCTATGCCTAACAGCAAACGTGAAGATTTGTCTACGATCATTAATAACGCCTTGAACAGTACACTATCTCGTACTGCCGTTACCGGTTTAACAACCATTGGAGTATTGATTATCCTCTTCATCTTCGGTGGTGAGGTAATCCGTGGATTTGCTTTCGCGATGCTAATTGGTGTTATCGTAGGTACATACACCTCACTCTTCGTTGCCTCTCCGGTAGTTGTCGATTTGACTCGCCGTGTTGCAGGTAAATCGGACGAAGAAAAGAAGTAATTTTACACACTGAACCTGCAACAATCCCGTTGTAGGTTCAGTTTTTAGACCATGCTGGCTTCAGTATACCTTTTTTTTGATGTGAGTGGCGGAGAGATTACTGTAATCATTCTGTTCATTCTCATCTTTTTTGGTTCTAAAAAGATTCCAGAATTAGCCCGTGGTTTAGGTAAGGGAATGCGCGAATTCCAAGATGCATCGAATAGTATTCGTCGCGAAATCCAAACCGAGGCCAACAAAATCAAAGACGAGGTCTCCAAAGTACAAACTCAGGTTCGCGAAGAAGTGAAACTGGATCAACTAACGGAAGATGCTCCCAATACACCCAAGCCTTTGGATTCTGTAGCACATGTTGCTACACCAGAACCCAATCCTTCTGTAGTTACAGACGAATCGGCTACCAATCAAACAACTAATCCGGAAGCAGCTGAAATCAAATCAGAACTTCCAACAACATCACAAATATGATTCAAGGACATATTTTCCTCGGAGCACTCGGGCCAAGCGAAATCATTCTTATTGGAGCAGGTATTCTTCTCCTTTTTGGTGGAAAGAAAATTCCTGAACTAATGAAAGGTCTTGGTCAAGGAATGCGTGAATTTAAAGACGCAAAAGACGGTAAAACCGAACTTCCTGAAGCCAATAAAGAAAAACAAACCCAGATCAATTCCTGATTACTTTTTCTTCTTAGGAACACGTGCTGGTGTAGGACG
>DAOOQW010000049.1:0-12947 GCA_035388945.1 Flavobacteriales bacterium
CGAATCAAGAACAGATTCCATTGTTGAATAATTTATATCAACGAGGAATTGAAAATGGCTTGACCGATATACGCAAGATTTCTGGTGAAGAACTTAGGAAAATTGAACCTCATTGTGCTGGTATTGAAGCCATTCAAGTTCCATATACTGGAATTATTGACTATAAAGAAGTTTCAAAAAAATTGGCTGAATGTATTCTAGACTCAGGTGGTGTAATTCAAACGGGTACTAAAGTCACTGGAATTAGCTTACACGACAAAGGAGCAAAGATTCAAACGAGCAAAGGTGAATACGAAACAAAGCTGGTAATTAACTGTGCCGGTTTGTATTCCGATAAAATTGCTGCTATGACACATCCCGAAATTGATGTGCGTATTATCCCATTTCGAGGGGAGTATTATAAGCTTCGAGATGATCGTCGTTCTTTAGTGAAAACCTTGATTTACCCAGTGCCAGATCCTAATTTCCCATTTTTGGGTGTTCATTTTACCAAAATGATTGATGGAGGAGTTGAAGCAGGGCCTAATGCTGTATTTGCTTTTAAACGTGAAGGTTATACTCGGACTTCATTTAATGCTAGCGAATTATGGGGTTCTTTGAGTTGGCCGGGATTTAGAAAAGTGGCAACAAAATATTGGAAAACTGGAATGGGCGAATACTATCGGTCATTTAGCAAAGCTGCTTTTACACGTGCTTTGCAAGAGCTTATACCAGAAGTGCAACAAAGTGATTTAGTGCCTGCCGGAGCTGGCGTTCGGGCTCAAGCATGTGATCGTTCTGGCGGCTTACTGGATGATTTTGCGTTTCTGGAAAAGGAAAATGTTATTCACGTATTAAATGCGCCTTCGCCTGCTGCTACTTCATCTTTATCAATTGGCAAAACAATCGCAGCTATGGCATTAAAACGATTTTAGTCGCATACGATTCAGAATTGAATACCGTTATGAATGTTTTAGCAATTTTAATGTTCCATTGTTGATATTTTGAATAAATTTCTACCAGTAAAACATGTGGAAATCAGCCACAGTTGTTAGTTTTGCAGGTATAATCCAATCAAGTACCCTCTTTTGCCCTTTTCAAAGGGAATCAAAGATTGAAATGAAAATCTACCGTTTACTATTCTTTTTTGTCCATTTAGTTGTTTTCTCTTTCACTGTTCAAGCGCAGGGCAGAAGAGAATTTATTATCTATGATGGTTACCTTACTTCCGAAAGCGGAGCTATTTCTGACGGCGCTAGCATTCGATTGTTATGCAATGGAAGAAATGAATACCTCAAGTTTGATCCACTCACAGGGAAGTTTCAAGTTCGTGTTGGCTTAAACAAAGAATGTGAGATAAGCTTTTCAAAGCCTGGAAGTATTACAACTCTGATTTCTTTAAATACTTTTTGTCCGAAAGAGCGCCAGGAAGAGGGTTTTCCAGATTATGAATTAAATGTGGTCTTAAAACCTGAGATTGAAAAAGTTCCTTATACCATCAAGCACGATATCGTATACGATGATGATGTATATAATTTCGATTTCAAAGAGAACTTTGCACGTTCGACCAATCGTCAGTTAAAAGAATACAAGGAATTAACCAGTGTTAAGAAGAATTCAGCTGAAGAGCAAGCTCGTTTAGCTGAAGAGAAAAAGAAAGCAGAAGAACTTAAAAAGCAACAGTTAGCAGAACAGAAAGCTGCGGCAGAACGTGCTAAACAATTAGCTGATTCATTAGCTTCTGCAAATAATGCTGCCGATAAAGCTAAACGTGAAGCGGAAGCCAAAGCTGCTGCTGCAGCGGAAGCAGCTGAAAAAGCGAAACTAGAAAACGATTTAGCTGCTCGTAAAGCTGCTGAAGAAAAATTAAGATTGGAGAAGGAGTTAGCTGAAAAGGCTAGACGTGAAGCAGAAGAAAAGGCTCGTTTAGATGCAATAGCTAAAGAAAAGGCAGATCGCGATGCTCGAGAAGCAGCTGAAAAAGCTAAACGCGAAGCGGATGAAAAAGCTAGATTAGATGCTATAGCAGCAGAAAAAGCACAGAAATCTGCTGCGGAGAAAGCTAGGCTAGAAGCTGAAGCAGAAGCGAAAGCTCGTCGCGAAGCGGAAGAAAAGGCTCGTTTAGAAGCTTTAGCACGCGATAAAGCACAGAAGGAAGCTGACGAAAAAGCTCGTCGTGAGGAAATTGAACGAGCTCGATTAGCTGCTGAAACAGCTAAATTAGCTGAGAAGGAAACCAATAAACGTAAGCGCGATTCACTCGAAAATGTGATGAAGCAACAGCAATTGGCTGAACTTAAAGCTCAACAAGAATTAGAAGCTAGACGCAAGGCAGAAAAAGAAGCAGCTGATAAAGCTCGATTAGAAGCCGAAGCTCGTCAGAAAGCAGAAGCCGAAGCTGCATTAAAAGCACGTAAGGAAGCGGAAGCACAAGCAAAAGCTGAAGCAGAAGCTAGAGCTGCTGCAGAGAAAGCTGCATTAGAAAAAGCACGTTTGGAGGCGGAAGCCAGAGCAAAAGCTGATGCAGAAGCAAAAGCAAAAGCAGAAAAAGAAGCTGCAGAAAAAGCACGTTTAGAAGCAGAAGCTAAAGCAAAAGCCGATGCGGAAGCCAAAGCCAAGGCAGCAGCTGAAGCCAAAGCTGCTGAATCCAAAGCAAAAGCGGAGGCAGAAGCGAAAGCAAAAGCAGAAGCAGAAGCGAAAGCAAAAGCTGACGCAGAAGCGAAAGCAGCTATTGAAAAAGCTCGTTTAGAAGCCGAAGCCAAAGCAAAAGCAGATGCGGAAGCGAAAGCTAAAGCCGCTGCAGATGCAAAAGCTGCCGAAGCAAAAGCAAAAGCCGAAGCCGAAGCCAAAGCAAAAGCAGATGCTGAAGCTAAAGCAAAAGCCGCAGCAGAAGCGAAGGCCGCCGAAGCAAAGGCAAAAGCAGAAGCGGAAGCCAAAGCGAAAGCAGATGCTGAAGCCAAAGCGAAAACCGAAGCCGAAGCCAAAGCTGCAGCCGAGAAAGCTCGTTTAGAAGCGGAAGCAAAAGCAAAAGCTGATGCTGAAGCAAAAGCCAAAGCCGAAGCTGATGCCAAAGCAGCTGCAGAGAAAGCTCGTATAGAAGCTGCCGAGAAAGCTAAACAAGATGCGATTGCAAAAGCAGCAGAAGAGAAAGCTCAAAAAGACGCGGAATTAAAAGCTCGTGCTGAGGCTGAAGCAAAAGCAAAAGCAGAAGCTGCCGCCAAAGCTGCTGAAGAAAAAGCCGCCAAAGCCGCAGCCGAAAAAGCTCGTTTAGAAGCTGAAGCTGCAGAGAAAGCTAAACTAGCAGCCGAAGCAAAAGCTAAAGCTGAAGCCGAAGCAAAAGCCAAAGCCGAAAAAGATAGTCTAGCTAAAGTTCAAAAAGAGGCAGAAGAAAAAGCTCGATTGGAAGCCGAAGCAGCGGTTAAAGCAAAGAAAGAAGCTGAAGAGAAAGCACGTATTGAAGCTGAATTGAAAGCGAAAGCCGATGCTGAAGCTCAAGCAAAAGCAAAACGTGAAGCTGAAGAAAAAGCTAAAGTTGAACGTGAAGCAGCCGAAAAAGCTAAACGCGAAGCAGATGCTAAAGCAAAAGCAGAAGCAGATGCTAAAGCTGCCGCGGAAAAGATTGCTGCTGAAAAAGCTCGTGTAGAAGCCGAAGCGAAAGCGAAAGCCGAAGCCGAAGCTCAAGCTAAAGCACGTGCAGAAGCTGAGTTGAAAGCTAAGCAGGAAAAAGAGGCACTTGAGAAAGCAAAACGTGAGGCGGAAGAAAAAGCACGTCAGGAATCTATAGCTAAAGCTGCAGAGGAAAAAGCAAAACGTGAAGCAGAGGAAAAAGCTAAGCGTGAAGCCGAAGAGAAAGCTCGTTTAGAAGCAATTGCTGAAGCAGCTAAAGAGAAAGCCCGCAAAGAAGCGGAGGAGAAAGCTACACGTGAAGCAGCCGAAAAAGCACGTCAAGAAGCCATTGCAAAAGCTGCTGCTGAAAAAGCTCGTTTAGAGGCTGAAGCCAAAGCCAAAGCTGAAGCTGACGAAAAAGCAAGAAGAGATGCTGCTGCTAAAATAGCTGCTGATAAAGCTGCTAAAGAGGCAGAAGAAGCAGCTGAACGCGCAAAACCTGTTGATCAACGTGTTCGTGAACGTATTGAGAAAATGCTGAAAACTGGGGTGAAAGAGGAAAATGTTATCCTTCGTCCTTATGAAGCAGCTCTTCAAGGATACGCCACCAAATACTATGGATACATCAACTTTGGTGATGGTAAAGGGAATATCGAACTTAGCAAAGAGGAGTTCCTCGAATACGCTAAACGTTTCAAAGTAGTTCAAGGACAGTAATCCTTCAACTAATCTACTTTACATGCTATACAGTGCTGTATGTTATTTAGGACAAGTCCTGAATATCGAGCATGCCGATTAGCTTGCCGTTATCTATCACCAATAGATTATCGATGCGTTTTTCCTTCAATATTCTAGCTGCATCATTCAGATATGCTCCCGATTCAATACTAATCGGACTTTTGAATTGCATTTCACCCATTTTCATCTGAAGGATGTCTTTACCTCCATTTTGAAGTAAACGACGTAAATCCCCATCCGTAAATACTCCTTTTACCTTTTGATTCTCATCTAAAACAGCCACAGCTCCTAAACCTCCTTGGCTCATCTGCACCACTGCATCAAGAATGTTATCGGTTAAATAAACGACCGGATTAATACCACGCAAAGCATCTTTCACCTGAACAGTCATCAATCGTGTGTTCTCGAAAAACTGCTGATTGCTAGCTTTCGTGTAATCATTTTCGGTGAGTCCTCGAATGATATTCCACGGTAATGCAATGGCTTGAACTCCCATCTGAATGGCACTTCTAACAAAATCTGAAGACCTTACCGAAGTCATCATGATGCGTGTTTGATACCCATACGTATGAGCACAACTTACACATTGTTCCAACACATGTTGCGAATCATATCCATGATCTTGTAAACGACCTGCTGGAATACTGATATATGCTGCACCAGCTTGCATTGCTACATATGCTTGTTGTAGCGTGAAAACCGATTGGATATTCACTTTCAATCCTTCTTTACTCAAGATTCGACAAGCCTTAATTCCTTCCATCGATACTGGAATTCGAAACACAGTTGTCTCAGGAGAAATACCCAAATCAAGCAAACGGTGAGCATCATGTACAATCGATTCTGCCATTTCACCCAAAGCATCAATCTGAATGATTGAACACATTTTCGCCAGCTTAAGCAATAAGGCTGTTTCATCAGTCGAAGCAGGACGGTTTATAAATGCTACCGAGGCAGTAAGTCCGGCAGGAATACCCGATTTAAAGGCTTCTTCGATTTCTTTCAGATCATGTGATTCGAGAAATAGCTCCATGGATGTGTTCAATAAATAGGATGCAAAGGAAACAGGAAAATTTCAGATTATACGATTTCGCCCCATCATTGAGGAAAATCCTGGTGAGCCCACTTTTGATAGGCTTGTCGTTGAGCTGGGCTTGCATCTGGATTCATACTAACTGTGCGACTTACAAACCATTTCAAATCATCACCCGCTAAATCAACTTGCACCAAACGTTCTTTAGAAAAAACATGAAGCTGAATGGATTTTTGAGCATCCGTCAACAAAGACCAGTTTTGAGCAATTTTTCTTCCGTTGCAAGCAAGTAAAACATCACCCGCCATTAAACCAGCTTTTTCTGCAGGTGAACCTGGAGCAAGCATGGTAATACTGAGTTGTCCAGCTGTTTCTTGAAGTTTGATACCAAAACGATGTTCAGCTTCAGATAAAAGAAAAGACTTTTCGAGTTTCATGCCTATTCGAGCAAAACCTTGTTCCAGTTGAGGTTCAAAATCACTTTTTCCTTCAATATAGGATTCATAAAATGAGTCGAATGAAATACCCGAAAGCTCCTGTAAATGCTGAAGAATACGTTCTTTAGAATACGCCATCCCTTTTATTGCATCTGCATACAAGCGACGCATTAAATCATCTACTGTTACTGTATCATTAGATTTCTCTCGAAGGATAAAATCCATCATACAGGTAACTAAGCTTCCTTCCACATAAATGGAAGTTTTGCGGTGCGGAATGCCCGGAACATATCCGTCGAGCCAAGTATCAAACGAAGCTTCAGCTACAGCTTGGTTGAATCGCCCGTAACTGCTAAAATGTCGATTGAGTTTATCGTTTAGTGTTTTGAGGTAACGTTTCGAATCGAAAACTCCTGAACGCAGCAAAAACTGGTCACCGTACCAAGTTGTGATTCCTTCGTAAACCCAGCCCATTCGACTGTAATTTTCGGTGGTGAAATCGTAGGGTAACATCTCACTTGGACGGATCGTTTTTACATTCCAAGCATGAAACAATTCGTGTGAGCTCACACCTAAAAGCTCATCGTAAAAATCTGTTTTAAAGATTTTAGTTCCCGGTCCAAGAGCGCAAACAGTGCTAAAAGTATGTTCTACTCCGTGATAAAATGCTGTAGGAAGAATCTGGAAATAGAAGTGATAATCTGAAGCAGGTAAATCCCCCATCATATCCACCTGAACATCACAAAAACGTTTGAAATCGGTGTTTAGTCGCTCCCAATCGGGTTTCACATCACCCATAAACCAAAGGTGAAAATGATGATTACTTGTCGAAATTATTTGATGTTGAAGTTTAGCAGAAGCAATAAATGGAGCATCTGCCAGTCGATCGAAATTGGTGCAATCAAATTGATTTTTTTCCGTCGCAGCTGGAAGGTCAATAGCTATTTGATATTGCCCCGGAACCTTTATTTCCAATACACAAGCTTCGTTCATTCGATTAGGAATGTAAACGCAGCAATTAACTGGATTTACATACAATTGCTCCGCATCGAGGTAGGAAGATCCTGCATTTAATTCGCATGCATAGTAGGTATATATAACCTTAAATTCAGCAATGTTAGGTGTTTCAACTTCCCAAAGATCTTTCTTTATTTTCTGGAAGTTCAGCACTTCGCCGCTGAATTTTTCGATGCTAAAACTGCGGATATTTTTAGCAAAGTTTCCTAATTCATATCGTCCCGGGCGCCAAGATGGTAACTGGATTTGAACCTTACTTTCGGTGTTATTCCTAACAGTCAGACAAATTTCAATCAGCTGAGTTGCCGGGTTAGAAAAGCCGATCTGATAATGTAAATCGTGCATGATTAGCGAGATAAAGGAAGTGGAATTGGATTTCCCGAAGTGGCATTTGGGAAAGGAATATTGAGCAACCAGCTTACCGTTGGAGCGATATCGTCGATGTAGTAGGGCAGAGGAGTTTCTCCTGGTTGAATTTTCCAACCATACCAAAGCATAGGCACGCGTGTGTCATAGTTGTAAGCAGTTCCATGGGTTGTTCCCGTTTTGTGATATTCCATCCAGTTGGGTTCCATGGTGATCATCACATTTCCAGAACGTTTCGGGTGAAAGCCTTTTTGGATTAAGTGATTACTACCCGAAGTGAATTCATTTCTGCGTAAATCGCTTGCTGTGATGGTGCTATGAATACCTTTTACTTTCAATAACCAATCTGCAACTTGCCATTCGATTTCTGAAATGTTGTTACCATTATTCTTTAAATCATATTCATTCAAATACACTTGATCATTGAAAATACCAATCACATTGCTGTCGATTCCCGTTTGAGTTTTCATCCAGAGCTTCAATTCACTTTCAACCGGACCATAATTCATGTATCCGCCAGGTGCACGTAAATCCATTAAATAAGCAGGCACTGTTGCTCCACCATGATCGGCAGTGAGGAAAACGATTAGGTTTTCTTTTCCCACATAGGCTTCGATCGAATCTAACATCAATTTCAAATCAGCATCCAAGCGCAAATACACATCTTCGGTTTCTACAGCGTCTGTACCGAAGTAATGGCCAATGTAATCGGTTGATGAAAAACTCACACAAAGCATATCGGTAAAATCACCTTTGCCTAATTTTTCTTGATAGATGAGTTCAAGTGCTAAATCCTTGGTAAGGCTGTTTCCAAACGGTGTTGCACGAATCAAATTCTGTCCATCATTCGTTGCCATTAATTGCTTCAAATTGTATGGAAACGTAACGGATGTTGTGCCCTTAAAGGGTGATTCGTAAGGTGTTTGATCAGGTAAACTTTCGGTGTATTGGTTGATGGGTAAGAAAGTTGTCCAAGGTTGAGACAAGTATGCAAGTGCTTTCTGTTTTTTATTGAATTCGACCAACCACTTGGGAAGTTCCTGACAGTAAAAACTACTACTTACAAAGTTCCCGGTTGCACCATCAAACCAATAAGCTGCATTAGCTAAATGTCCAGCTGGAAGGATAGCAGCTCGGTCTTTCAAAGCAATTCCATAAACACGTGAACCTTGTTTGCTAGCCACTCGTAACTCATCGCCCACCGTGGTGCTTAATAGATTTCGTGGCGACATTTGCCCCACTTTTTCGGTTTTACTACCAATCGTTTTTACACTCGGATCTTCGGAGCAATAAATAGAACGGTTGGTTTCGCGGTTGAACCAATCGTTGGAGATGATTCCGTGACGTTCGGGCGTTGTGCCTGTGTAGATGGATGAATGCCCCGGACCAGTATAAGTTGGGACATAATTGTACTGCAGATTTTTACACTGATAGCCACCATTCACCAGTCGTTTAAAACCACCATCGCCGTATTTATTCCAGTATTTATAGATGTAATCGAAACGCATTTGGTCAACGACTATACCGAGTACCAATTTGGGTTTCTTAATTTCCTGTGCGTTCAATAAAGGAGTTGCTAGCAGGATTAGACTGAGAATTTTATGGCGCATAACGAAAATCAATGAGGTAAAAGTAAGGAAAGCCGTTGGCCTGAATGGCTGTAAACAAAAAATCCCGGCAGAACCGGGATTTTACTGGAAGCATTGCTGCTTATTTCTTGCCTTTTTTAGCAGGCTGAATCTTTGGAGTCCATTCGTTGATGCGGTCTGTATTCATTTTGGTATACGCATCATCTTCATCGGCTTGCGCCATAGTTTTAGCTTTATTTGCCGTTTCAACAGCTCCTTTGAAATCGTTCAAACCAGCTTGGATTTGAGCTTTTAAACTTAAAATCCAATATTTCTCTCCGCCTTTTTCGAGTGCTTTGTTTACATACTCAAGTGCTTTGTTGAGGTCTTTACCATTGTTAAAATAGTAAGAAGCCGCGCTATTGTATGAACCTGCCGTAGGACCAGCCATCACGTCATCAATCTGTTTCATAACACGAGCATCGTATTCCACTTGCACTTCAAATGAAACGCGTGTGTTTTCCCAGCTAAGTTCAATGTTTGCGGCATTGTCGCGCAAATTGTTGAATCCAATAGAGAACGTTTCAACAGCAGGTGTGATTGCTACTGGTTTAGCTTTGAAACGAATTGCATCTTCCGATTCTTTGTATCCGTTCGTACCTGAAAGTTTCGCTGTTTTGTTTAAAATGACTGTCCATTCAGTACTTCCAGGAATGCAGAAAAGGGAATATTCACCTGCTGGAATTTTAGTTCCGGCAACACTAAATTCATCACTTGATTTTAGAATAGTAGCCATGTTAGCTCCAGTTCTCCAGAGTTTATCAAATGCTACCACATCACCAAATACTTTACGTCCTTTTGCACTTGGACGTGAATAAGTTATAGTGAATTCTGTTAATCCAACTTTTTGAGTTACAGTACTAAGCGGACTAGGTCTTGGAGTGTCAATTTGTTGAGCAGAAACGCTGCCCACTGCAGAAATACTAAAAAGAAATAGGAAAAGTTTTTTCATGAAAAATTATGGGTTGATGATTATGGATACAGTTTTAGTTACGCCATTCATACGAGCTCGTAAAATGTAAGTGCCCGATGAAAGACTGGAAACAGACCAGTTGATTTTATGTTCACCTGCTTGCATAAATTGATTGGAAATAATTTCTACCAATTCACCTTTACGCGTGTATGCAGCAAGTTGAACTTGTCCGGCTTGATGAAGTTTTAAATTGATTTGTGTGCTTCCAATTGCCGGATTAGGTGCACAGGAAAAAGCAGCTAAGGGAAGATTCGCTTCTAAAGTTTGAGTGACAATTCCCGTATCGTTTGAAGAACGCACAATGTATACAGCATACACTTGTGCATTAGCAGAACTCATACTTGGATCGATACTACTAATATTGGCCATCGGACTCCAAATGCCACCCACGAGATAACCAGCTAACTGACGGTCTTCCTGCATTTTATTGACATTCAAAATGGCATCCTGTTTTAAAGGAACACCCGGTGCTGGAACAAATTCCATATTAGAACCTAAGAACTCAGGGAAGCTAATGGGTAATTGTTCTTCAACCATAGAACCATCAGCAAAACGACTAATTCGACTGATCGTTTTTACAAATGGAACGAGCGTATCATCTACCAATTCTTGTGTTAAGCTATCAATCGTAAACCGACTCATTCCACCAAAGAAATAGCTGTGCATGACATTCCCGGTTGAGTCGTAAACGGGCATAACAGCACTGTGATACTGACTTAGGTGTTGATCGAAATTCGGAACAACAGTGGCAGAGCTTTCTCGAACATCAATGGTGTTGAGGTAAGGCAAGTTGACCGAATATTGAAACACTCCAGAGAAAGCTGTGAATCCGGCTTCGCCATCAGAAAAAATCTGAGGAACTAAGTTGTAATCTCGACGATGGAAGTTCACGGTATCACGCAAAGCAGTGTAATCTGTAATGGCGAGATTAACTCCATCATCTTGGATTTGAAAGGAACGAACTTCGTTGCTATAGGTTTGATGATAGAATGCGTTATTCCCATTATTTACAGCATAAATTCCATCAAAACGGTGACCGAATATTAGGTAGTAGCGGTCGTTTAGCTTTTTCAAATGTGAGCCACTAATTGCTAATACTGAATCGGTAATTTGACGGAAGCAAGTTTCAACCGAGGTTCCGTTTACAACTGCATCATGTAAGCATGGTAGGTCGATGGCCGTTAAAGTTGGAAAAGTTCTGAAATCCCCAGCTACATCGCTCCATCCATATCCTCCAACCATATACAAGCGATTATCATCCTGATAAAATGGAATATTGGAAGAAGTCAAAGGCTCATATAGGTTGACAGGCAATCCGGTTAGAGAAGCCGACCATTTTTGTCCTGAAATAGGATCAACAATCCAAACCGATTCATTTTTCCCATTATTAGGAAAGGCAAAAGGTGACTGAAACCCATGTAGCCCGTTGATTCGTCCACCTAAAATAATCCAACGTCCATTGTATGTAGCAATAGCACCTGAATGGGATGCTGGCATATCAGCAATCGAGAATGGTTCAATTTCAACGTGAAACGAATCAATCTGAGCCGAAGCACAAAGTGGAAAGAGGATGCAAAAGAGCAGATTTCTCAGGTTCATTATTCCTGAATGAGTTTAATTACTTCCTGATGAGTTTCACCTTGAATGCGAAGCAAGTAAACACCTGCAGGTTGAGCGCTAAGATCAATTTCGATTGTTTGTTTTCCTGTTGCTTGAATTGGTTTAGAATAGCAACGTTGTCCGGTGATGGAGAAAACTTCAATCAAATTCCAAGCTGATTGATTGTCATCAAAGCTAACTTGAAATTTACCTTTAAATGGATTCGGATAAATCTGAATTCCGAGTTTCAATGCATCTTCAACACTTAAACATGATTCCACATTAAGTGTAACAGAAGCAGTTCCAGCACAAGAATTCGCATCAGCATACGTATAACTAATTACATGTTCTCCTAAACCTGCTATTGCTGGATCGAATGAGTTGTTAGTTATTCCATTACCATTTAATTGTCCGCCTTCTGGAGTCACATCAAGAGTTTCAATCGCAGAATCAATACAAAAGTTTGTAGTTGCAATGCTGAGTGTAACTTGTGGAAGCGGATTAAGTGTAATGTCAAATTCTGCAGGAATAGCATCACATCCATCGCTAGTCGTGTAATTATATGCAATAGTATACGTTCCAGCACCTAATTGGAATGGATCAAAGTTTCCGTCTACAACGCCTGTTCCTGAGAAAGTACCACCACTTGGACTACCAGTTAGAGTAATAGGGAAAGCGGCATCTTCACATAGCTCAGAAAAGGCAGAAGAAGCAGTTAATTCTGGAACTGAAAATACAGTGATTGTTAAAGTTTCTGAAGTTGCAGTTGGAGCACCTACGCGTGTAACATCTACTTTGTATGTACCTGCTTCGGTAGCTGCATATTGGTTGTTAGTTGCGCCCGAAATTGCTACATCGTCTTTATACCATTGATAGCTTAGAAGTGGATTAAGCCCCGTGCTCAGGGTACGAGTTGTTCCTGGACAAATTGCCAATTCTCCATCAGCGTTAATATTAGCCATTGGACTACCATCAGGAGTAGTTAAGCGGGAGATTCTTCCATTTTGTTGAGCAAGGTAAACTTCACCATACGAATCTTCGCCAAATGTGGTATATTGATTTGTTACATATACGCCATGGTCGGTTGATGTTGCTAAACCGCTACCATTAGGAATTAGTGACCAGATTCTTCCGCTACAATAATCGGTAACGAAATATCGACCATTCAGAGAAGCATACAGACTTCCTCGATCAACATATCCGCCAGTTATCGAACAGCCATTAGTTGAACCATGAGCATATTCGAAAACAGGATCAGTTCTATTTGGAACCGTACAGCTAGCACCCGAATAAGCATGTAAGCCTTCGCGACATTTCCAACCATAATTTTGTCCACCAGTATCAGGTGCTTGAATAAAATCAACTTCTTCGTATACATCCTGTCCAACATCGCCAATCCAAAGATCACCCGTTAAACGATCAAAGCTAAAACGCCAAGGATTGCGAATACCTAAAGCCCAAATATCATCTAGGATATTATCTCCTGGGGTTAAAAATGGATTGGTAGGAGGGATACTAAATCCTGTTGCTCCACTTACATCGATACGTAACATTTTACCTAAACGAGTAGC
>DAOOQW010000050.1:0-12642 GCA_035388945.1 Flavobacteriales bacterium
GCATTCGCGCCAACAATTGCTTTATTCGGTTGCACAGGCATGCGCATCATATCAGAAACCATTGAACTTAATGCGTACAATTTCTCCGATTTAATATTAGTATGGAGACCCAAGTCTTTATGGGTTCTCAAGATCATAGCAACTTCTTCAAGTGAAGTGTTTCCAGCACGTTCACCAATACCGTTAATGGTAACTTCAGCTTGTCCTGCACCAGCAATTAAACCAGCAATGGTATTTGCCGTTGCTAATCCCAAGTCATTGTGACAATGAACAGAGATCGTTGCCTTATCAATATTCTTTACATTATCGAATAAATATTGAATGCGTTTACCATATAAATGTGGTAAGCAATACCCTGTTGTATCCGGAATGTTTACAACATCTGCACCTGCACCAATAACAGCTTCCACCATTTGTGCAAGGAAAGCCAGGTCAGCACGACCCGCATCTTCCGCAAAAAATTCTACCTCTACACCTTTTGCCTTCGCATATTGAACAGCCCACACTGCTTGCTCTAAAACCTTCTCACGTGTGGTGTTGAATTTGTGCTTGATGTGAATATCAGATGAACCAATACCGGTATGTATTCTACCGCGCTTTGCACGAAGTAGTGCTTCACCAGCAACATCAATATCTTCTTTGCGGGAGCGAGTTAAGGCACATACGCCAACTTTTACTGCTTTCGAAAGTTCGACAACAGAAAGAAAATCACCAGGACTGGATATCGGAAATCCAGCTTCGATAACATCAACACCGAGAAGCTCAAGCTCGCGTGCAATGATGACCTTTTCATCGGTTGACAATTGACAGCCGGGCACTTGCTCGCCATCGCGAAGCGTAGTGTCGAAGATTTCAATTTTTCTGCTCATGGTTAATTTGTTATCGGTGTTCTGTTTGTAGTTCTGAATTTATTTATGCTGGCACTTGACAGTTAACCAGTATGCGCGCCTGATTGCATACTACATTGCCCATCACTTCTGTTCCCAGGATTTTTTCGTGAGGAGTAGTAGAATCTGCTATATCATGTGTTCTGTATCCTTCTTTTAATGTTTGTTGAATGGCTTTGATTATAGCTTCTGATTCTTCTTTCAATCCGAAAGAAATATCAAGAAGTAATGCTGCAGAAAGGATCGAAGCCAATGGATTTGCTATTCCTTTACCGGTAATGTCATGTGCACTTCCGTGGATGGGTTCGTACAAACCTACTGTATCACCAATTGATGCTGATGCCAACATTCCCATTGAACCAGCAATCTGTGATGCTTCGTCTGTAAGGATATCGCCAAAAAGATTTCCGGTAAGTACTACATCAAAATACGTTGGACTTTGAATGAGTTTCATCGCAGCAGAATCAACAAACATGTGATCAACTGCTACATCCGGATATTGCTTAGCAACCTCTTGAACAACTTCTCTCCACAAGCGTGAACTTTCCAACACATTGGCCTTATCAACCGATGTTAATTTCTTGCTTCTTGTCTGTGCGGCTTTAAAGGCTTTGTGCGCAATACGTTCTACTTCGTAACGTGAATAGATCATGGTATCGTAAGCAGTATCATTACCATCCTTACGACCACGCTCACCAAAATACACATCGCCCGTTAACTCACGGAAAAATAAAATATCAGCACCTTTCAGGATTTCTGGTTTAATGCTTGAGGCTGAAAGTAGTTCATCAAACAATTTTATTGGACGAAGGTTAGCATACAAGCCTAACTCCTTTCTCATCTTCAACAAGCCTTGTTCAGGACGAACTTTTGCCGATGGATCGTTATCGTACTTTGGATGACCTACTGCACCGAATAAAACAGCATCACAGTTTCTCATTTTCGTCAATGATTCATCAGGAAGCGGTGTACCCGTTGCTTCAATGGCTTCGTGCCCGATAGTAGCGTAATCGAAAACAAAATTGTGCCCGAAGCAATCGGCAATTTGTTCTAATACCTTCTTGCCACAAGCGGTTACTTCTTTTCCGATTCCGTCTCCAGGCAGTATTACTATTTTCTTTTTCATTCAACTTTAGTTCAAGGTTCCGAGTTTAAAGTTTCGGGTTTCGAGTTTGAAATGCGTAAACCGAAAAGTCTAAATACTAATGTCTAAATACTCAATACTAGTGTGCTAATTCAAAATGCTTGATCTCATCGCGTAAACTTAATAGGTAGTCGATGTCGTCATACCCATTCATCATACAGGTTCTTTTGTATGAATTGATTTCAAAGGATTCTGAACTGCCATCTTCCAACACTACTTTCTGTTCTTCAAGGTTTACAGTGATGATAGTCGATGGATTCTTTTCAATTGCTGTGAATATCTTTTTCAAAAATTCATCCGACACCTGCAGCGGAAGCAAAGCGTTATTCAATGCATTACCTTTAAAAATATCCGCAAAGAAGCTGGAGATCACTACGCGGAATCCTGCATCATAAATAGACCATGCTGCATGTTCGCGGCTACTGCCACATCCAAAGTTTTTTCCTGCTACCAGAATTTTTCCGGAATAGGTTGTATTGTTCAGTACAAAATCTTTTGGTGTGTTGTCGCTGTTGTAACG
Organism: Flavobacteriales bacterium; assembly: GCA_035388945.1. Classification (GTDB taxonomy): domain Bacteria; phylum Bacteroidota; class Bacteroidia; order M30B66; family M30B66; genus CALQRR01. The sequence goes on from DAOOQW010000050.1 coordinate 2,552, forward strand.
CCAGTCACGAAAAAGATTTTCACCAAAACCCTCACGTGTTGTCGCTTTCAAAAAGCGCGCTGGAATAATCTGATCGGTATCAATATTTTCAATCGGCAGTGGAACTGCTGTGCTTTTTAATGTAATGAATTTTTCTTTTGCCATGTCTCTCTCAATATTATTTTTCTCCGCCCTTCGGGCCCCAGAAAATTGCCCAGGTTATAAAGTCCTCTGAAAAATTTTCAAAACGATGATCTTTTCTTGCTGGAACAAACAACACATCACCTGTCTTACAAGAATTCACAACACCTTCAATTCGTAATTCAGCACTTCCACTCATCACGATATACAGCTCATCTTGTTCATGTGTCGTTTGGAAGTCTTTCACATGAGGATGATATAAAATCACCGACATGGTACCATTCTTAAAAGCTTCAATATCCCAAACACCGTGCGGCCATTTCTCTGTTGCTGGCAGTGGTAATTTTGCGAGGTAGTCTTGTAATGAAAATACCATGCTCGTTACACTAACTCTCTTACGTCTGTTACCTTTCCTGTGATAGCTGCCGCTGCTGCACTCAATGGACTCGCCAAAAATGTTCTTGACTTTGGTCCTTGTCTTCCTTCAAAATTTCTGTTCGATGTGCTGATGCAATATTTACCTGCCGGAATTTTATCTTCATTCATTCCCAAGCATGCTGAGCATCCGGGTTGACGAAGTTGAAATCCTGCAGCTTCAAAAATCTTATCGAGTCCTTCTTTGCGTGCCTGATCTTCTACTTGTTTTGATCCAGGCACAACCCAAACTTCAACACCATCAGCTTTCTTCTTACCGGCAACAAGCGATGCAACCAAACGCAAATCTTCAATGCGCGCATTCGTGCAGCTTCCGATAAAAACATAATCTATCGACTTTCCTAATAAAGCTGAGCCAGGCTCAAGCCCCATGTAGTCGAGTGATTTGCTGAAAGATGTTTGTTCGGAAATATCCTTTAACTCCTCAAGCGTTGGAATGCGATCTGTTACACGCATGCCCATACCTGGGTTGGTTCCATAGGTAATCATCGGGCCAATATCCGCAGCATCATACTTTAATACTAAATCGTATTCAGCACCATCATCTGTTTTTAATTGTCTCCATTGTTCAACAAGACGATCATACTTCTCTCCTTGAGGTGCAAACTTTCTTCCTTTGATATAATCAAATGTTGTTTGATCAGGTGCAATCAATCCTCCGCGTGCTCCCATTTCAATACTCATGTTGCAAATGGTCATGCGTGCCTCCATTGACAAGTCGCGAATTGCTTCGCCAGCATACTCAACAAAATATCCGGTAGCACCGCTTGCTGAAATTTTCGCGATTACATATAAGATGATGTCTTTCGCCAATACGCCCTTTCCAAGTTTACCATTGATTTCAATCTTCATGGTCTTGGGACGATATTGTAAAATACATTGTGTCGCCAATACTTGTTCTACCTCACTGGTTCCAATACCAAACGCGATGTTACCGAAAGCACCGTGCGTTGATGTATGGCTATCACCACACACTATCGTCATGCCCGGCAAGGTCAATCCCAACTCAGGACCGATGATGTGAACAATACCTTGGTATGGATGACCAAGATCATATAACTCAATTCCAAACTCCGGGCAATTCTTGCGAAGGGTTTCTACCTGGTGACGTGACAACGCTTCTTTAATCGGAAGATGCTGATCAATCGTAGGTACGTTGTGATCGGCTGTAGCCGTTGTACGTGATGGATTAAAAACTTTAATGCCACGTTTACGCAAACCATCAAACGCCTGCGGACTGGTTACTTCATGAATAAAATGACGGTCGATGTAAATTGCATCCGGATAACCCTCACTGTTTTTCACAATGTGAGCATCCCAGATTTTGTCAAATAATGTTTTCCGTTGTGAGGCCATGTTTCTTCTTAATTCAACTTCTCTTTTCAAATGTGTAACAAGTGTTAGTTTGTACACGAAGGTTAAAAACGCAACCGCCCCATCCTTCCCGATAGCTATCGGGAGTGGACGGGGCGGTATACAAAGGTCTGATGTTATTCTGTCATCTCATATGAGATGTACTTTAATCAAAAAAATAAAAAATTAATAAGAGAGTTCTTGATGTGCGAAGATGAAAAAAGTTAAGGCATGCATCAACGAATTGTTAAAAAATTTTTACCAAAACTCACAAGTGTTTGGTAGCGATTTAGCATTGCAAACGGTAGATGCACGTAAGAAGAAAAATGTTACCACCACGATAATGGCAATGCAATTTCATTTACTGAATCAACCACCAAATCAGGTTTGAACGCATATTTTTTTAAGTCGTCAACTTTCGTAATTCCACTTAAAACCAAGATCGTTTTATATCCCATCTGCACTCCTCCTTGTATATCGGTCACCATTGTATCACCAATTACTGTAGTCTCTGCCGTTTCTAACCCAAGTGCTTTTCTGGCGGCACGCATCATTACGGGACCAGGCTTTCCTACCACAAATGCATGAACACCTGTGGCCTCCTCAATCATGGCAGTAGTTGCTGCTATTCCCAAATTATTCCATCCTTTCATCTTTGGTGATGGATCGCGATTTGTAGTAATGAATTTTGCTCCTGCTAAAATCATATCAACCGCGCGCTGCACCATCTCCAAGGTAAAGTTTCTTCCTTCACCCAGCACAACAAAATCGGGGTCGTTATCAACCAATGTTATTCCGTTCTCATGAAGACTGGTTATTAATCCGCCTTCACCTAATACATACGCTGTACATTTCTGGGTTTGGTCGGCTAGAAATTTAGCCGTTGCCATTGCGCTGGTGTAAACATGTTTTTCGGTTACATGTATGCCAAGCTTCGTAAGTTTCCGTACCGCTTCCAATCGGGTACGTTGACTATTATTCGTCATGAACATGAAGGGGACATTTTCCTTTAACAACCGGGCAATAAATACATCCGCTCCGGGAATCATGGTGTCGCCACCATATACCACACCATCCATGTCAATTAATAAACCTTGTGCCATTTCTTTTATTGATCTTTAATTCGTTGGATCGAAGATAGGAATTTTAAAGATCAGGCCTTCACGATCTTTGTGTTATCAATCAAAATGTTTTGCCCTGTATTTTTTATTTCAATACAACAGGGGGTTAAAAAAGGTGCAACTAGAATCTAACAAACGAAAACATTTACGCCAGAGGCGTAACCTCTTTGTAGAAACCGTATGCGTTAGCGCATTTGCCCCGGAGGGGCAACCTCTTTGTCCGGCTGTTAATCGTAAAACTCGAAGAGGTAATCGGCTTTGAATGAAACATCAAACAACTTTAACAACTCCACATACTCGGATTTGAAAGAAAATCTAGCGTGATGAATCTTTTGATTATGGATATACTTACATACTGAATCAATCTGCGATCTGCTATAAGAAAAGGCACCATATCCACTTTGCCATTCAAATCTTCCTTTCACAAATCCTTTATCATTGATCCAATTGTTACTCGCCCTCTTTATATCCTTCACTAAATCAGAAATTGAAAATGCAGGATTCAAACCAAGGAAGATGTGTATATGATCTGGCATGCCATTAATGGCCAACATTTTATGTCTGTCGGTTTGCACGACAGCAGTGATGTATTTGTGTAATTCATCCTCCCAGATTGATTGAATGAAATTATTTCTGCCTTTTACAGAAAATACTAAATGGATGTACAATTGTGTATAGGTGTCACTCATAATTCGTGCTGCTAACAGGTTGCCCTCCGGGGCAAATTATCAAAACATGTTTTATTCCACAAAGAGGTTGCCCCGCTGGGGCAAATGCATCTTATTATAAAATTAATACTATTAGTCAAACTATAAAGTTGTTTCTACCACGAACAGAGAAATCTAAACGAATGTATAATTGGTGTATTTTATATGCACTATTCATAATCCGTGCTGCTAACAGGTTGCCCCTCCGGGGCAAATTATTGAAACATACTTTATTCTACAACGAGGTTGCCCCGCTGGGGCAAATGCATCTTAGCATAAAGTTTAATCTAACACACCTAATTTGCAAACTAACGGCATCGTAGTTTCTTGCGCCAGAGACGTAACCTCTTTGTAGAAAAAAACGATTTATTTTAAGGCTTTGCCCCAGAGGGGCAACCTGTTTGTGTTCGGCATTATTGGCACGACTCAAGATTGCATCGCCCGATTGAATTAACTACTGAAGAAATGACAACTATTCTTAAACCAAATATTCAAACAAATTCTCGTTCTGATTCACGAGTGTGTAATTCAATTTGTGCGCATTCATCCGATCGATCAACACGTGAAAATCTTCCTTCGATTTGACTTCGATACCAATCAATGCCGGACCGCTCTCCTTATTGTTTTTCTGAATGAACTCGAAACGCACGATATCATCATTCGGACCGAGAATATCATTTACAAATTCCTTCAACGCTCCTGGACGCTGAGCAAAGCGCACGATGAAATAATGCTTTAATCCTTCGTACAACAACGAACGCTCTTTTATTTCCTGCATGCGATCGATGTCGTTGTTACCACCGCTTAACACACATACTACTTTCTTACCTCTTAGATGATCCACATATTGATCCAGCGCTGCGATTGACAATGCTCCTGCTGGCTCGGCTACAATGGCATCTTCATTGTAAAGTTGAAGAATAGTTGAACTCACCTTTCCTTCCGGAACAAGAAGCATATCCGACAATGTATCCTTGCACAATTCAAATGTGATATCACCAACCTTTTTTACAGATGCTCCATCAACAAAACGTTGAATCGAATCCAACACTACTGGCTTGCCCGCTTTAAGTGCTTCCTTCATTGAGGGCGCACCTTGCGGTTCAACACCAACAATTTTTGTTTGAGGTGAGAATACTTTAAAATACTGCCCTACACCAGCACACAATCCTCCTCCACCAATTGGCAAGAAGATGTAATCAATGTTTGAGAGTTCATCTATTATTTCTTTGCCAACCGTCCCTTGTCCTTCGATCACTTTTAAATGATCGAATGGTGGAATGAATACCATGTTATTCGCTGTCGTAAATTCCAAGGCATGCGTCTGGCACTCGTCAAACGTATCGCCAATCAAAACGATCTCGATGTTTTGTCCGCCAAACATTCTCACTTGCGTAATTTTTTGTTTGGGGGTAATGGCAGGCATGTAGATTACACCTTTAATATCTAACGTGCGACAAGAATACGCAACGCCTTGCGCATGATTACCTGCACTCGCGCACACTACTCCGCGCTTGCGTTGTTCTTCTGTTAAGCTTTGAATTAAATTATAGGCACCACGAAGTTTGTACGAACGCACCACTTGCAAATCTTCGCGCTTCAAATAAATCTCTGCTTTGAATTTTTCAGAGAGTTTACGGTGAAACTGCAAAGGTGTTTTCAACACCACCGATTTTAAAACTTCGGCTGCTGCGTTGATGTCCAGATTAACTGCTTTCGTGTCGGATGCCATTGTTGTGTTGGCTAAAATATTATTACTTCTTATTTTTTAACAGCAACGATGATTCCCGTTGCCCAAACTTGTTTTGTCAAAACTAAATCATTTCGTTTCTCTAACAGATCAACGAGCTTGATTGCTTTTTCATGATGACCATCCGGCCAGTTTGGCTGTGGCATCATATCATCAATAATGTACAGACCACCTCTATTTAACATGGCAAGAACCTCATCTAACATCAGGTACTTACCATGCCACGTGTCTGCAAAGATGTAATCATACTTTTTATCTCCGTTCGCTTCAACCCAATCTGCGCCATCGGTGCAAACGAGACTTAAGCGTTTGTCATCCCCTAAAAACGATTCTGCGATCTCTAAAAACTTTGCATCAAAATCAATTGATGTAAGTGTAGAGTCATTATCCATACCATCCAAAATCCATGCAGTCGATAAACCTGTTCCGGTGCCGAGTTCAAGAAACTTAGAAGCTGGCTTTGAGCTTGCTAATGTTCTCAACAACGAACACGTCAGCACATCAGACGCCATGGTAAAACCCAACAACTTTGTTGCCTCATCAATACGATTGTAGGCCTTTGGAAAGTGCTGGTTTATCTCTTCGGTCATTTGCCAGTAATTAATTTGTACACACCTTGTTAAATGACTTCAGGTATAAGTTTAAAGTTTCGAGTTTGAATTAACTCGAAACTTTAAACTCGAAACTATTTTAGTTAATCATACTCGCTTCAACTGCATTCTTCTCTGGACGAAGTGAACGCACAGCAGCACCTGCTTGCCAAAGTTCGCTGTCGCGTACTTCTTTCAATTCTTCAGCAAGCTTCTCGCGATAATCTGGTTTGCTACACGTATCGATCGTACGTCTTGCTTCTTCGCCTGTCGCAACGCTCTTATATAATTCCTGGAATACAGGAAGTGTTGCAGCTTTGAATTTCTTCATCCAATCCAATGCTCCACGCTGCGCTGTTGTTGAACAGTTAGCAAACATCCAGTCCATTCCGTTTTCAGCAACAAGTGGCATCAAACTTTGTGTAAGTTCTTCTACTGTTTCGTTGAAGGCCTCAGATGGTGAGTGACCATTCGCACGCAATACTTCGTATTGTGCTTCGAATATACCTGCGATAGCACCCATCAAAGTTCCACGTTCACCTGTTAAGTCAGAGTACACTTCTTTTTTGAAATCTGTTTCGAACAAATAACCTGCACCCACTCCAATACCTAAAGCAATAGCTTTTGTTTTTGCATTTCCTGTTGCATCCTGGAACACAGCATAGCTTGCGTTGATACCTTTACCTTGTAAGAACAATCTGCGAACAGAAGTACCTGATCCTTTTGGAGCAGCAAGAATTACATCGATATCTTTAGATGGGATAATTCCAGTTTGCTCTTTGAAGGTGATCCCAAATCCGTGAGAGAAATATAAAGTCTTACCCGGTGTAAAATATGGTTTGATCGTTGGCCACAATGCAATCTGACCAGCATCTGAAAGAAGGAATTGAACAACAGTACCTTTCTTCACCGCTTCTTCAATTTCGAATAACGTTTCGCCAGGAACCCAACCATGTTGAACGGCTTTGTCCCAGGTCTTGGAACCTTTGCGTTGTCCAACGATTACATTGAATCCGTTGTCGCGCAAGTTCAATGCTTGTGCAGGACCTTGAACACCATATCCGATAATTGCAATCGTTTCATTCTTCATTACATCCAATGCTTTTTCCATTGGAAACTCTTCGCGGGTTACAACTTCCTCTACGGTTCCGCCAAAATTGATCTGTGCCATTTTTATTGTGTTTAATTGTTTACGGTTTGATTTTTTAATTCTTATTACGCTGCTACTTCAGTGTGTTTTGCACTCAGCTCGATATACACATCACTTCCTTCATAATAGAGAGCTTGTTCTACTTCAATTAGTTTTTCAAGTTGATGCTTTACTTTCTCCATCAAGTCAGGCGTGGTGTGTACTAATATTAACGCCATACCTCTTGTGAAATCATTTTCATTTTCGTGGGCCATCAGTTTTTTGATGCGCACTCTTCTGCGATTCAAAATATTTACGATCCGGTTCAGTACCGAAAAGTTATTGTCCGAATGTATGGCTAAGGTGAAATTCTGTTTCATAACTAGACTTTAGATTTTAGACAGAGACAAAAGACTCTTGCCTTTTCATTTTGTCGATTTTACTTTTTCGGTATTTCCAAAATAACTTCCGCTACTCCCGCGCCTGCTGGTACCATTGGAAACACATTGTCTTCTTTACCGACTACCGCCTCTAAAAAGAAAGATGTTTCGGCATCCAGCATTTCCTTTAAAGCAGCTTTTAAGTCCTCACGTTTTTCAACCTTCCTTGCCGGGATGTCATACGCTTCTGCAAGCTTCACGAAATTCGGGTTCGACATTTCGGTGAATGAGTAGCGTTTCTCATGGAAGAGTTGTTGCCACTGACGAACCATTCCAAGGAAGTTGTTATTCAACACTAAAATCTTTACCGGAATTTTATACTGCATGATGGTACCTAACTCTTGTACCGTCATCTGATATCCTCCATCTCCAATTACTGCGATAACTTGTTTAACAGGCATTCCTAACTTCGCTCCTATTGCTGCGGGAAGCGCAAAACCCATTGTGCCCGCTCCACCGGATGTTACATTGGTGCGTGGATTTTTATATTCGTAATAGCGGGATGTTGTCATTTGATGTTGCCCTACATCCGTTACGATGATCGCTTCACCATTTGTCATTTCGGACAAGTGATGAATTACTTCGGCCATCATCAATTCTCCTGTAGGATTAAACTCATGTTTAATGACCTTCTCAAATTCAATATCCTTCATCTTGTGGAAGCTTCCGATCCACTCTGGATATTGATTTGAATCACACTTCGTGATCAATGCTGTCAGCGCTTCTTTCGCATCAGCATGAACTGCTACCGTTGCCGGTATGATTTTGTTGATCTCCGCGCGATCAATTTCAATGTGAACTACTTTGGCCTGCTTGGCATACTTCGATACGTTTCCGGTTACGCGATCATCAAATCGCATACCTACTGCAATGAGTACATCGCACTCATTCGTGTTCACGTTCGGTCCGTAATTTCCATGCATGCCCAGGTATCCTACATAGTTTGGATGATCCGTTGGAAATCCACCCAAGCCTAATAAAGTTGAAGCCACTGGAATACCTGTCTTTTCAGAGAACGCAATCAATGCTTCTGTTGCGCCTGATAACAAAATACCTTGTCCTGCAAGAATGTAAGGACGCTTCGCTGCGTTGATCAGCTTCGCTGCTTCTTCTACTTGCGAAAGGTTTAATTCAGGTTTCGGTTTGTACGTGCGAATGTTTTTGCACGGAACATATTCTGCCTCCGCAATCATTTCGTTCTGTGCATTCTTGGTGATGTCCACCAGTACAGGTCCTGGTCTTCCGGTACGTGCGATGTAAAATGCTTTCGCGATAGCCGGTGCAATATCTTTTGCTTCGGTTACTTGTATGTTCCACTTCGTTACTGGAATCGTGGTGTTGATCACATCAATTTCCTGAAACGCATCCGTACCTAACAAGTGCGCAAACACTTGGCCGGTGATACACACGATTGGTGTTGAGTCAATCAACGCATCGGCAAGTCCTGTAACCAAATTCGTGGCACCGGGTCCTGATGTTGCCAAAGCAACGCCTACTTTACCAGACACGCGTGCGAAACCTTGTGCCGCATGTACAGCACCTTGTTCATGACGCACCAAAATATGAGTGAGCTTATCGGCATAACCATAGAGGGCATCATACACCGGCATGATCGCACCGCCTGGATAACCAAACAATGTATTTACATTCTCTGCCACAAGGCATTGTAATAATGTTTCAGAACCTGAAATCATTTTGGCGGGTGACGCTTCCTTCTTGGAGCTGGCCTCTCCCGCAGTTTTAATTTTCGTCAGTAACGCATCCATCAGCTGCTGTTTTTACTTGTTTTGCATACTTCAACAGAACTCCACTTTTCACTCTCAACTTAGGTTGCACCCAAGCTGCTTTACGTTTGGCCAGGGTTGCAGCATCTACCTTCAGGTTGATGGTACGGCCCCGGACATCTATTTCAATCGGATCATTGTCTTCTACTAAACCAATCAGTCCACCGTCATACGCTTCGGGTGTAATGTGGCCAATCACAAAACCGTGAGAACCTCCGGAGAATCTTCCGTCTGTAATCAACGCTACACTCTTGCCTAGACCAGCACCCATAATGGCGGATGTCGGCTTCAACATTTCAGGCATACCTGGCGCACCCTTCGGACCAACGTTTCGAATGACGACTACGTCACCCGCTTTAACTCGTCCTTCAGAGATGCCGGCATTCAAATCAAACTCACTGTTGAATGTGCGAGCAGGACCGTTAAACTTCTCTCCTTCTTTACCGGTGATCTTCGCTACCGATCCTTTCTCTGCCAAATTCCCGTAAAGGATTTGTAAGTGACCTGTCGCTTTGATCGGATTCTCTAATGGGTGAATAACATCTTGCGTTGTGAAATCAAGCGACTTCGCATCCTTCAGATTTTCTTTTACTGTTTTACCTGTTACGGTAATACAGTCACCATGAATAAATCCTTTCTCCAATAAATATTTCATTACTGAT
>DAOOQW010000051.1:0-12398 GCA_035388945.1 Flavobacteriales bacterium
AACAGCTCATTCGTTCGAGTACTTTTCCATTTTATGGTGAGCCATTAACCGGATTGCAATTAATGGGATTGCTTGAAACTCGAAACCTCGATTTTAAAAATCTCATTCTATTATCTGTAAACGAAGGAACACTACCCGCTTCAAAAGCACATCGATCCTTTATTCCGCATGATATTTCAGCATTTTTCGGATTGCCAACATATCGTGAACGAGATGCCGTATTTGCCTATCACTTTTATCGAATGATACAACGTGCCGAACGCGTTTGGCTAGTGTATAATACCGAAACAGACGAATTAGGAAAGGGAGAACAATCACGCTATATCACTCAACTCGAAGAAGAACTCAATCAGGAACACACGCAAATTACACGAGAAACGTATGTACCACATTTGCACAACACATTTGAGAATGTCATTCAAATAGAAAAGTCGCCCGAGGTGATGGAGCGATTGAGAAATCGTATTGGTGGAAAAGATCCTTATAACTACCTATCTCCTACTGCATTATCATCATTCATAAACTGCTCATTAAAATTCTATTTCCAGTACATCAGCGGTGTAAAAGTAGAGGTAACGAAAGAAGATGAAATTGGCTTAGATGTCATGGGAACGGTGGCGCATGAGGTATTGCAAAAGTTCTATTTGCCTTTGGAAAAAAAGGTGCTAAAAAAAGAACATTTGCTAGCCATGAAACCTCGCATTAATGAGGAAGTCAAATTGGCTTTTTTACATGCTGGCATTGAAGAACGTGATATTTCTGGAGGAAGTAATTTGCTTTCTTATAAAGGTGTGGAGAAAATGTTGGGCAATTTTATCGACGCTGAAATTCGTTTTGTTGAAGAGTTAGAAAAAGAAGGACAAGTATTGACCATTGAGCAAATAGAACGTGACCTACAGTTTAAAATGAAAATTAAAAATGGTAGTTCGGTTAATGAACTATTATTCAAAGGTAGAACCGACCGAATAGATCGCATCGGATCCAGTATTCGAGTGGTGGATTATAAAACGGGAAATGTTCAGGATAAGGATGTGAAATTAGATGAGCAATCTGAGATTGCACTCGATCCCAATAAAGCGAAAGCATTGCAACTTTTACAATATGCATTGATGGTTCCGGAGGAATTTCAGAACAATCATGTTATCCCAGGAATTATAAGTTTGAGAAGACCTTCTGTTGGATTTATCGGGTTGAAAATTGAACGAAATGAAGGTTTAACTCCCGATGAAAGGAAGGAAACGGAAATCGTTTTCAGGGAAATAGCCACTGCCCTATTTGATGAAGATCAAGCATTTGAACAAACTGATGATCGAGCAAGGTGCGTGTATTGCGATTTTGCGACGATTTGCAATCGATGAATTTTTTAAGCGGCTATTTTCTATCTTAATCCCCTCTTGAAAATGAAAAAGCTAGCTAGTATTAAATTGCTGTTGTTGCTCTGTTGCTTTTATTGCAGTGGACTAAATGCACAACAATATTATTTTGCCAATTACACCTTAAATGACGGATTACCACATTCGCGCGTAAATGCAGTATTGCAGGCAAAAAATGGATATTTCTGGGTTGCAACCAATATGGGAATTTCCCGGTTTGATGGACATTTCTTTGTGAATTTTTCGGCCAAGGATGGATTAGGAGATAATAAAGTAACCAGTGTTTTTGAATTATCCGATACCGAATTAATTCTCGGTCATGAGAATGGAAAACTGAGTTATTATAACGGGAGCAAGTTTGAGCCTTTACAATTAGATCCAGATACACGAAGAATTTTTTGCTTGACACCCGATCATTCTGGGAATTTATGGATTGGAACTCAAACTACCGGAGCTTATAAAGTTTCACGGAAAAATCTAGTAGCGAATATTATAAATAAACGTTTCGATCGGTATGATGCAGCTAAAGGATTATCGCGAGATGTGACCAGTGTATTGCATGATTCAAATGATCAACTGTGGTTCATTACCGACTTGGGAATCAAGCAATTAAACAAGAAGACCGGAACCTTTGATTTCTACCTTCCAAGTGGTATCGATTTCGTTCAATTTTCGGCAATTGCGGAAGATGGAAATAAAGATTTATGGCTTGGAACGCCTTCATCTGGATGTTGGCGGTATTCGCAAAAGCAGAAGAAGTATATTTCCTATACGGTTGAAAATGGTATGCTGGGAACCAATTTCGTTTCCGTTTTACAAGCCAATTCAAAGGGCGAAATGATGATTGGTACATGGGGCGGTGGAGTTACTTTGGTTAAAGGCGATAATGTTGAAATCCTAGCAGAGAAAAATGGTTTAAGTGAGAATAAAATTCGCTGTCTGGGTGAAGATCGCGAAGGGAATTTGTGGATAGGTACTAACCAAAATGGTGTTTCCTGCTATCGCGGACAGTCCTTTCGCATGTATGAACGTTCTTCAAATGGAACCAATACCCAAATTGGAGCAATCTGTACCGATTCAAAAGGCAATCGTTGGTTTGGAACAACCAATGGAATTTTCTTTATGCCTAAAGGATCACAAGTTAGTCGGCGCATTGATTTTTTAACTGGTGGTGAAGAAATAGAAGTTACCTCCATTTTAGAAGACAGACGTGGACTAATTTGGGTGAGTACTTGGGGCGAAGGAGTTTTGCTTATTCATCCGGGAGATTATCAAGTAGAGCGTTTTCAAGGAAAAATACCTTATAACGATCCAATTACCTTTAATGAACAATACGTTCATACAGTTTATCAAGCTAGTAATGGGACTATTTGGATATCGATGTTACGTGGTGTTGCAGCGTTTTCTCCTTCAACCAATCAATTACATACCTATACAAAACGTGATGGCTTAGCCGAAAACAGCACAACTGATATTCAGGAAGATAGTCAAGGACGCATCTGGATTGGTTCAGCTACATCGGGTTTGAGTATTTATGAGAATGGAAAATTTAATGTTGTAAAAGAAACGAATCCCACTATTTACCCTTCCATTTCTTCGATTTCGCGAGATGAACAAAGTAATATCTGGATAGCAACAGAAGGTGGCGGAATATATAAGTTCGACGGTAAAAAGTACACGAACTACACTACTCAAGATGGTTTGCTTTCTAATTATGTTGGATTAATTGAAAGTGATTTAAAAGGTAAAATTTGGTTGGGGACGAACAAAGGAATTTGCTCTTGGGATCCCAATACACATTATACCATAATTCACGATAAAACCGATAAGAATTCGCGTGTCGAAACCAAGCCTAATGCAGTACATCGTGATAAAGAAAATCACTTGTGGTTTGGTACAATTAACGGTGTTATTGAATTTGATCCAGGACTTATAACCACCAATTTTGTAGAGTCGGTTACGCGTATTTCGGCAGTCAAGTCGTTTCAAGATACCTTGCGAAAAGAAGGTGTTGCCTTGAATTATAAAAAGAATTATTTGAGCTTTTATTTTAATGGTATTTGCTTTAGTGATCCAGAGAAAGTAAAATATAAATACCAACTCGAAGGATTTGATTCTACTTGGCAAGAAAGCTCCGTGAATTTCGTAACCTATAATAATCTTGCTCCAGGTTCATACACGTTTCGCGTTAAGTCGTGCAACAATGATGGAGTTTGGAATAAAGTTCCTGTAACGTTTGCCTTTACCATTACACCACCTTTTTGGATGACTTGGTGGTTCTATACCATCAGTTTTATTGGTCTAACAGTGATTATTGTAAGTGCTGTAAAATTCAGGGAACGTAATCTTCGTCTAGAAAAGCGCCGATTGGAGCAAGTTGTTCAAGAGCGAACTTCCGAAATCATCGAGCAAAAAGAAGAAATCGAAAATCAGCGAGATGAATTACGTGTAAATAGTGCCTTGATTGAACAGAAAAATCTATCAATTACCGATAGTATCCGCTACGCGAGAAGAATTCAGTTGGCCACATTGCCTTATAGTGATGTGATACATCAATCCTTGCCCGAATCATTTATCCTGTATAAACCTAAGGACATTGTTAGTGGCGATTTTTATGCATTTGCCAAGAAGGACAATAAGATATTGATTGCTGTTGCCGATTGCACTGGACACGGTGTACCGGGAGCATTCATGAGTATGATTGGAACCAATTTGTTCAATCAGGTAATTAATGAGAAAAATATTACTGAACCGGCGGCTATTTTAAATGAACTAGATAAAGGAATTGAACGGGCGCTAAAGCAAGAAGAGACCGATAATCACGATGGGATGGATATTGTTATTTGCTCATTGGATTTCGAAAATAACGTATTCGAAATGGCTGGTGCAAACCGTCCATTATGGATTATTCGTGCTGGTAAAATCGAAGACCATGAACACCTAGAACAATATGGTAATTCGATGCAGATAATTCGTCCAGATAAAAACCCAATTGGTGGATTTCATCAGGAGAAAAAGGAACATTTCACGAATCATCCATTTAATTTCTATCCAGGCGATAAACTCTATTTATGCACCGATGGTTATGCCGATCAATTTGGTGGCGAAAAGGGTAAAAAATTATTGTCGAAACGACTACGCGATTATTTAATCGAAATACGCCACTCACCCATTCAAGAGCAAGAAGGCTTACTTGATGATTATTACGAAGAATGGCGAGGTAATCACGAACAAGTGGATGATGTACTCATCATTGGTATTCGATACCCAGAAAAAGGTTAGCGAGCGGTTCGTTTATCTAATTCTTCCTTAGAAAAATCAGGTGGTTGCGGAGCTTCTGGAATGTGCCGTTTTTCGATTGGCTCACAGAGTTTCTCAGCCATTTTTGTAAATGCCGTTTGGTAAGCAGCTAAGGTGTATTGTCCAAATAAGGTAAATCCAGCCTCGTAATGTTGAGTTTGATATTCTTCGAATGTAGTTGTATAACCGCTAAATTCGTTAGCGTTGGACGTTAAAATCACATCGATCACACCTCGTTTTTCTAATACCGTAAGGACCGATTGTTTAAGTCGATTGCCAGCGGTGGTAGTAATTTCACCCGGAAAAGCTAAAATGGCAATTTCTCCAAGAATTAAAATCTGTATCGGAACAATCACTGGAGCCCAAGTATGTTCAGCTAATGCACCAATTTCATACTGACGTTTCATTTCATCTCCAATATCGGTCATTACGCCCGGTAGTGGGATTTGATTTAAGTTCGAATATCCAAGAACTCGCTTTTCCTGTAATTCAACCACTAACTGTTTGGGACCGTGTGCACTTCCTAAATCTTTATAACGAACACGACTTTTACGTGAACTCAATACCGGTATTTTACGGATGGTATTTTTATACGTGTCGATTCCTCGTATTAATGTGGCAGTAATGGAATCAATTCCTGGATTATCAATATCGTCACCTTCTAAAAAAGAAAGTCCGAGCACAGCTGCACCGGTTTCGTGTTCCTGATTATCGGGCGTAAACTTGGCGTCACAGGTAATTTCCGACATATCCACATAATATTGGATAAAATCGAGATTGTCGCTAATTGGAATTTGATGATCTCGCGATTCGAATAAATTCCGTGCATGTTCGAATTGAAAAAAGCCGCTGAAATAGGCCGATTTAAATTCATCCTCATATCGCCCACGTGGCCACCATTTAGCACGACCGTGATAATTGGGAGAAACATCAGCCTGCGTTTCACCACAAAAAGCGGCAACGAAATGTCGATCTTCTGTTTTGTCGTTCTCTAATAATGAAGCAGCGTATCCTTTATTATCGGGATGTATTTTGGAATTCTTGCTCGATATAGAAGTTCCTTGAACACCAAACCAGTTAATGAGCCCTTTATGTGTGTGCTCATCAATCGAAATCCGAAGTTGCTTCATCATTCGATTAATAGCCAACTGGGTGTGATTTTCGTCAATTTCGATGTTTTCGGGATTGCTGTTAAAAGCATCCAACGAACGATTAAATGCAACATCCGAATCATCGGGCATCCAATCGGCATTGAGGAATAAATTGCTTGGTTCTAAATCTTTTAACGCTTTAGAAAGTGCGTCAACACAGGCATTTTTGTATGCATTAAACACATCCGGTCGGAAACCACAACTCACCAAATTGAAAAACGCATAATGCGCATAACCACCTGGTGCACTGTGTGTATTTTGAGAACAGAGCATTAAACTTTCCATCGAAAGTCTCGATTGGGGATGAGCCAAAAGGACTGCTTCAACAACCGCTTTCTTGAGATGATGAGTGATGTAGCAACATTCGAGGTTGATTATTGCGAGTGTAATATCACCTTTTCGAAATGCAAAAGCACGGGCATGTAAATCGGTTTCGATGCTTTCGGCAATATGATCCAAACGCCCATAACCATGCATGGGCAGATGCAATTTTTTAAATATAACTTTCGATTTTCCGACTCCGATCAGCATGGCTAATAAAGGCCAAAACTACTACAAATTGATTGGATAACGGATGGATTTTATGCAGGTGATTTCACGCCTATAGAAGATGAGAAAATTCAGCACATCAGCCTGATTTAACAGCGCTTGCGGAATTCTTCAATCCAAAAAACCTTGTTCCATCACTAATTTAATCAACCCAGCAACGCTTTTAGTAGCAGTTTTACGGAAGATGTTTTTTCGATGTGTTTCAACCGTGCGTTCACTAATAAAGAGAGCATCTCCAATTTGCGCATTCGAATATTCAGCAGCAATGAGCTTTACAATTTCGATTTCACGAGGAGTAAGTCGGATTTTTTCTACTACAGGTGTTGGACGAGAAGAACGAACCGATCGCATCATTTCGCGGGTTACATCTTCACTGAAAAATAATCCACCGGAAGCTATTTTATGTAAGGCTTCCAATAGTTCGTCTTTACCCGTATTTTTCAAAACATAGCCACTAATTCCAGCTTCGAGCATGTCGGAAATAGTATCCCGATCACCATGCATCGATAATGCAAGCACATGAATGGTAGGATATTGGTTTCGAATGAGTTTGGTTAATTCAATTCCAGTTATTCCAGGCATAGAAACATCCGCAATGACAATATCTGCTTGTTCTTTTGCCAGTAATCCCATTACATCTTTAGGCTGAGTAGTTTCTGCCACAATGCGAAAATCCGACTCATATAATAGGAGTGATTTAATTCCATCAATCATCATTTGATGGTCATCCACAATAAGCAAGCGAATTTCTGATTTCGGAGCAGACATTTTCATCCGTTAATGGCGGCTAAATTAGTGTGTTTATTGAACAATCATGAATATCTACCCAATAGCACGGATTAATTATGCCCTTAGTAGGGTATTTCGGTAGCGCTTTACTGAAAGTAGTTTTGAAAACTGAAATTTAAAGCCAACCCTCATGATTTCGAAATTGAAAAGTCTAGTGTTTACGAGCATATTGTTTTTGTTTATTCATCAACTAGCAGGACAATCGACACATTATAAAATCTTGGAAAATAATCCAGGAAATAAATCCTTGTTAATTGGTATCTCACCTTTTGATGTGAACGGATATTCACCTGATATTTCGATTGGTTGGGCTCTTCGTACGAATTGGATGATGAATAAGTTTCTTCAGGTTGATTTGGATATTCGAAATGCCTATTTAGACATCAATCAAAATGGTGTTTACTCACCCGATGGTTTAAAAAAAGCACATTGGTATCAAGCGGGAGCAGCATTTAACTTCAGAACTCATACGTTAACCAAGCCAGTAAAAGTCGTGTTACAGCATTCACGTGGTTCTAAATATGAGCACATTACCTATATCAGAGTCCCTTCGGAAGTAAAAAGAATAAGTTCGGTTACGGTGGATTTATGACGATTTTAAATAATCATTTCATTGAAAATGATTTTACACGCAATCTTCAAGAAGGTGATATACAAGGAAAAACGCTTCAGGGAGATGTTGTTTATTTTAGAGATACCATTAATTATGAGTCGATAAATTATGTAGCTAATTCGACAGGTATTTATGGAGGTTTGAATTTTCGCTCCATTCGCGATTTGTTAATACAAACAGATTCCTATGGTGAAAAATCAACTCGTGTACTTTCCGATTTTTACCTTGATTTTTTATTTACTCCTTTGGTTCACTATAGTTTGCGACCTAATTCGAAACAAGCCATGTTTAAAGACATAGATATTTCTATCCCAGAAAATAAAAAGAAATTACTCGGCTGGCGTGTTGGATATTCATACGCATCGGGTAAAACCGTTGGATTTACTGCGAAAATCGAAGCTGGTCAACAACCCGGAATTCCCGGAAATGGATTTTTCATGAATGTTGGAATGGGCATGTCGATTCGTGCTTTGGGGAATAAATAGTTGATTATTTAAATTCCATTCTGGAAAATTTCAATTTAGAATTGAGCTTTCATTTCGGGAATTAAATCTGGTCGTATATTTCCGACATACTTAATGCTCAAATCATGAAAGCACTTCAGTCGATTATTGGAATAGTATGTTTGGGATTAGTATCCTGCCAGTCGAATACTACGGAGAAAAACTCAGCAGTTACTTCTAATGATGTAGGCGTAGAAAAAGTATTTGAAGGACAAGTCCCTTGTGCCGATTGCGCAGGAATTAATTTGCGTGTTAGCTTAAAAAATGACAATGATTCTGCTGGTAGTTTTCGATTAACACAAACTTTCAAAGGAACACGCGATGGTGATCAAACATTCAGCGACAGTGGTTCCTTTAGCATGAGAAAAGGTTTAGATGCTGATGCAGATGCTTGGGTTTATGTGATTCGTCCCGGACAGCCCGAAGAAACACGCTATTTCGAAAAACGGGGCGATACAGCACTTTTGAGTTTAGGAAATGACGGTCAGCGTATTCAATCGGATTTGAATTATCTGCTAAAAAGAAAATAAGTTCTCCCGCTGTGTTACGTGTATTAGCTGATTATTAATTTATACTCGAGATTAAAAAAGGGAAATAAGTCCTGTATCTTCGCCCTTATTTTCCCAACCCGATGCGTCGCTCGTTTTTGTTTTATGTCAGTATTATTTCCGGTGCTGCAGCGGCCATTTGGTATGTAGTTAAGTCGGGAAAAACATTGGAATCGGGTCGTCCAATTCAATCGCTTCCCAAAGTTGCTGCCGAGGATTTATTTCAAAACGGACTGGATACATTTCTTGCCAATATCCATCATCCGCTTGCCATTCTTATTTTACAAATCATCTCTATCATTTTCGTTGCCCGAATTTTTGGTTTGATATTTACCCGAATCGGACAACCATCTGTCATTGGAGAAATAACTGCAGGGATTGTTCTTGGGCCATCGCTTCTTGGAATGTATTTTCCAGAATATTCGCTTTTCCTTTTTCCGGTTGAATCGCTTGGGAATCTTCAGTTTTTAAGTCAGGTTGGACTAATTCTTTTCATGTTTGTTATTGGAATGGAATTGGACCTTTCGGTGTTAAAGAATAAAGCACACGAAGCGGTAGTTATTTCACATGCCAGTATTGTAATTCCGTATACGCTGGGAATGGGGCTCGCATACTATATATATAGTGAGTATGCACCACCAACTGTTCCTTTTCTTTCGTTTGGATTATTCATGGGAATTGCCATGAGTATAACTGCATTTCCGGTATTAGCACGAATCATTCAAGAACGTGGATTAACCCGAACCAAACTCGGAGCTATTGCTATTACGAGTGCTGCCGCTGATGATATTACTGCTTGGTGCATTTTAGCTGCAGTAATCGCTATCGTAAAAGCTGGCTCATTTATGTCGGCATTATTTACTATTGGTTTCTCCTTAGTATATGTAGTGGTTATGGTTTACCTCATTGGACCTTTCCTCAAACGATTGGGTAGCATTTATTCCAACCGCGAAACCATTTCTAAAGGTATCGTTGCACTCGTATTTATCATTTTACTTGCATCTGCCTATTCGACCGAAATTATTGGGATTCACGCATTGTTTGGCGCATTCCTCGCGGGTGTTATCATGCCGCCAAATTTGAATTTCCGAAAAATCCTTATCGATAAGATTGAAGACGTTTCGCTCGTCCTGTTATTGCCTCTTTTCTTTGTATTAACGGGTTTGCGTACGCAGATAGGCTTACTCAATGAACAACATTTGTGGTTCGTTTGTGGATTGGTTATTTGTGTTGCTGTTGCAGGAAAATTCGTTGGTTCGGCCTTGGCTGCAAAGATTATCGGACAAAGCTGGAAAGACAGTTTGTCGATTGGCGCTTTAATGAACACGCGCGGTTTGATGGAATTAATCGTATTAAATATTGGATACGATTTAGGAATCCTCACTCCTACTGTGTTTGCTATGATGGTGATAATGGCGTTGGTAACCACTTTTATGACAGGTCCGTCCTTATCATTCATCAACTGGATATTCAAGGAAAAATATGTTCAACCAGAAATTATTCCGGTAAAAAAGGAAGTTCCGGCTTTAAAAGTTTTGATATCGTTTGGATTAGCTAGTAGTGGAAGAAAAATTTTACGTTTAGCTACTCAATTATATGGTACCGATTCTAAGTCGGTGCACTATTCGGCTGTTCACGTTACACCGAGCGCTGATGTGAGTTTGATCAATGTGAGTGAATTTGAGCAACAAAGTTTCAGACCGATTCGCGCAGAAGCTGAGAAGATGAAAATTGAGCTGGAATCGCACTATAAACTCAGCACCGATTTACACAAGGAAGTTACCAGTATGATTGAAAAAGAGGAAATCAACCTCTTATTAATTGGAGCTGGAAAATCGCTGTACACTGGATCTTTATTGGGTAATATTGTTGGAGTTGCTAAAACATTATCACCCGAAAACCTGATTGGGACAATCACCGGGGCGAATCCGCTTTTCCGCACCGATTACTTGATTGATGATAAAGCACGTTATTTTATTGAGCAATCAAGTTGTGATGTAGGAGTTTTAATTGATCGCGATTTTAGTGATGCGGGCACTTTGTTTCTTCCTTTATTTGGAGAAGAAGATGCGTTTATGTTGAATTATGCTCGCAAGTTTATTCTGAATTCTAAATCAGATGTTTCGGTGATGGATTCGTTTGAGCAATTAGCGGGAGATTCGGTAATACGTGAAAAATTCAACCGACTTAAATCCGAATTCCCTGATCGAATCAAACTTCTCCAAGTTAAAACCATTGGGAAAGAATTCCTTTTGCAACAAGAATTGATGTTAATCAGCTACCCAAGTTGGAAAGGTCTGGTGGACAGCAAAAGCTTATGGCTTGAACATGTACCGAGCGTTCTTATTTTGCGTTCGCGTTTACAGTAATTGCTGGTATTTTCAAACTACGCAGGCGAATTAAGAAGTACAATCCCAGCATAAACAACACACCCAATAAAAGTATTGATGCACGCATTGATCCGGTGAGCGTTTCGAGTAATCCGAAAAGGAAAGTTCCTAATACAACTGACATTTTCTCTGTTACATCATAAAAGCTGAAATAGGCTGTATGATCGTTCGTTGGAGGTAATAATCGCGAATAGGTAGAACGTGCTAAAGCTTGCACACCGCCCATTACTAAACCAACCACGCTGGCTAAAATCATAAATCCAATCGATTCGGTAACGTAATAAGCTCCCACGCAGATTCCTATCCAGATAATGACCGAAAGCATCATAGCTTCCATATTCCCATAACGACGCGATAATCGAGCGAAACCAATCGATCCGGCTACGCCAACAAGTTGTATAATGAGAATAGTTGGAATGAGTACTTCATCTTTCAAGCCTATTTCTTTTTTCCCAAAGTTGGCAGCCATATACATGATAGTCAATACGGCCATCATCGTAAAAAAGAAAGCCATCAAGTAAATACGCAACACGTGAGTTTGACGGAATTCCTTCCATACTTTGGCTAATTCCTTATATCCATTGAGAATAGGATTAACGATGTTAGGTTTAGTGCTTGTTCTTTTAGGTAGATATAGAAACGTGTACTGTGCAAATCCAATCCACCAAATACCTACCGTGATAAAACTTATACGCGCTGCCATACCTGGAATATGAATTCCAAATAGTGCTGGCTTTAGTAACATCACCAGATTAATGATAAGCAAAATCACTCCACCGATATATCCTAAAGCATATCCACGTGCAGAAATATGGTCTTCTTGTCCTTCGGGAGCAATTTCGGGCAACCAAGCATTATAGAAAACCAATCCACCACTGTATCCAATTCCTGCTAGAGTAAATGCAATTATGCCCCATTCGAGGTTTTCGGCGGTGAAAAAATATAATCCAGCACAAGACAATCCTCCAATCCATGTAAACAGCTTCATGAAAAACTTCCTGCGTCCTGTATAATCTGCAATCGAAGCTAGAATTGGAGAAAACAATGCAACTATTAGGAAAGAAGCCGAAACAGCCCAAGCATACAAAGATGTATTGACCACTTGAAAACCAAAAAAGGATACCATTCCATGTTCATCACCTTTCGCCACGAAGCCATAATAAGCAGGTAAAATAGCCGAAG
>DAOOQW010000052.1:0-9916 GCA_035388945.1 Flavobacteriales bacterium
GGAGAATATAATGCTCAACCAGAGTTTTTAATTGGCGGACAAAAAGTAATCAGCATCAGCTACCAAGATTCGGCTATTGTAAAATACTACGAGCCAACTCCATTATGCCGCATTCACTATTACGAGTTAACCGATTCGGTTATTTGTATTGATAAAATTGTAGATGTGGTGAGTGGTGCATTTGAGCAAACAGTGACTGTTATTGGCGGTGAGTGTTTCACTTACGATCCAACTGGAATGATCAATTTCGATAAATCGAATTACTTCCGATTAACACCGAATCCAACATCCAGCGAAGTAAACATCGACCTCAACATGGCAAAAGCTCTTGATGCAACAATTCGAATTATGAATGCTCAAGGACAGCTCGTTTATACACAACAAGTAAAACAAGCCGAAAAGCAACGTGTTACCGTTAACACTTCCGAATTAGCAAATGGTATTTACTTAGTGAATCTGCTAACCGAAAAAGGATTGATTACTAAGAAACTGGTCGTGAATCACTAATCAGATTTAACAACATAAAAAAACCCCGGAACGACTAATCATTCCGGGGTTTTTTATTTGATATTATTACTTGCGTTTTGCTCCAATTACTCGTCCGAACGACAAAGCAAAAAGCTGAGATGATTCAGGAAAGAAGCCATACTTAACATTATTCAACGTATAGTTTTGCTTCGTTTGAACCAAAAAGTTATTGAGATAATAGCGAACCTTGATGTAGGATCCTTTTCCAAAGTTAAAATCAACAAATACCGAAGGATTAAACAACTCGGTGCGTTTAGAAAACCACTCATTGAATTTTTCCACTTTCTCACCACGACCGCTGCTTCCTTTGAATGTCTTTTGTTTGTAGTTAAAGAAAAGTTCCATTTCAGCACCAAAGGCAGCATAGGTTTTCTTTCCCATGTTTCCGATTTTAAGCGCGATTGGAATTCCCACCGAATAAACGCGTTGTTTTACTTTAACACTATCACTCAATCGATTTATCATACCAATATTTCGCATGCCAATTCCAGTGTAAAAGCCGAAAGTATTGCTAAAATTCACATGTAGCTGTTCGCCTAAATGTAAAAAGGTAGAATAACGAATAACGGGTGTAGCCTGATCACCAAAATCTAAAACATTAGATGGAATCGGTTTAGTAGGATCGTATAAAGCAACTTTACCCAAGTTTCCTGCAGATAAAATACCTTCCGAAACAGTAGCAAAATAACTTTTTTGATAAGAATTAACTGGCTCTGGTATTTGAGCCATTAGTGTCGCAGATAAAGAAACACCGGTCAATATGAGGGCTTTTTTTAACATGTCCGAATGAGTTTAAGTTTTATTGAATGACACCTAATTCTTTGCCAACTTTTATAAATGCTGCAATCGCTTTATCCAAATGATGACGTTCATGTGCAGCCGAAATTTGAACTCGAATTCTAGCTTGATCCTTAGGAACAACCGGATAATAAAACCCAATTACATAAATTCCTTCTGCTAGTAATTTCTCAGCAAACACCTGACTCAACCGGGCATCATACAACATGATTGGACAAATCGGATGAACACCTTCCTTGATATCAAATCCAGCCTCTTTCATCTTTGCACGGAAATATGTCGTGTTGTCCATCAACTTATCTCGTAAATGAGTAGATGAGCTCAATAAATCCAAAACAGCAATACCAGCCCCGACTATGGATGGTGCTAAAGAATTGGAAAACAAATACGGACGAGAACGCTGACGAAGTAAGTCGATGATTTCTTTTTTCCCGGAAGTAAATCCTCCCATGGCACCACCAAGAGCTTTTCCTAATGTTCCGGTGATGATATCAATCTTCCCAAATACACCACAATGCTCGGCTGTTCCACGGCCAGTTTTTCCAAGGAAACCGGTGCTATGACAATCATCTACCATGATGAGTGCATTGTATTTTTCAGCCAACTCAACAATTTTGTCAAGTTGAGCAATATATCCATCCATCGAAAAAACACCATCGGTAACTATGATGCGGAAGCGTTGTGCTTGAGACTCAATAAGTCGAGCTTCCAAATCGGCCATGTCGTTGTTGTTATAACGATAACGAACAGCTTTACACAAACGCACACCATCAATTATAGATGCATGGTTTAATGAATCAGAAATGATCGCGTCTTCGGCCCCAAATAAGGGTTCAAAAACTCCTCCATTTGCGTCAAACGCAGCTGCATACAAAATGGTGTCTTCGGTTCCTAAAAAGGCAGATATTTTTTTCTCTAATTCTTTATGGATATCCTGTGTTCCACAAATAAATCGAACACTACTCATCCCAAACCCATGGCTGTCGAGTGTTTCGTGCGCCGCTTTTATAACTGCAGGATGTGAAGAAAGGCCCAAATAATTATTCGCACAAAAATTAACAACCTCTTGTCCGCTACTTACACGTATGTCGGCTCCTTGTGGATTTAGAATTATCCGTTCTTTTTTAAATAACCCAGCTTCTTCAATGGAGGCAAGTTCTTTTTGTAAGTACTGTTGGTAAGACCCGTACATGTGCAGGAGTTTTTGGTGAATATCCGCGCAATATAAAGCAGATTAAGTTTTCTTTTAGAATAACAACCCTAAGATTACTGTTAATCCTCAAAACCAGAGCATCCCCATTTTGCTATATTTGCCCCTTAACCAAATACGCTGTGGCTGCGATGCACTATTTAGTTTCGCCCTTTTGCCTTCTAGACTCTGTTAAATGACAGCCATTTCATCAGCTAAATCCTCATCAAAAATTTTCTTCCCAGGACTCGACGGTCTGCGTTTTATTGCTGCAGCATTTGTTATCCTATTTCATGTTGAATACAAGCGTAGTTGGTTTGGAATAAGCAACTTTCTTCACATTAACTTTTTTTACACGATAGGATATTATGGTGTGACCTTGTTTTTTGTGTTGAGCGGTTTTCTTATCACCTACCTCATCTTGAAAGAAGTTGAAAAAGAGGGAAAAGTCAATGTGATTCATTTTTACATCCGGCGCGCTTTGAGGATTTGGCCGCTTTACTTTTTCATCATACTAACAGGATTCTTCCTTTGGCCGAATATTTCTGGGATGGCTATTCCTGGCTTTGAAGAACTTTGGGACAAACTCGATTGGAAGATTTTTCTGCTCTATGCATTCTTCCTTTCTCCGCTCGTATTAGTATGGGTTGGAAACATACCTTACCTTGATCAAACTTGGTCGGTTAGTGTTGAGGAACAATTCTATCTCCTTTGGCCCATCCTTATTCGATTCTATTACAAGAAAATAGTACGAGTTCTATTCTTGGTTATTTTCATCATGTTGGCAATAAAAACCGGCATCTTGCTCATTAATCATTTTACAGGAAGAGGTTCTAAATTTCTAATTTTAGCCGAACTCAGCAGGTTTGGTTGTATGGCTACTGGCGGATTGGCTGCCTACGCTTTTTTCAAAAACAAAGAATCGTTATTACGATTTGTTTATCGCACCGATGTTCTAATTATTACCCTAGCATTTACAGCTAGTTTACTTATTTGGGGCTTCTCCACTGTACTTGTAGCTCCTTTCTTAATCCTGATCGGACTCCTTGTTTTTAACTATACACGAAAAAATCAATTAGCACACGGCATTTGGTTTCTCATTGGCTCTTTGTTAATGCTCGCTTTACTCATTGTTTCATTAGCTGGATTAGCTGATTTCCAACTTTTCGAAACCTACAAACACGAAATTATTGCTTTCCCTTTCGCACTTATCATCTTAAACATAAGCGCAAACCCAGAAAAATTCGGGATTTTACAACATCCTGTTATGCAATACTTGGGGCGCATTTCTTATGGCGTTTACATGTATCACAACATCATGATTACAGTATCGGTCAAGGTCTTACTTGCTTTTTATCCTGCTCCAGAATCACATGTTGGACATGTACTTCACTACATCATAGCATTTGCTTTGGCGATTTCCTGTAGCGCACTTTCTTATGCGCTGCTCGAAAAACCATTCTTGAAAATGAAAAAACGCTTCACTAAAATTCGAAGTGGAGCCAATGGTTAATTATCCCAAAACAGCCGAGTACATCCAAATTAATTTCTCTTGCTCACGGATATAATCACTCATCAGAGCATTTGTTCCTTCATCGTTCGCCACATCCGACAAATCAAGCAATACGCGTTGTTTGGTGATTAAAACCTTGAAAGAATCTAGAATCGACTGAATGGCTTTTTTGCCATCACTTACATTCTTAACAGGTTTAACAACAGATGTTTTAAGGTAATCGTCATAACCATGCATGGGAACATGTCCTAAGGTTAAAACTCGTTCAGCTAGTTCATCCACTTTTAAAACAAGGTTGTTATAGAGTTCTTCGAATTTTAAATGCAGTTCGAAAAATTTATCGCCCTTAATATTCCAATGAAATCCACGGGCATTCATGTAAAACACTTGGTAATTCGCCAATAAGTCATTGAGCTTTTCTGCCAATTCTTTTCCTTGAACTGAATCTAAACCAATAGAATTTGTCGTGCGGGCAGCCGAAATTCTGGTTGCAGGCTTTTTACTTGCTGTGGTTTTTTTACTGGAACTTGCTTTTTTCGCTGCCATTGGCTGATTTATTACGGGTGGGAAATGAAATGTATTCGCTGCTAAAATAACGCAATCAGCGCTTCAAGTCATGTGATTTTATTGAAACAAAACAATCCTCTCACAAACCTGTTTATTCACACTTCGAAAAACCTACTTTTGCAAGCGCAAAATCAAATCAACCTTCAACATGAGTAAAGACAGGTTTCAAGGCCACGATTACTATCAAATCGACGATCTACTTACCGATGAACAAAAGCTAATTCGCGATACTGTTCGTGCTTGGGTAAAAAAAGAGGTCACACCAATTATCGAAGATCACGCTCAACGCGCGGTTTTTCCTAAACACCTAATTAAAGGTCTCGGCGAAATCGGGGCTTTTGGACCATACATTCCAGTTGAATACGGTGGTGGAGGAATGGATCAAATTACCTACGGTCTTATTATGCAAGAGATCGAACGTGGTGATAGCGGAATCCGTTCAACGGCTTCGGTACAAAGCTCTTTGGTGATGTATCCGATTTACAAATACGGTTCTGAAGAACAACGTCACAAATACCTTCCAAAACTCGCAACAGGCGAAATGATGGGCTGCTTTGGTCTTACTGAACCTGATTCTGGCTCCGATCCAGGAAGCATGATCACCAACATCAAAGACATGGGCGACCATTATTTGCTCAACGGTGCTAAAATGTGGATTTCTAACGCGCCTTTTGCTGATATCGCTGTTGTTTGGGCTAAAAACGAAGCTGGAAAAATTCGCGGAATCATCGTTGAACGCGGAATGGAAGGTTTCACTACACCCGAAACTCACGACAAATGGTCTCTTCGCGCTTCAGCTACAGGAGAACTCGTGTTCGATAACGTTAAAGTTCCAAAGGAAAACCTACTTCCTAACGTAGAAGGTTTGAAAGGTCCTTTAGGTTGCTTAAACTCTGCTCGCTATGGTATTGCTTGGGGTGTTATTGGCGCTGCAATGGATTGCTACGATTCTGCATTACGTTATTCTAAAGAACGTATTCAATTTGGTAAACCAATCGCAAGCTTCCAACTTCAACAAAAGAAATTGGCCGAAATGATTACCGAAATCACCAAAGCTCAATTGCTTTGCTGGCGCCTAGGCGTTCTGCGTAACGAAGATCGCGCTACTGCCGCTCAAATTTCCATGGCAAAACGTAACAACGTGAACATGGCCCTAGAAATCGCTCGCGAAGCACGTCAAATGCACGGCGGTATGGGAATAACTGGTGAATATCCTATCATGCGTCACATGATGAACCTCGAGTCGGTTGTGACTTATGAAGGAACTCACGATATCCATTTACTTATCACAGGAATGGATGTTACTGGCATTAATGCTTTTAAATAACAGGCTAGGATTAAGTTTTTTTCCTACTCTTATTGCACTTCAAAAACCCGGTTTAGCCGGGTTTTTTTATACCTGTACGCCAATTACCAAAATGTCATCAATCTGCATACGATCGTTTCGGTAATTCACCAAAAAGGATTCTAAATAATCGCCCTGTGCCCGAATATCATTTTTCGAAACGGATAATATCAATTCTCTAAAACGCTTTCGTGTTAATTTTTTCTCTAACTCTTCTCCTCCAAACTGATCAGCATATCCATCACTAAAAACATACAGTTGATCTCCCGATTCAAGCTGTATAGTATGATTTGTAAACGGCAGCGGATTCTCATACAAACCAACTGGTTGCTTATCTGGTTTGTATTGCGTCAAATTTCCCTCGCGGATAATCCATAACGGATTGTTCGCTCCAGCCCATTCTAATTGCATAGTAACCAAATTCAGCGCGCAAAGAGAAATGTCCATTCCATCCTCAATAGAGTCTTCGCTGGTAGAAAAATTCTCAATTACCAAATCCGCCACTTTGTCTAAAATGGCTGCCGGTCTTACCAAACCAAACTCCCTCACAGCTCTGTTCAAAGCATTATTACAAACCACCGAAACCATCGCGCCCGGAACTCCATGTCCGGTACAATCACATGCAGCAAATAAAACTCGCTCTCCAACTTTTTCTATCCAGTAAAAATCACCCGCTACAATGTCCTTTGGCAAATACAAGATAAACGAATTGGGAAGATTTTGTCGGATCGATCGTGCCGAAGGTAAAATCGCCGTTTGAATACGCTTAGCATATTTAATTGAGGCTAAAATCTCTCGGTTCTTAAATTCTACAATCTCCTTTTGCTGAACAACTTCTGTCGTACGCTCAGTAACTTGATGCTCTAACTTTTTCTTGTCTCGAACCAAATTCATCGTTCGCCACCTAAACATAACAAACAAGAAACTTGCACCCAAAATCAAATACAAACCAAGCGACCACCAAGTGCGATACCAAGGTGCTCTAACTGTAAAAGCATACTCTAAAGGTTTGGTCCAAACTCCTTCGGGACTGCGCGACTTCACTAAAAACACATAATCTCCTTCAGGAATATTTCCAAAAGTAGCGCTCGATTTATCACTTAGCGGACTCCAATCCGAATCATATCCCTCAAGCTTATATTGATACCGAACTAGGCTTGGTCTTGCTGTTTCAATGGCGCCAAATTCAATAGTAATATTGTTAAACTGATAGGGTAAACTGAGTTTTTTAGGAATTGGATAAAAGGCCGAAATGTGCTCAAACTCAATTCCGCTGAATTTCTTTTTGAATTCTTGGCGCTCAGCTTCTGTTAATACTCGTCCAAAAACCAATACCTCTTCATTTCGGTATGCCGGTACAAATAACGAATTGGTTTGAGAAGTATCCTCTCGTAAGTCCTGCCAACAAATCCGTTCATTATTTACGCGAATGGCGTGTAGTTCTAATAAACCCGATTTTCTTCCAGTAATCGGCTGACGATAATCAAACCGAACTAGCCCTTCGGAAGTACCAGCCCACACAACTCCACGACGATCAAAATACATGGAGTTTGGATAAAAATCTTCAACTGGAAATCCCGTGCGTTTATTATATATCTCCACTTCTGGCTTCCATCCTTTTTGTTGGAGCTCCTGATTCGTCAAACTATTCGTGGCAGAAATTCGCGATTCAGGAGTATTCAAACTATCCTGTTCCGAACGAAACATCCGAATGACACTGAACCCTTTGTTCGTTCCCAACCAAATACTTCCATCTTGGGCTACTTTGC
Source organism: Flavobacteriales bacterium (assembly GCA_035388945.1). Classification (GTDB taxonomy): domain Bacteria; phylum Bacteroidota; class Bacteroidia; order M30B66; family M30B66; genus CALQRR01. The sequence goes on from DAOOQW010000052.1 coordinate 7,710, forward strand.
TAGCTAAGATTACATCATCACCCAAACCTTGAGCAACCGATATCGACAAAAATGATTTTCCATCAAATCGGCTAACTCCACCACCATCGCTGGCAAACCATAAATTCCCCGCATCGTCTTGGTTGATGTTCCAAATCACATTGCCAGGTAAGCCTTGATCCATCGAATAATTCAGAAATTCCTTACCAGTAAAACAACTTGCTCCTCCTCCATGTGTCGAAAACCAGATATTGCCTTTCCGGTCTTCCATAATATTCCAAACTTCATTATTCGGCAAGCCCTGTTCAGTTGTATAAGTTAAGATCGAATCTCCCGCGATACAGCTAACTCCTTGTTTAAAACTACCAACCCAAATTCGCCCTTTGCTATCTTCAAATACACTTCGAGTATTGTTTCCAGCAAGCCCTTGACCTACCGTAAAACTAAATATCGTTTTCCCATCAAACCGACAAACTCCAGCACCGCTTGTTGCAAACCAAATACTTCCCTTAGAGTCGTAAATCGATCCTCGAACAACTCCAAAACGATTTAATAAGGAGTTTGAAAACGAACGAATCTGCTCCCCATCATAACGAATTAAACTTTGTGTTTGGTTGGTAAACCATAAATGCCCAGCCTTGTCTTCTGCCAAACTCACCACTTTAATGTTTTCCTTTCCCTCATTGGTCATTAAATGCGAAATTGAATTTCCGCTATACTGAACAACTCCGCCGCCCCAAGATCCAAACCATAAATTTCCTGAATGATCTTCTGTTATACTGTAAATCTGATTGTTTGGTAAACCATTTCCAGTAGTCAGATTTCTAAACGCCTTTCTACCCGAAAGAGGCTCCACCGTTGGGTCATAACAGCTCACACCACCGTTTTGGGTTCCAATCCAAATCATGCCTTTATCGTCTTCGAACAAACACAAAACACTATTGTCGGCAAGACCATCTACTTGGGTAAAATGATCCATCCTTTTTCCGTTGAACCGACAAAGTCCGCTGTTAGTTCCGATCCAGATTTTTCCCGATTTGTCTTGTAGCATACAAGTAACCGAGCTATCAGCTAAACCCAAGCGCGCATTTAATGCTAAAAATGGATTCGGATTATTTCCTGAAGGATCGTACGCTTGAGCGCCAGAAGATTTACTGCCAATCCAAATCATCCCACGCTTATCCTCATAAATACACTGAATAAATTCTGAACGCGAGTTTATTTGTGTATTAAATGGCTCTAGCTTAGACGAATAGCCTTTATTCTGTGGTTTTAACAAATTAACTCCCCCGCCTTCTGTTCCAATCCAAACCACTCCATTTTTTCCTATAGCAATTGCACGAATATCACTGTTGGTAAGCCCTTCTGAAGTGCTGTAATTTCTAAATCGCAATCCGTCGTAGCAAGAAATTCCTCCGCCTCGGGTTCCAAACCACATATTACCATGCTTATCCTCCGCTATGCAACGAACTATATTATCTGCTAAACCTTGGTTAGCTGTATAATTCACGAAACTATGTCCGTTGTAACAACTCACTCCTCCCCCATTCGTTCCAAACCACAAATTGCCGCGAGAATCACAAAATCCGCATATAACTGCGTTAATTCCCAGTCCGTCTTCTGAACTAAATTTCTTCAGCGGAACTTCAAAATTTGCTGAAGCAGCTGCTGTCTCGATGCCCTCGGGATCGAATAAGTTTCGGTTTGAAAGAATGGCTTGTTCTGGAGCAGGACAATTTTTCAGATTTACAATCCTCGGTTTTCCTGCAAGAACTGTTTGAACAGGTTTTGAATTGCTCTTTTCTGGCAAAATTGGTGGCCCTTTCCGCTCTTCAACTGAAGAACAGGATACTAAAAAGCCCAACAATAATGCAATCAGATTAATGCGCATGAAGCAATACAATTCAGTTCCAGAACCAGTTGTTTGAATTTCGACTTTTGCAAATATACACGGCTCAACTGCAACCCGCGAATTTATTAGAAATAGCAAGCATTTAAATTTTTTGGGGTCCTGCAGAAAAGCCATCCGCTACGCTCCGGCTTTCATGCACCGGGCTTTCGCTTCGCCAAATAGGCTCTGCTCTATCCCTGGCCCAATGTTTTGTGTACCTTTGCAAAATCCACTTGATATTTTCTACCATGATTCTCTACGGAATAAAAAATTGCAACACCATGCAAAAAACCACCGATATGCTCGATAGCAAAGGAGTGGATTACACTTTCCATAA
>DAOOQW010000052.1:10016-11886 GCA_035388945.1 Flavobacteriales bacterium
CGCCAACAAATACCACATTGGTTATCGGTCGAGTGGTTGATGAATCGGGCAATCCTGTAGCAGGATCTTCGGTTTCTGCTGGTTCTATTTCTTCGATTAGCAATTCCGACGGAACCTTCGTTCTTTCCGGAGTTAGCGGAACATCCAGAGTATTTGTATCGGCTAATAAATCCGGATACTTCAAAGGTTCAAGAGGAGCCATTGCCGAAAATAACGGCATCACCAAAATTGAAATCACCCTACTCGAAAACACACCTAACTTTATTGCTAATGCGGGTTCTTCTAATTCACTTTTACTAAGCAATGGCTCTGGTGTTGAATTAGCTTCGAATACCGTTCAAGATCAAAGCGGCGCTAGCGTTTCAGGGTCGTTTCAAGTTTCCATTGTTCACCTCGATCCTGCAGATCCAGATTTCGAAAATAAAGTTCCCGGTGGTGATTTAATTGGCGTGGATGCAGCATCTCAAGAACTACAACTTTTTTCATACGGTATGCTTCTAGTTCAAATGACTGATAATAGCGGCAATGAGCTTCAATTAGCATCTGGTAGTACCGCCACAATTCGCATGAAAGTGCCAACATCTCAATTATCAACAGCTCCATCAAGCATTCCGCTTTGGCACTTTAACGAAACTTCCGGAAAGTGGGAAGAACAAGGTTCTGCATCACTTCAAGGCGATACATACGTTGGAACGGTTTCTCATTTCTCTTCTTGGAATTGTGATCATCCCGGTTCTCGCGCTACAGTTCGTGGCTTAGTTCGCGACTGTAACGGAAACGTACTTCCTGGCATTCGCGTTCGGGTTGGACAAACATCTGCTTTTACCGATGCATCCGGCCAATACGAAACATTTGCTCCTGCGGGTGTCGATTTCGATGTTGCTGTTGAATCTCCCGAACTCGGTATTTTTTCTACACCGAATACTGTTTCAAGCTTAACTGCAGGTTCGGTTTTCGATGCTCCTGCGATAAGCGTTGCTTGTCCTGGTTATGTAACCATGAGCCTAGCTTGTAGCTCCGGTTCTACTTTCAACGCTTCCGTTTCGGTAAATTGGGGCGCTTCTCAAAGTGTATTCGGCTCTACTCAAACTCCAGGAACGTTCAAAATTGCTGTTCCCACTAACGGACAAACAGCAAACATCATCGTTACGAGCTTAACGAATGGCGATTCTTATTCGGTTTCTGTAACACTGCCAACATCTGCCAATCAAGAGATTAGCGCCGGAACTTTCGAAATGTGTAATACGAGCTCTAGTGGAAATACCATACAATCGAGCTTTACAATTAATGGTGATGGTTTTAATAATCAAACGATTACTATTAATGCTATGCCTGTAATTTGTTACTCTGTCTTCAATACATCCGATTTTTCGACCGTAGGAATTGCAATGGAAACTTATGGCTTAACAGTTATTTTTCCGGGAAACACTGTCAATACCTATGAACACAACGATTCAACAGATGTTTATGCAACCATTACAAACAATGGTAATTCATGGGTAGCCGATTCTGTATTAACCATAAACGTGACTGAATTTGGTCCTGTTGGCGGTCGAGTAAAGGGAAATTTCAATGGTATTTTTAGACGTGTGGATTATAATCAAACTAGCGGAGAAGTCAATTTCTTTTACACGACAGTAACAAATGGACATTTTGAATTTATCCGTCGCCCAGACGAGAACTAATCCGAAATAGAATAATTCAAGCCCGACATGGAATTTTCTGTGTCGGGTTTTTTATTGATTAAAACCCATAGGCAATTTAAATTAGCTCGGCTTTGATTTTACCCACTTGAATAAACAGATATATACTACCGTCGAGCCTGAATAATTCATACTTTTGCACCACAAAATTCACCTGCTATGTCAAC
>DAOOQW010000053.1:0-3445 GCA_035388945.1 Flavobacteriales bacterium
TTCTTCCCCGCTGGCTGAGCCTGTCGAAGCCAGCGAATTAGTTCAACGAAATAGCCGGTAAGCCATTACCAGTTGCGTTGTAAAATGCCAATTCGTAAATGGTTGGTTCCATATAATCAATGAGTGGCATAGATTCTAAAATCTCCTGCACTTCCAACTCCGATTCGGCATTAATCGTTGCCCAAACCTTGGTGCGATCTTGCGATAAAGCATAAGACAATACAATTCCTCCCGACATTAATTCATTGATCTGACGCCGTTGTTCGGGAATCAGGGCAATGAACTCTTCGGTCATCTCTATAGGAAGATCTAGGTCGACGAGGTATTGATTCATTACACAATGATAGGGAAAAGCACTATTTCCACATCAACAGGATAAAAAAAGGCAGGAATTTAATGTTCCTGCCTATCTGTGTTTTACGTTTTGATTATTCTTCTTCTGGTGGTAACTGCACGAAATGATCATCTTTCCGCTCGAGTTCGGTTCCATAAGGAAGTTTGAGGTATTGCTTGATAGCAGGATCTAACAGCATAACCGCTTCCACATCATACACACCATAATTATCTTCATTATCGAGATAAGCATCATCTTCATCGCCCGACATAAATCTCCAGCCTGAATCCAAATCTTCTTCAGGTTCTTCCCGATACATGAATCCTACCGGTTTTCCATCTTGCATGATATACGCACTTGCCAAACATACTCCATCAAAAACAGGATTACGGGCAGGCTTAACAGGGGTTTGCTTTCTATTCTTTGTCATAGCTTAATCTTCTTCGTCAAAATCATCCACTTCCAAACCTTCCAAACCAAGGAAGATTTCTACTGGTTCGGCACCTTCAAACTTAAGTACCACACTATCATTAAGTACTTTTCCTTCATGCTTGATAAACGAGGGTGTGATGCTTTTTCCAATTGCATCTTTCCAAAAACGAATCTTGGATGCATTGCGCGTTTCAACCGTCACAACACCTTTAAATTCTTCTTCTAAGCGTTTACGTTCGGCTTCAATATTGGGCTCGCTCACTTTTATACCATCCGAATCGGGACCAGCAGTGATGGATAAAGAACGTCCACTATCAAAATGAAACGTAATCCAATCGAGCACTTCAAATAATTGCCCTTGAGCACGATTTACCCAGTAATGATAACTTACTGATGCAAGTGTTTCGTTCACCATTTCGGTGAGTTGATAAACCTCTGCTACAGTGAAAAAATTGGCGTCGGTTAATTCTTGAAATTCTTCGGGTTCTTGCATAATTAGTTGACAGGTGAATGGGTAGCGAAGAAGATAAACGAATAAATATCAGCAGCTTGTTCTACCGATTTACTTAGTGCTGTTCCAGCTCCATGTCCCGCATTGGTTTCAATACGAATAAGAACTGGATTAGCACCTTTATTTTTTTCTTGCAAAGTAGCTATGAATTTGAAGGAATGCGCCGGAACAACTCGGTCGTCGTGATCGGCAGTCATAACCATAGTGGCAGGATAACTCACTTCTTTGATGTTATGAAGTGGAGAATAACCGTATAAAATCGGGAACATTTTAGCATCTTCTGATGAACCATATTCATCAACCCAGCCCCAACCAACTGTAAATTTCTGAAAGCGTAACATGTCCATCACCCCTACTTGAGGAATACATGCAGCAAATAAATCGGGACGCTGAGTCATAACAGCACCAATCAACAATCCTCCATTAGAACCACCTTGAATTGCGAGTTTTTCTTTAGATGTGTATTTGTTGGCTTGCAACCATTCGGCACAGGCAATAAAATCGTCAAATACATTCTGCTTTTTCTCCATCATTCCGGCACGATGCCAAGTCTCACCATACTCTCCACCTCCACGTAAATTGGCCATCACATACACACCACCATTTTCTAAAAAAGGAATGCGTGTAGCTGAAAATCCAGGTTCTAAACTCACATTAAATCCTCCGTATGCATATAGCAAAGTCGGATTTTGTCCGTCGAGTTTCAAACCTTTCTTATGTACGATAAACATAGGCACTTTTGCACCGTCTTTACTTGGAGCAAACACCTGTTTCACCTCATAATCTTCAGGATTGAATTTCACTTCTGATTTACGGAAAACAGTCGATTTACCAGAAGCAATATCATACTTGAAAATTGTTGGAGGATAATTGAATGAAGTATAAGTATAGAAGCAGAATGTGTCTTCTTTATAGCCACCAAATCCACCTGCAGCACCAACACCTGGCAGAGCAATTTCGTGCTCCATTTTACCTGTCCGGTCGTATTGAAAAACTTGAGAATTCACATCTTTCAAATATTCTGCAAAAAATTTCCCCCCGCAGGTAGAAACACCTTTCAACAAATTAGCACTTTCGGGAATGATGTTTTTCCAATTGGCTTTTGCCGGATTCTTAGGATCAATCAATACCAAGCGGTAATTCGGAGCATCGATATTTGTGTGAACCAATAATTTATCACCTTCATTATCGACTACATTACTTACGAAATCAAAACCGCTGATAAGTGGGTGAAATGATTCTTCACCCGCTTTCAAATCACGAATCCAGGTTTCATTTCCATCGGTTCCTTCGCTTATAGATAAAACCAAGAAATTCTCATCCTCTGTTGCATAGGCACTATGATAACGTAGTGGATTTGCTTTATCGATAAAGATTAAACGATCGCGTTCTTGCTTATCGCCCAATTGGTGATAGTAAATCGAGTGGAATTTATTTTGTCCCGAAAGTTCTTGACCTTTTTCGGGTGATGGATAACGCGAATAAAAGAACCCATTTCCTACGAAAGCAGCTCCCGAAAATTTCACGTATTGAATCACATCCGGTAAATCGTTCCCCGTTGCTACTTCACGAATGCGCATTTCGGACCAATCGCTGCCTGCACGACTAACCGTGTAAGCAATGTATTTTTTATCACCCGAAACTCCTGCAAATCCAGCCGAAGCTGTACCATCTTTAGCCAAGGTATTCGGATCGAGAAAAACCGTTGGTTCGCCAGTTAAACCATCTTGACGATAGTAAACGCTTTGGTTTTGTAAACCATCGTTTTTGCTGTAGATGTAAAACTTCCCAGCACTAAATGGTGCTGAATAACGTGGATAATTGAGTAGTTCGTTAATTCGATCACGAATCTTGTTTCGATAAGGGATTTTAGACAAATATGAATTCGTCACTTCGTTTTCGGCTATCACCCATGCTTTGGTTTCGGCAGAAGTGTCGTTTTCTAACCAACGATAGGGATCTGCAACCTTAGTTCCGTGATAGTCTTCCACTACATCGGTTTTCCGAGTGTTAGGATAGGTAAGTTGCGCCTGAGTTTCAGGCAGAGATGTAAGTCCAAGCATAAGTAGACCGGCAATACGAATCAGTTTCATATTCAGGGATTGAAGCGCGAAAGGTACTTTTTAAAAATGCGGCTACAAAATGCACGGGTCAAAATCCGTTGACCT
>DAOOQW010000053.1:3545-11838 GCA_035388945.1 Flavobacteriales bacterium
AAGGTACTTTTTAAAAATGCGGCTACAAAATGCACGGGTCAAAATCCGTTGACCTCAATCCCCCAGCCCCTTCCTCCATCCTATAGGGACCACTATGTGGCAGAGAAAAGGGAGAAACATACATGTTTGCTGGAAGATTCAGCTAATCGTTTTCTATCGAAATACAAAGTCCCTCTCTGCCACCTAGTGGTCCCTTCGGGAGAGAGGGATTTAGGGTGAGGTCTAACAAAAATGCTGCATAAATAGAGTGTGATCTATTCATGCTGCATTAGCTTGGAAGTTTGATTTATCAGAACGACTGACGAATCTCCTTTTTCACGTATTCCAACGCAATTTGAGTAGGAAGTTTTTCTACGCTCATGGTGATGTCGAGAAGGACTTTAGCAAGCTCAACTCCATCGGCATTCTCGCCTACTTTGTGAGCAGCGGCGTTGATGAGTTTTATCATTTCTTCTTTAGCACTTTTCACGAGTTCCCAAGAAGCATTCGACATATAAATTTGTTGGGCGATGTTATGATCGTATTCGCCACGAACGGTTTTCAGCAATTCGGCATGTAGTAAACGGGAACTCATTCCAGCTTTGTGAATGCGCATGATCATATTGCTTGGAGTGATGCGTTCGAGGTAAACTACAATGCGCTCATACGCCTGCATGCGAACAGGAGTGATTGCATTTTGGTTTGTGAGCTTGAGGTCAAGTGAACGGAGTTTGAAATTTTCTTCCAAGTAATTATTGAGGATGAAATAGATAAATCCAAAAACAACAATTAGCGGAATCGTGTATTTTAAAAGATCAAAAACGGTTTCGAACCAGTTCATGTGCGGTTTATTTTTATTGGCGTAAGGTATGAAACGTTACGAACCTGAAACAAGTTGCATGAAAAAATGGAGGAATGCAATTTTTTATTCAGCTCCATTTTTTCAATACTCATTTAAATCCAAAAGCTTATTTAATCTATCAAACCATGGCTTTTCACCTCCACTTTAGGAGCAAGAAGTTTATATACAACTGGCGTCACCAAACGTGTTAGCACAGTTGAACTTATCAATCCACCAATTAAAACCCAAGCCAAGGGTGAATACAAAGGTGAATTTTCCAAGACCAAAGGAATCATCCCGCCAATGGCAGTCATAGTAGTTAGAATGATAGGAAGAAATCGTGTTTCACCAGCTTCCATGATGGCTTCGTTGAGTTCCATGCCTTGTTCTCGCAGGTAATTGGTGTAATCGACCAACAGAATGGAGTTCTTCACCTCAATTCCTGCCAGAGCTATCATTCCCACAACAGCAACAAATGAAAGCGTATTGCCGGTAAGTAAAAGAATCAGCACCGCTCCAATTATACCTAACGGAATAACCGACAGCACAATCATCGTACTCTTAAACGTACCGAACTCTAAAAGCAAAATCGCTAGGAAACCGAAAATCGTAATAAGGATTATCGTTCCCAAACCACCGAAACTTTCTTGTGAACTTTCTACCTCACCTGCAGCTTGAAAACTAAATCCTTCGGGTAGTTTGATTCCTTCCATCTTCTTGAGCAAATCGTTTGTCACATTCATGGTGTTGAAGCCTTTCTTGACAAAGCTCGTCACCGTTACATAGCGATTCTTATTGTAGTGACTGATAGTTGGAACAGATGTTTCGAAACTCAAATTGGCTAATTGTCGCAAAGGAATGAGCTTACCTGATAGGGAAGAAACTTGTAGCTTATTAAATACCTCAAGCGTTTGGGTGCGGTCGTGCGATAATGTAACGTTAATAGCATAATCATCACCTGAGGCATCTTTGTAGGAACTCACTTTAAGTCCGGCAATTCCCATACGTACCGTGCGATCGATTTCGGAAGTTTGAACACCATAGAGCGAAGCTTTGTCGCGGTTGATGTTGACACGAATATCGGTTTTGTAGGTTTCGAGTGGATTGTGCGTGTAGATTGTCCCATCGGTTTGCTTCATACGCGCTTCCACCTGTGCGGCAAGTGTGCGAAGTGTGTCGAGGTTTTCTCCAAAAACACGAATGGCTACGGGTGCTTCAATAGGCGGACCTTGTTCAAATTGCTTCACTTCGATTCGTGCACCTGGATAGCCAGTGAATTTATTGCGCAAATCTTCCACTCGTTCTTCAATTTCGGAAAGTGTCATTTCTTCCATGCGGACAAAAAACTGAGCCGTATTAGCCGATTCATTTTTACCAGCAATATTGTAATACACTCGTGGATTTCCTTTTCCCACATTGGCGAAAACGGCTTTCACACCTTTTACCTGAAGTAGTTCTTTTTCCACATCATGAGCAACCGAATCAGTAGCATCTAGATTGGTCCCAAGTGGTGTTTCGACGTTCACTAAAAACATGGGTTTCTCGGATTTTGGAAAAAGGCTAAATCCAACCACAGGGAATAACATCACACTTCCTACAAAAACTACTACTGCTAGAATAATAGTTAGAATTGGGCGTTTCAATGCTTTCACTAGCAATTCACGATACGAACCACTGATCAGGCGCTGTAATCCACGGAGAAATATATTGCCCTTTGGATTTTCGTGCGGCTTTAGGATTTTACTGGAAAGGAAAGGCACGATGGTCAAGGAAACCAGCAAGGATGCTAGAACTGTTGTGATGACAGCCATGGGCAAGCTGCGGATGAAATCACCCGATCCTTCAGGTAAAAATAAAATGGGAAGAAAAGCTACAATTAAGGTAGCAGTACAGCCTAAAACAGCTAGAGAAATTTGCTTGGTTGCAGCAATAGCAGCTTCTTTCCGGGTGTAACCATTTCGTAGGAATCGTTCGATATTTTCGACCACCACAATACTATCATCTACCAATAAACCGAGTGCGATTACCAAACCAACAATGCTTAATTGATTGATTGTATAACCGAGAAGATTGAGTGCCGTTAATCCGATGGCGATAGAAAGTGGAATACTAATCATCACCACAATTGAAGCACGAGTTCCTAAAGGAAGTAGCGTCAACAAAACCAGAAAAATCGCAATGGTGATGTCGCGAGAAAAGCCAGTTAAGCGTTTCGACACATCTTCGGCTTGAACAAATCCATTTTCGAGTTTAATGGATGGATCGAGTTTTTGTTGAAAGGCATTCAACACGGGCATTACCTTTCCGTAGGTTTCGATGATGTTCGTATGTTCCTTTTCGGTGATGGAAATGAACATTGCACGTTTTCCATTGAAACGAGCACGATATGATTGATCGCCTTCTTCGAGTTGTACTTCAGCTAAATCGCGTAGGTGGACGATTTTCTCACCTGAGGTAGCAATAACAGTATTTCGAATTTCTTCGATGGAGCCATAATCTCCACTGGTTTTGATGTTGAATTTTCGTGCTCCAGCATCAATACTTCCACCGGGAATATTCGAAGCCTCCGTTTGAATTGCACCTAAAACACGATTCAAGGGAATTCCCAACTGTGCCATGCGTTCCAAATCGACCTGAACCCGAATTTCTTCTTCCGGAAAACCATGAAGTTTGACCTTTTTCAAGGTTTTAATCTTCTCTAAATCCTTCTTCAAAGATTCGCTTTGTCTTGAAGAATATGATACGGAACCGTTTCGCTAACCAAAGCCAGCTGGTATGTGCTCACATCCGAGGAAGTCACTTTTTGGATGTCTAAACTGAGCATGTCGGCTGGTAAATTGGCGCGTATACCGTTCACTTCCCGAACTACTTCATTGTACTTGCTATCAATGTCGGAACCATAGGTAAATTCAACTTGCGTCACAAGCAAACCATCATCTATGGTTGAGCGGATACGTTTGATATCGTTGAGCTCGTTGAGTTTTTCTTCGATAGGATCGGCTACCAGTTTCTCCATATCGTTCGGACTGGTTCCGGGATACACAGCAATGATAAAATACAAGGGTGCATTGAAAGGAGGATCTTCACCCCGTGGCATGGTAAATAATGCCGACAAGCCCAATCCGAGCAATAGCAAGGAAATGACAATGGTGAACTGGTAATTCTTAACGGAAAATTCAGAGATATTCATCGCTTCAGATGGTATAAAATCAGTTTTTAGCTGAGGCGGATGTGACAATCACTTGACTTTGATCATGCAGGTAAGCTGCACCTTTGGTAACAATGCTCGAATTTTCGGGAACACCTGTCACCACAACACCTTCGGGTAGTATTTGAAGAATTTTCACTTCTACCCTACTCACCGTTTTCTTATCCTTACTTAATACAAAAACTGAAGCGCGATCTTCTTGTGCTTCCGATAAACACTGCATGGGCAACACGAGATGTGCTTCTTTCGCATGTGGATGAATAGTCATTTTAGCCACCATGCCACTTGCGAGTGAACGATTCCCTGCTACTAGGCGAAGTTTTACTGGGAAAGTACCGGTCATGGGATCAGCTGCAAACCCCAATTCATCTACTATTGCAGGAATGACTTCACCCGGAAAAGCATCGGCAAAAACAGAAGCTGAATCACCTACCTGAAGCCGAGTCCAATCTACATCAGCCACACCTAATTTCACTACCCAATCAGCCTGAGCGTTTGATTGGATAAAGTAAACAGGCATTCCGGGGCCAGCCAATTCACCTTCGTTCATCAGTTTACGAATCACTTTCCCTGAAACTGGCGAAACAATGGAAGAATATTGTTGATTGAAACGAGCAATTTGTACCGTTTCTTCTGCGACAGATAGAGCTGTTTTTGCGTTTTGGAATTGTTCCAATGTTACAGCACTATCGCGACGCAAAGCTTCTACCCGATTAAAATCGCGCTTGGCTTTATCGAGACCTTGTTGTGCTTGATTTACCTGTGCATTGATTTCGGTTAGTTGCAAGCTAGCTAAGAGTTGGCCTTTTTGCACTTGTTGTCCTTCTTGCACAAGCATCCGGGAAATGAGCCCGCCTGTTTTGAAGGATAAACGCGCTTCGGCATCGGAAGTAATGATTCCACTTGCCTGAACGGGAACGGCTAATAAGCTCGATTGAAAGGTTTGAACCTCCACATTTACGGCTGTTTTTTCAGCTTTTTCTGGTTCCGATTTCGCGGAGCATGCGGCAAAAAACACGACTAAAATAGAGCTGAGAGGAAGGAAATATTTAAGCATAATTGAAAATATAAAAGGTTGGGATAGAAGCGATTAAAAAGTAAAACTAGCAGCAGCGCGTTCGAGTTCGGCTTCGCGGATTCGTACTTCCGATTGCTGAATGGCCAGTGTTAATTGAGCTTGTGTGAGTTGTTGTAAAGCTTGAGTGAGTTCGAGTGGAATGGCTTGTCCGTTTTCGTAACGAATGGCAGTTAGTCGATAGCTTTCGCGGGCAAACGTGAGTGCTTCTTTACTGCTTTCGAGTTGTTTGAGAGCAGATGCAAGTGCATTTTGAGATGTAGTTAAATGCAGACGTAATTGACTTTCGGCTTCCGAAATTCGGTCATTAAGTAGTAATACATCGGAATTTGCTTGCTTGACTTTCCAGGTATTTTGTCGACCTGCAAAAAGGTTCCATTTAAGTTGAAAACCACCCAAGTAATAGCGTTGGTCGGAATTCATCTTATATCCGAAGCCTTGATATCCAGCATCGAAGAAAGTTCCCAGTGTTGGGATGTAATAGGCTTTCTTCATGCTGAGCAGCGATTCGGTTTGTTTGAGTCCCGATTGAAGTTGCAAGATTTCTTCGCGTTGGGTAGCAAATGAGTTGAAAGAGGGTTGATTACCAGCCGTTTTCAGCCAAAGAGTATCGTTTGGAATTTCGGTAGCTAAATCACGATTAAGCAGGAAATTGAGATAAGCCGCAGCATTTCGACTATCGTTATTCATGCTTTCGAGTTTGGATTGCGTAGCGCTGAGTTCGGCTTTCACTTGAAAAACGGCAGCTGGCAGTGCCATATCTTGTTTAACAAGTGCTTGTGTGAGTTTGAGATTTTTCTCTAATAAATCAACTCCTGATTGGTAAATAGAGATTGCTTGAAGCGTTTTCAAGTAGTTGGCGTAGGCCGATTTGATGTCACGAACCACATTCCGCTTATAAACCATGAGTTCGGCTTGCTGACCTTGAATGGCTTCCTGGCGGATTTTGTTCAGATACCAGATTTCGGCATTTACGATGGGTAAAGATGAGCGCAAACGAGTATCGTGGAAATTGTTGGGAAGAAACTGAATATCCACATTTTCAACCTGAGGGAAAGCATTCGATGCTGTGAGTTGATTCAACGTTCCATAAACCGGATTGAGTAGATCACCAATGGGAAAATTGAGTTTTCTTCCACCTTGAGCATATGTGTATTCGGCTTGGAAACTTATAGAAGGCAAGAAAAGTCCACGTGCTTCGTGAAGCGCAGCATTGGCTTTATCCAGTTGAATTTGGTGTTGCTTCAAACTGTGATTGCTTTCGAGACCCGTTTTAATGAGTTGGTCGATCGAAGAAGGTTGAGCTGAGGCTATTCCACTGAGCAAAATGAAAAAGCTGAAAGCCTTGATATTAACCATAGATTATACAATAAACATCGTTTAGTAAAAGGGCAAAAAAATATCAGTTAGCGAAATGCTGGCTGATGATTGATTCGATATCAGAGATAGATTGTGAGGTATTCAAACTTGTCGGAAGTTGAATGTGAAAATGGTTTTCGATGATAAAACCGAGCAATGTGCAGAATTCATTTTCGATACCTAATTCCGACAGGGTAAAACTACGGTCGTCGAGTAAAGAGCGGTGCAGATGAGGAGTAAAATGGCAGTAGAGTAATCGGCTAAACTCCTTATGAACAAAGGAAAGTTTCTCTTGAGGAGAGGTGAATTGTAAATTCTCGGGATGAGCTATATAAGAGGTGTGCATCGTATGAACAGCGTTTAGTTCTAGGGTAAAAAAAGGTGATTAGTTTTGGATGATTTCGATAATTGAATCGATAGATGCCTGAATGAGCGGAGCATGCATTTCTTCCGGTATCATTACAAATCGTCCTCGTAGATTGAGTGCGATGAGGCCATGCAAATGACTCCAAACCGTGATAGCACCCACATGCGCATCGGTAAATCGAACCAATTCTTGTTGCATACAGGTTTCTATAATGGTGTAGAGGAAATGATAAGCTTGCAATCCACAATCCCAATCTTCAGCACAAGCAACATGATCCATGGGTTTACGCATGATAAACATGAGATCGTACAAAGCAGGATTCTCCAATGCGTACTTCATGTACACTTGTCCTAACTGGCGTAATTGCTCAATTGGATGTGCCGACTTATCTACAACAGAAAATTTCTCAATGAGCAAAGAAAACGCATGATCCATCATGGCATGGAACAGTTCGGGCTTGTCTTTAAAATAGAGATAAATCGTAGCCGGACTATATTCTATTTTTTCGGCAATGGTTCGAATGGAAGTGTCGTCATATCCACGTTCCACGAATAATTCGGTGGCAGCCTGAAGAATCAGATCGCGCATTTCTGTTTTCTCTCGCTCTTTTCTTTCTGCAATTCCCATAATCAACTACTAGATTTTGAACGCAACAAATATACTAAACACTGTTTAGTAAAATCAAAAACCTTAGAAATTAAACTTTAAAAACCTCCATCTTTTTGATTTTTAACAATTTATAATCTCGGAGAAATAACAGCTACACTTCAGCATTATATACATGTGTAGGAATTTTAGGGGTAATTCTATATAAAAAATTACATTTTAACAGAATTTCTTACTTGCTATTTAAAACACAACCCTGTACATTTCAAATTCTTAGTACCCACTAAAAACAAAATGCCTATGCAACAGCTCTACACACAACTAAAAAAAACGGCAGCAACATTTCTATTCGTATTGATAGCATGCTTTACAACTTTATCGGCAACAGCACAACATAGTGTGTCCCGAGAGTGGAATGAAGCTATGTTACAGTGTATTCGAAAAGATTTGGCTCGACCTGTCGTGCATGCCCGAAACATATTCCATATTTCAGCATCGATGTATGATGCATGGGCTGCTTTTGATACAACTGCTTCTACCTTTCTGTTAGGAAAAACAGTTGGAACATATACATGTACCTTTAATGGTATTCCAGCTCCAACAGATCGAGTAGCTGCCCAAGAAGAAGCTATAAGCTTTGCAGCTTACCGTATGATTAGAGCGCGTTTTTTGAATTCCCCAGGTGCTGCTATCTCATTACCTCCTCTCGATACCTTGATGATTTCTTTGGGATATGACCCATCGATTACATCAGTTGATTATTCGACTGGTTCGCCTGCGGCATTGGGAAATTACATAGCAACATCATACATTGCTTATGGGCTAACAGATGGAGCCAATCAAACAGGGAATTATGCT
>DAOOQW010000054.1:0-11524 GCA_035388945.1 Flavobacteriales bacterium
TTTACACTATCCCAAGCCAAGGAAAATGGTGCATCTAAATTGGTTCGGTCAAGCTGAATAATGCCTGCATAATGCCACTTGACCAACTCAAGAATACTGCCCGACAAATGTGCCAATAGTAAACTTGTATCGAGTGGTTTGATGAGCTCTTCGGATTGTCCGCGTAGTAAAACATCATGAGCTGCTTGCAGTAAAAGATCTGCTTCATTTCGTACTTCGGGACGCAAAAATGGTGATCGATAATACTGCTCAATAAAAGCAGATTCCTCAGGAAAATCGAGACTGACCAATAAAAAATTCTCCCAAACCAATCGGAAACTCATCTTAAAAGGTCGATCTAAATCTTCGGGTTTGAGATAATGTTTGGCTTGTTTGCGTTTAAGATGCAGGTAAAGTGCATTAATCAACTCCACTTTATCTTTAAAATACACGTACAATGTTCCGGTTGCCACTTGAGCTTCCTTAGCCACATCGGCCATCTTCAAACCACCGAAACCCTGCTGCTGCACCAATTTTAAGGTGGCTGCATGGATGCGTTCAATCTTTTGCTCGTCGCGTGGTTTTGCCATAATCGTTGAGGATGCAAATATAAATGAATATATATTCACCGAACAAGGTTTTCTTTTTTTTTTTCAAAAGTTACATCCATTGTTAAGTATCGCCTGAGGGATTGAAGCGGAAATCTTTTGTGAGGCACGAACAAAAATTGCAGCGTAAAGCCCGACCCGAAATAGTTCTACGAAGCATCGCGAAGTAGAACGTATGTAGGGACAGGCCCAAGCCCAATTGGAAATTTCAATTTCCTATCTTGCTCCCATGAATCGTTCGTTCCTGTATTATCTGTTGATTAGCTTTGGTGTTTGCTGGCTGGGTGCTGCTCTCATTCCTTTGCTAGATGTGGGCTATGGCTCTTTTGCATCTACGCTTATTGTTGCTCTCATTTGCATGCCCGCTCCTGCCTTTGCCGGTTGGCTGGTTCAAACGCGTATCCTCAAACGTCCTTTTTCTGAACTTGGTTTAACCTGGAAACTAGCCAATCGAAGTCAATTGTATTTGCTTCCCATTTGGCTATTTCTTTTGCTGATTTTCAACTTTGTTTGGATTGCTCTTTTGGGTAATGCATTTGGGATTGAAGCCTTTGGTACCGTTGATTTTAGCATGGATGGATTTCTGCTCAAACTCGAAGAAATGACACAAGGGAAAACCGATTTGAGTGAAATTAATTTCCCATCTACCTACGTGATTTTTTTGTTGGTTGCTATGTCGGGTGTTGTGGCTGGTGCAACAGTTAATCTTCCTTTTACTTTGGGGGAAGAAATTGGCTGGCGCGGATTTTTGTTTAAACAACTTGAAAATCAGTCTTGGCTGAAACGTAGCTTAATTACCGGAATCATTTGGGGATTATGGCACACTCCTCTTATTCTCATGGGACATAATTATCCTGAGCATCCTTATTTAGGTGTTTTGATGATGGTATTTTTCTGTGTTTCACTCTCGTTTCCAATGGATTGGGTAAGACGCAAAACGAATTCTATTCTAGGACCGGGTGCTATACATGGAATGATTAACGCTTCCGCTGCCGGAACATTTTTATTTATTCAAGATGGAGATTCTCTGATGGGTTCCATTGCTGGATTTAGCGGTGCATTAGCCTGTTTGACCGTTTTTGGAGCTCAATATTTAGTGACAAAAATCATAAAAGAAAAAGAATCAATCGCTGTACATTTGCCCGAATGAAAACGCTTTCCATTCTATTCAGCGCTGTTCTAGTTAGCAGCTCGCTTTTGGCTCAAGAACCTCATCTTCAGAATATTCGTCAGCTTACTTTTGGTGGCGATAATGCCGAAGCCTATTTCAGCTTTGATAATAGCAAACTCACCATGCAAATCACGAATCCCAAACAAGGAATTCCGTGTGATCAGATTTATTTGATGGATTTGCAAAATCAAGATAAAATCGTTCCTCGCCTTATCAGCACCGGAAAAGGTCGTACTACTTGCTCCTATTTTATGCCGGGTGATAAAACGATTTTGTACGCATCTACGCATTTAGCTGCCGATTCTTGTCCGCCGCCACCAGCACCGCGTAAAGATGGAAAATACCTGTGGCCCTTATACAATAGCTTCGACATATTCGTAGCCGATTTGAATGGTAAAATTGTCAAACAATTGACCGATGCGCCCGGATATGATGCAGAAGCAACTGTTTCTCCGGATGGGAAAATGATTGTTTTTACTTCTGATCGTTCAGGTGATTTGGAATTGTACATCATGGATATTGATGGCAAAAACGTTCGCCAAATAACATCTGGTTTAGGCTACGACGGCGGTGCATTCTTTTCGCCCGATAGTAAGAAATTGGTGTATCGTGCTTCTCGTCCGCAAACACCCGAAGACATTGCTAGTTATAAGCAATTACTTAGCGAAGGATTGGTTGCTCCAACCAACATGGAAATCTATACCTGTAATGTGGATGGAACAGAGCAAAAACAACTTACCCAACTAGGAAAAGCGAATTGGGCACCTTTCTTCCATCCTTCTGGTAAGAAAATCATTTTTGCTTCTAATCACGCATCGACAAAAGGCTACGACTTCAATCTATTCATGATCAATCTCGATGGTTCTGGATTAGAGCAAATTACCAACATCAGCAACTTTAATGCGTTTCCGATGTTTTCACCCGATGGAAAGAAACTCGTATTTTCTTCGAATCGCAACAATGGCGGCACGCGCGACACCAACGTGTTTTTAGCCGATTGGAAAGATTAATACCTTATTGAAACCAATATGAAACTTCGTTCGATTGTCCTGATTACCGTTTTGTTTAGCAGCCAACTTGGCGCACAAAATTGGTTTGATCCTAAACTAATCGTTAAGCATATTTCTGTCTTAGCTTCTGATTCACTTCGTGGACGCGGAACTGGAACCGAAGATGAGCGTAAAGCAGCCGATTATGTGATTTCACAATGGAAAGCTGCAGGTATCCAGCCAAAAGGTGAAAAGGATTCTTGGTTTCAAGAATTTGAATTCAATGCGGGTATGCATGGTAAAGGTGGACGTAGTGGAAAAACAAATAATATCATAGGTTTCCTGGATAATAAAGCTGCTACAACCATCATTATTGGTGCTCACATGGATCATTTAGGTGATGGTTCGGATGGTCATTCTTTGGATGCACATGCTAAAGGACAAATCCACAATGGTGCGGATGACAATGCTTCTGGAACAACAGGAGTGATTGAATTAGCTCGCTTTTATGGAATGAATAATGAAACCGAAAAATTCAATTTTCTATTCATTTGTTTTTCGGGCGAAGAGTTGGGATTATTGGGTTCGGAATATTATGCAAATCACCCAACAATCGATTTAGCTCAGGTGAATTGCATGATCAATATGGATATGATTGGTCGTTTGAAAACCGATAAACCAGTATTGGAAGTTTCGGGTGTTGGAACGGCTGCTGAGTGGATGGATATGGTGAAGTCGTTTTCGAGTGCAGCTATGGAAATTAAATGCGATTCGGCAGGTGTTGGTCCATCGGATCATACATCATTCTACAACAAGCAAATTCCAGTATTGCATTTCTTTACAGGCACACACAGCGATTATCATAAACCATCGGATGATGTAGAAAAGATCAATGCACAAGGTGAAGAAGCCGTTTTAATGGTGATTTCTGGTGTGATTGCCAAATTACCTACTGATCACAAATTGGCATTCCTTAAAACCCGCAATCCATCGATGGGTAGCACATCTGCCTTTAAAGTAACACTAGGAATTATGCCTTCCTATGCCGAAGATACAGCAGGTTTAAAAGTTGAAGCTGTCCTCGACGATAAAGCAGCTTTCAAAGCAGGAATGAAAGATGGTGATATCATCACACAAATGGGCGATATCAAAGTAACTGGCATTCAATCCTACATGGAAGGATTAGGAAAATTCAGTAAAGGCGATAAAACCAAAGTAACCGTATTGCGCGGCAAAGAAACGCTGGTGCTGGATGTAGAATTTTAGTCAGCTAGAATTATTAGTTAAATTAAATTTCAAACGAGGTGATTTGAATATTCATGTGATCGGAATACGGTCCCAATTGGATATTTTAACTCGTATGATCTAACACAATCACCCAACGGTTATCGATATATTTAAATATCAAACTATACCATCCACCTTGCTCGCTTGTCTTGGTTACCACACGCCAAGAACCAGTCACTAAAGCAGCATCTTCGCCCAATAATTCTATCTTCAATTTATCAAAAGTGAGTACGCCCATCAACGCTTGATTACTATATGACTTGCGATAATTTTCCAACACAGGTTTCCAACCATAAGTAATTCCTTTCTTCCCAATAAATCGCAAACTATCGTTGTTCCAATAGCCTTGCATAAAAGCTTCTAAATTGCCATGGTTCCAATCTGCTGCTTGTTGATCTAATACTTTACGAATAGCTAATTGTGCTTCCGATTGAGCTTGAACTCCTAGTGGCAATAGGAACAACAAAAAAATAATACGTTTCATTTTCAGATTCATTTGGTAGGATGCAACGAAGGTCGGACTTTTGTCGCTAAATGACCAATCAAGAACATTCGGGCACTGCTGCGTTAAAGGTAAAACCCTTTCGGAATTTTATAGCTGCTCGTTTTTTCCTCACCATGGCGATACAAATGCAAGCTGTGGCTGTTGGCTGGCAAGTGTATCAATTAACTAAAGACCCGTTTGCTCTTGGAATAATCGGAATTTCTGAGGCTATTCCGTTTATTTCACTTGTCCTTTTTGCTGGTTATTGGGCTGATATTTATAAACGTAAACAAATCATTTTACGCTCTGTCACCCTGTTTTCCTTATGTGCTGCTCTGCTCCTATTCTTCGCAGTTAAACCGAATCTGCTCCCACAGAATAATCCACAGTGGATATTCTACCTCGTTATTGGCATTACCGGAATTGCCCGAGCACTTGCTGGACCTGCCGTTCAATCGATGTTACCGCAATTGTTCAAACGGGAACTTTATGCAAACGGCGCCGCCTGGAATAGTACCGTATGGCAAATTGCTTCCGTTTCGGGACCTGCTGTTGGTGGATTAATCTATGGTTTTTACGGAAAAGAAGTCACCTACACAGTATGCATGATACTCGTTGTACTTTCACTTTTCTTCTTCAGCCGTTTGCCTGATTTCCCTGCATCAAACTCCAAACGTGAAGGAATCTTCATCAGCCTGAAACAAGGTTTAAATTTCGTTTTCAAACAGAAAATTGTCCTTTCTGCACTAACACTCGATTTGTTTGCTGTACTGTTTGGTGGCGCTGTTTCGATGTTGCCCGTTTTTGCTAACGATATACTACACACTGGTGCTGAAGGCTTAGGTATTTTACGTGCCGCTCCTTCCATTGGTGCTGTTATCACTTCAATTTACATCACGCGTCACGCCCCCATGCGACATTCGGGTAAAATCCTTCTAACGTTTGTTGCCTTGTTCGGTTTGTCGATGATTGCTTTTGCGCTTTCCGAAATCTTCTGGCTTTCGTTTGTCATTCTATTATTAAGTGGAGCATTCGATGCTGTGAGTGTTCTCATTCGTTCTACTATCATGCAATTGTTCACGCCCGATGAAATGCGTGGTCGGGTTTCGTCGGTCAACAGCGTTTTCATTGGATCTTCGAACGAATTAGGTGCATTCGAATCGGGATTAGCTGCCAAAACCTTTGGTCTCGTTTATTCGGTCATCATTGGTGGTTGTATGACACTCGGCGTTGTCGCCACAGCACTTCGTTTTGCACCCAAACTTCGAAAGCTGCATTTGGAAGATCACGTTTCCTAATCCTGCTTCAAACAATCTCTTTACAAAGTCTATCTTTGTCGCATGATTACCTCCTTCACCGAAGAAAACTACCTTAAGGCAATATTCAAGCTGGCCGGACAAACCGAAGGGAATGTGAGTACCAACGCCATTGCAGAAGCCTTGCAAACGAAAGCATCATCGGTTACCGATATGATGAAGAAGTTGGGTGAGAAGAATTTGGTGAATCATACAAGATATCAAGGTGTTAAGCTTACCGAAGCTGGTAAAATGTGTGCGCTCGATATCGTACGTAAACACCGTTTATGGGAAGTATTTCTGGTTGAACGCCTTGGATTAGGTTGGGAAGAAGTGCACGATATGGCCGAACAACTCGAACATACAAGCTCTCCTAAATTATATGAATACCTCGATCGCTACTTGAATTATCCGCGTTTCGATCCACATGGCGATCCTATTCCCGATCATACTGGTAAAATGGAACGTCGCTCTCAAATTAGCTTACTCGATGTAGAAGCTGGTGTGACTCACGTAGTGGAAGGCGTTACCGATCACTTACCCGATTTTTTACAATATCTGCAAGCAATCAACCTTATGCCCGGCTCAACAGTAACCGTTACTCGTCGATTTGCGTTTGATGGTTCGGCTGGAATTCGCATAGGTGATAGTCATGAAGTTATTATCTCACGCCACGTGGCTGCTCACATTTTGGTCAAATCCTGAAACATGGCACAACCCAATAAACAGGTAACTCAACTCAACATCAAAAACCGAAAGGCTTCTTTCGAGTATCAGTTACTCATGCAGTTTAGTGCCGGTATCATGCTTACGGGTACAGAAATAAAATCGGTACGTGCCGGAAAAGTCAACATTGCCGATGCATACTGCACGTTTGTTAAGGATGAATTGTACGTGCGAAACATGCACATTCAGGAATACGAAATGGGAAATATTTTCAATCACGAACCTAAACGTGATCGGAAACTACTTTTGAATAAAACCGAACTGTCAAAACTGCGTGGAAAAATGAAGGATAAAGGACTAACCATCGTCCCACTTCAAATGTTTCTAAGTGAAAGTGGATTCGCTAAACTCGACATCGCCCTAGCAAAAGGGAAAAAATTGTACGATAAACGCGAATCGCTTAAAGACAAGGATGTAAAACGCTCAATGGCCCGACAAGACGCCGATTAACTTTTACTTTCCAATAAAGGCACAAATCTAAATTCCCCGTGCTCGGCATCTTGCAATGTTCCATCAAGCTGCTTATCAATAACATGCATCACTTGCTTGCCATCAACGCCTACGGGAATAACTAATCTTCCGCCAGGTTTTAATTGTTCGGTCAATGCCTGTGGAATAAAAGGAGCTCCTGCTGTGACTAATATTTTATCAAATGGAGCAAATGCGGGTTGACCTAAATATCCATCCCCAAAAAACAAACGAGCCGATATATTCATCAACTCCAGATGCTTTTTCGTTCGAATGTACAAAGCGTGCTGACGTTCGATACTAAAAATCTTCACTCCAAACTGAGCTAATACAGCCGTTTGATAACCACTACCCGTTCCTATTTCGAGCACTTTCTCACCTGACTTTAATTCCAGTAATTGTGTTTGAAATGCTACGGTTGATGGATGCGAAATCGTTTGTCCGGCACCAATCTGAAATGCAATATCTTCATATGCCTTCTCCATGAAAGCCAAATCTTGAAAAAACTGATGCCTAGGAACTGCACGTATCGCATCCAAAACAGGTTCACTCATTATGCCTTTGGCTCGTAGTTCGTCTACAAGTCGGTTTCTTAATCCTTTAAGTCGGTATGAATCAGGTATCAGCATCGTTCTTCAGCTCCGGAGCACGAAAATACTGGTGCTTGAAGCATTATTGTGCAGATGGTCTGTTCATTCATCCACAAACAGGTGTTCATTTTTTTCCGCTTTTTAGGTGTTCTTTCAATGCTTCTCATCCCATTCTTTCGGTGAAAATGCGCTACGTTTGCGCAAAATTCAGAGAGTATGCTTAAGATAGGCGTAGTCGGTGCTGGTCACCTTGGAAAGATTCACCTAAAACTCATTGGTGAAATCGATTCGTATCACCTAGCCGGTTTTTTTGATGCCGACCCCGAAGTTGCTGCCAGTGTAGCAAAAGACATGAACATACATGCCTTTTCAACCTTCGAAGAACTATTAGATGCGGTAGATGTAGTGGATGTAGTTACTCCAACAATCTACCATCATCAATATGCCAGCAAAGCACTCCGATCGAGCAAACATGTTTTTATCGAAAAGCCGATCGCCACAACGGTTGAAGAAGCACGTGATTTAGAACAGTTGGCTGTTGAAGCAGGTAAAAAAGTACAGATTGGACATGTTGAACGCTTCAATCCGGCTTACGTTGCAGCAATGCCATTTTGCCAAAATCCTATGTTCATTGAAACACACCGTTTGGCATTATTCAACCCGCGAGGGACAGATGTTTCAGTTGTGCTTGATTTAATGATTCACGATATCGACATTGTGCTTCATAGCGTGAATTCTACGGTTAAGAAAATAAGTGCTTCTGGAGTTTCAGTTGTTAGTGAAACGCCCGACATCGCTAATGCACGTATCGAATTTGACAATGGCTGTGTAGCGAATTTAACTGCTAGTCGCTTGTCGATGAAAAACATGCGCAAAACACGATTCTTCCAGCGCGATGCCTACATAAGTGTCGATTTTCTGGATAAAGAAGTGGAAGTTATTCGCATGAGTACGGTTGAAGGCGAACCTGATCCTTTGGCATTAACCATAGAACTTGGTGAGGGCAAGGGATTGAAACAAATCTTCCTCGAAAAACCCGAAATTTTACCAACAAATGCAATAAAAGCTGAATTGGAAAGTTTTGCTGATGCGATTTCCCACAATCAGATTCCGGCCGTAACTGCCACGCACGGACTCCAGGCTTTGGATGTTGCTTACCGCATAATTGAAAAGATGAATACAACTCCGCATCTGTTTGCCTAAGCATGAAATACGGCTACCTGATTTACCTTTTTATTTGTTTGAGTCTGTTTGCAGGATGCGATATTATCAATCCTGAAGAACAAGAAGCAGCCTATATTTCTATCCAACAGGTAAATCTCTCAACCGATCTTGATATACAAGGAAGTAATTCCTCCAACATAAAAGATGCTTGGATTTATATTGATGATAACCTCATTGGAGCCTTTCCTTTACCATGTAAAATTCCTTCTTTAAAAACAGGAAATCACAAAATTTCAATTGGTGCTGGAATTCAAGTCAATGGTTCTTCCATGCTAAGAACACCCTATATTTTCTATCGTTTTTATCAACAAGAAAATGTAAATCTGGAGGCAGGATATGTGACCGAATTAAATCCTGTTGTTACATATTTTGACTCGATAACTTTTGGATTCAAGGCTAATTTCGATGATTTATCTGGAAATAAGCTCACATCAACAGCTGTAAGCGACACAACCGTTGAATTAACTACCGATGCAAGTAAAGTGTTTGAAGGAACAGGGTCATGTCTAGCACGTTTGTTACGCGATAGCGGATTGGTTGAATTTCAAATGATTGATCCAGTAACTCTACCTAAAGGAGGACGGAATATTTTTCTGGAACTGGATTATAAAACAACTCACGATTTAGTCATCGGACTTCGCTCTTACTACACAGGTGCAAGTACAAAGGAAGAAATTCTGCTTTCTTTGCGGGCAAATTCCAATTGGAACAAAGTGTATATCAATTTAACCAAAGCTGTAAGTACCCAAGTAAATGCAGCTAATTATCGAATCTATTTTTCGGCATACAAACAAGCTGGATCTGTTCCGCTTGAGATTTTGCTCGATAATCTTAAAATTGTTTATTAACGGGTGATTTCAACTAAACGCGATAAAATTCAAGGACGTATCCAAGTCGCCGCCGACTATTTTTCGGCTGTGCTCGGGTGGACCTTATACTACGCGTTTCGGAAGACCTATATCGAGCCTATCGTATTCGGTCATCCCGTACGAATGGAGTTTAACAATACCTTTTGGCTTGGATTAGCCATCATTCCGGTATTCTGGCTCATTTTACACCACATATCGGGTGCTTATTTCGATGTTTACCGCAAATCGCGTCTAGGAATTCTAGGAACAACCGTTTGGGTTAGCTTACTCGGTTCATTGATATTATTCTTCGCTGTTTCACTTGACGATTTTATCCTTTCCTATCGTTCTTACTACATCTCCTTCTCTGCCCTATTCGGGATTCAATTTGGTGTTACTGCCATTCAACGTATGTTGATTGCTACCCGAAGTGCTCGAAGAATCCAATCGGGTAAAGTGTATTTCAATACCTTATTAATAGGTTCAGGGAAAAAAGCACTCGATATCTATAAAAAGATTGAAGAACAACCTGTTAGCAGCGGTAATCGATTTTTAGGTTACGTTCCTGTAAATGGTACACTCGATCCCGAACTCAGTAATACATTGCAACGAATCGGTCATTTCGATCAAATGGTTCAATTGATCCAAGATTTGGATGTGGAAGAAGTTATCGTTGCACCCGAAAATTCGGAACACGCATATCTCGGAAAATTCCTAACCGAATTAGAAGTAACAACGGTTGTAATTAAAGTAATTCCTGATATCACCGATATTCTTTTAGGGTCAGTTCGGATGTCGGCAATTTTTGGTGCTCCAGTAATCGAAATCAAACGTCAACTCATGCCTCGCTGGCAGAAGTCGTTCAAACGATTGTTTGATATCACCGTTTCACTCTTTGTTTTAGTTTGTCTATTCCCTGTTTATCTCATCACTGCAATAATTGTAAAGACTACTTCAAGCGGTCCAGCACTTTACAGTCATCCTCGAATTGGATTCAACGGTAAACCATTTCGTATCTATAAGTTTCGTTCGATGTATTGCGATGCCGAAAAACGTGGACCGCAACTCAGTAGTAAAAACGATTCTCGCATTACACCATTTGGTAAATTCATGCGTAAAACACGACTCGACGAAATTCCACAGTTCTATAATGTATTGGTGGGAACCATGTCGATTGTTGGTCCGCGCCCCGAACGTCAATTCTTTATCGACCAAATTGTTGAAGTTGCACCACATTACCGTTTGCTACATAAAGTTCGCCCTGGAATTACCGGTTGGGGACAAGTTAAATTTGGCTATGCCGAAAATGTAGATGAAATGGTTGAGCGCTTGAAATACGATATTCTGTATATCGAAAACATGACCTTGGCGCTCGATTTAAAGATTCTGATTTATACGTTTCTTATTGTCCTTCAAGGAAGAGGAAAATAGAATAATCCAGTTTGAAGTTTCGATGGGAGTTTGCGTTATTTGCACTCCTTTCTGAATGCTCGTGCACTCAGGTTAAATCGAAATGAGATGAAAAAAATTGCTGTTATTGGTGCTGGAACAATGGGAAATGGTATTGCACATACGTTTGCCCAATTTGGATTTCCCGTTATTTTGGTTGATGTAAGTGATGCCGCCTTGAGTAAAGGAATTCAAGCAATCACCCAAAATCTCGATCGCCAGGTTCAAAAAGGTATCTTAACAGAAGCTCAAAAAACAGAGACTTTAACTCGCATTTCAACTCAAACACAAATCGACGAACGTTTGACGGATCGTGATTTAGTTGTAGAAGCAGCATCCGAGAATTTCCAAATCAAATCATCCGTTTTCAAACAATTGGATCAATATTGTCAGCCTAGCTGCATAC
>DAOOQW010000055.1:0-11421 GCA_035388945.1 Flavobacteriales bacterium
TACCTGCTATGGTTTGATCATTTAAATGGACATGTGTAATTTCTATTTCAGGATGATTTTTTACTTCTTCAGCATTAACTGCAAAACCATGATTTTGTGATGTTACCTCACATAATCCAGTGATAATATTTTTTATTGGATGATTGATTCCACGATGTCCATTAAACATCTTATAGGTGCTTATTCCCATCGCTTTAGCAAAAACCTGATGTCCTAAGCATATACCAAACATAGGTACTTGGCTTTGGAGTATTTCTTTTACTGTTTCGATTGCGTAACCCATAGCTGCTGGATCTCCAGGCCCGTTCGATAACATAAAGCCATCAGGGGTAAAATCCATCATTTCTGAAAAACTAGTCTTAGCCGGGAATACTCGAACATAACAATCTCTTTCCGTTAGACAGCGGATGATATTACTTTTAACACCCAGATCAAGCAATGCAACGCGATATGTTGAAGTTTCATCACCAACTGAATATGGCTCAAGAGTAGACACTTGAGATGAAAGCTCCAAACCTTCCATAGAAGGGACATTTTTCAATAGAGTACTAAGCTCTTCTAAGTTAGTGGTCTCACTCGATATGATTGCATTCATTGCACCCTTATCTCGAATATACCGAACTACTGCACGTGTATCAATTCCTTCAATGGCTGGAATTGTCTGTTGTTCAAAATATTCCGTTAAAGAACCTTGAGCAGGAATCCGAGAAAAATGATTAGAAAAGCTTTTACAAACTAATCCAGCAATCTTAATTGAATTTGATTCTGTTTCTAAATCATTAACACCATAATTCCCAATATGAACATGTGTAGCAACTACAATTTGTCCTAAATAGGATGGATCAGTAAATATTTCTTGATACCCAGTCATACCGGTATTAAAACAAATTTCACCGGTTGAAGTGAATGGTTTTCCTACAGCCTTGCCGTAAAATGCCATTCCATCTTCCAATAATAGTACTGCTGTTTTGGGGATTGTTGTTTGCATAATTTTCGTGGGCAAGATCAAAAAAAAAGGATAAAACCACTTGGCTTTATCCTTTCAAAATGTTCACAATGTTGATGACATCACTCAGCTGCTGTTTCTTCCGATTCAGATGCTGTTTCAGCTGCCGGTGTAGAAGGAGCATCAGCTTTTTTCTTAGCCCCACCACTACGACGAGTTTTCTTCTCAACTTTTGCTTTCGCAGTTTTTTGAAGATTTTCGTTGTAGTCAACCAACTCAATCATCGCCATTTCAGCATTATCGCCTAAACGGTTACCAAGTTTAATGATACGTGTGTATCCACCTGGACGGTCAGCAATTTTCACTGAAACGTCGCGAAATAACTCAGCAACTGCATGCTTGTCTTTAAGATAAGCAAATACGGTACGACGGCTATGTGTAGTATCTTCTTTTGATTTGGTAATCAAAGGTTCAACATATACGCGCAGCGCTTTGGCTTTAGCAAGTGTAGTATTGATTCGTTTGTGTAGAATCAATGAACTTGCAATATTCGCCATCATCGCTTTCCGGTGCGGTGCGGTGCGACCAAGGTGATTTAATTTTTTACCGTGTCTCATGATGCAATGTAATGTTCTTTAGCCTCTCGGGCTGTGATTAGTCTTTGTCGAGTTTGTATTTGGCCAAATTCATTCCGAAGTTCAATTGCTTGCTTTGAACTAGTTCTTCAAGTTCAGTCAACGACTTCTTACCAAAGTTGCGGAATTTCAATAGGTCATTTTTGTTGTATGATACAAGATCAGCGATAGTATCTACATCAGCTGCTTTAAGGCAGTTTAATGCACGTACACTTAAATCCATATCAACTAAACGAGTTTTCAAAAGTTGACGCATGTGAAGGATATCTTCATCAAATTCTTCAGTCGTTACTTTTTCTTCTACGTCTTCTGTAATCTTCTCATCAGAGAATAACATGAAGTGCTGTATCAAAATCTTAGCTGCTTCTTTCAAAGCATCTTTCGGATGGATAGATCCATCACTTGTGATTTCGATAATCAGTTTCTCATAATCCGTTTTTTGCTCAACACGGTAGTTTTCTACTGAGTATTTTACATTACGGATTGGAGTGTAAATAGAGTCAATTGGAATTAATCCAATTTGTTGTGTAGCTGGACGATTTTCTTCCGCTGGAACATATCCACGACCTTTGTCAATGGTTATTTCCATTTTCAAGTTCACAGATGGATCCATGTTACAGATCACAAAATCGTGATTTAAAACTTGAAATGATGAAGTGAATTTACCAATGTCGCCCGCTGTTAATTGGCTTTGACCATTAAGGCTGATCACAACTTTTTCGTGCTCAGTACTATCGATCTGACGTTTAAAGCGAACTTGTTTAAGGTTTAGAATGATCTCAGTAACATCTTCAACCACGCCTTTAATGGTGGAGAATTCATGTTCCACTCCTTCAATTTTTATTGAAGTAATGGCAAATCCTTCTAATGAAGAAAGAAGAATCCGACGGAGAGCATTACCAACTGTAATTCCATACCCTGGTTCAAGTGGTCTGAACTCAAACTGACCATGTTGATCAGTTGAAGAGATCATGATTACTTTGTCGGGACGTTGAAAAGTCAGTATAGCCATAGTATTCGTGGTTTGAATGGTGAGGTAAGAGAAGTGTAACGAATTATTTCGAGTACAATTCCACAATCAGTTGTTCCTTAATGTTCTCAGGAATCAGTTCACGTTCTGGATAATTCAAGAATGTTCCGCTGAGTGATGATGCATTAAATTCCAACCATGAATATTTGTTGGTATGTCCAGAAACAGCATTCTGAATAACTTCCATTGATTTAGACTTCTCACGCACAGCGATTTTATCACCTGCTTTCAAAGTATAAGATGGTATGTTAACTACTGTTCCGTTTACTGTAATGTGACGATGAGAAACTAATTGACGAGCGCCTGAACGTGTATTAGAAAGACCTAAACGGTAAACTACATTGTCTAAACGAGCTTCAATTAATTTAAGCAACATCTCACCTGTTACTCCTTGTGCACGACTTGCGCGGTCAAAAATTAACGCAAATTGTTTCTCAAGGATTCCGTAAGTATATTTTGCTTTTTGCTTCTCCTGAAGCTGAACTCCATATTCAGAAACTTTTTGACGCTTCTTAGAGTTCCCATGCATTCCGGGAGGATAGTTTTTCTTCGTGAGCACCTTGTCCGGACCAAAGATTGGTTCACGGAACTTACGGGCGATCTTGGATTTCGGGCCGATATATCTTGCCATGAGGTTGTATTGTTAAAATGAATGATTAAACGCGGCGGCGTTTTGGTGGACGGCAACCATTATGTGGTACCGGTGTTACATCAACGATTTCGCTTACTTCGATACCGCTATTGTGGATTGTACGAATTGCAGATTCGCGACCACCGCCTGGTCCTTTAACAAACACCTTCACTTTGCGAAGACCTAGGTCGTAAGCAACTTTTGAACAGTCGCCTGCAGCCATTTGACCCGCATAGGGTGTGTTTTTCTTAGATCCGCGAAATCCCATCTTGCCAGCTGAACTCCAGGAAATTACCTGGCCACTTGTGTTGGTGAGGGATACAATAATATTGTTAAAGGTTGCATTAATGTGAGCGTGACCCACTGCTTCCACTTTAACAACACGCTTCTTGGTTGTTTTGGTTGTTTTAGCCATTTCTTAATGGATTCTACGATTGTTTCGGATTCAGGAATATTATTTAGTTACCTTCTTCTTGTTGGCAACTGTTTTCTTCTTCCCTTTCCGGGTACGTGCATTATTTTTAGTGGTTTGTCCACGAACTGGTAAACCAGAACGATGACGAATACCGCGATAGGATCCGATATCCATTAAACGCTTAATGTTCAACTGAACTTCTGAACGAAGTGCACCTTCTACTTTAAACGTATTGTTAATGATATCACGGATCTTTCCTAATTCATCATCATTCCACTCCGATACTTTTTTATCGAAGGAAATTCCTGCTTCATTGAGGATTTTCTGTGCTGTAGAGCGGCCGATCCCAAATATATAGGTCAGTCCAATTTCTCCACGCTTATTTTTAGGAAGGTCAATTCCGGAAATACGAGCCATGTTGTATGCTGTTTGGTGCTTATCCTTGACGTTGTTTGAACTTAGGATTCTTTTTGTTGATTACATAAAGTCTCCCTTTGCGGCGTACAATCTTGCAGTCCACACTCCGTTTCTTAATGGAGGTTTTTACTTTCATTGTGTTATTATTTGTAGCGATAAGTTATCCGACCTTTTGACAAATCGTATGGAGACATCTCCACTTTTACCTTATCACCGGGTAAAATCTTGATATAGTGCATACGCATCTTTCCAGATATGTGTGCAATGATAACGTGCTCGTTCTCCAGTTCCACACGAAACATTGCATTCGACAATGATTCGATAATGGTTCCGTCTTGCTCGATGGAGGACTGTTTTGACACGTTTATTATTCGTTTTTATGTTAAACTACCAATTCATTTCGTTCTTTCAGAGCTTCTTCAACATATTCAAATGAAGAAAGAATATCTGCCTTGCCTTTTTGAATAGCAATCGTATGTTCAAAATGTGCTGAAGGTTTCTTATCCGCGGTTCGTATGGTCCAACCATCTTTTCCGTGAACTACATTCTTCGTTCCCATATTAATCATAGGTTCAATTGCAATCACTAACCCTTCCTGTAGCTTAATCCCTGAACCACGTTTTCCAAAGTTTGGCACTTCGGGTGATTCATGTAGATTTTTACCAATTCCATGACCAACTAATTCACGAACAACTGAATATCCATGTTTTTCGCAATAGGTCTGAATTTCGTAGCTGATATCATGCAAACGTTTTCCAGGTAGTGCAACCCCGATTCCTCGAAGTAAACTCTCTTTGGTCACTTGCATTAATTGCTTGGATGCTTCAGGAACCTCACCAATACCGAATGTATAGGCAGAATCCCCATAAAATCCATCTTTTAAAACTCCACAATCAACAGAAATAATTTCTCCTGATTCATAAGGACGATTATCTGGTATCCCATGTACAACCTGATCATTAGGTGAAATACATAAGGAATTTGGAAACCCTCCATAACCTTTAAAAGCAGGAACTCCTCCATTATCACGAATGAATTCCTCAGCAATTTTATCCAGCTGCAAACTGGTTACCCCAGGGCCGATGATTTTGGCAACTTCCGCTAGGGCGCGGGCAACAAGTAAAGAACTAATTCTTATGCGTTCAATTTCTTCGGCGGTCTTGTAATAGATCATCCAAAAAAATTGTTAGCTAGCCATACTTACCGGAGAAGCTGCGTTTGCACGCCCCTTGATTCTTCCACTCTTCATCAAACCATCGTATTGACGCATCAATAAATGACTTTCAATTTGTTGAAGTGTATCTAAAACAACCCCTACTAAAATTAGAAGAGATGTTCCTCCGTAAAATTGTGCGAATTTATTTGTCACACCGATCATCATGGCCAAAGCAGGTAGAATTGCTACTACTGCTAAGAATACTGCACCCGGAAGTGTAATACGTGACATAATACTGTCGATGAATTCAGCTGTTTGACGACCAGGTTGAATTCCCGGTACAAATCCTCCACTACGTTTCATTTCTTCAGCCATATTTTTCGGATTAACCGTAATAGCTGTATAGAAATAAGTGAAGAGTATAATCATTACTGCAAATGAGAAGTTATACCAGAAACCTGTCACGTTAGAGAATGTTGCCATTACCCCTTGTAAAGATTCAATTCCAGCATACCCTACAATTGTAATAGGGATAAACATAATTGCTTGAGCAAAAATGATTGGCATTACACCCGCTGCATTTACACGTAACGGAATATACTGACGAGCTCCACCAACTTGTTTATTTCCTTGGATACGTTTAGCTACTTGTACTGGTATTCTTCTAACTCCTTGAACAAGCATAATCGACATGATTACGATGAACAATAGAATAACAAGTTCTAGTAAGAACATTACCATACCACCACCTTGTTGCTCAACACGTGAACCAAACTCAGCTAAAATAGCAGCTGGAAGATTGGCGATGATACCAACCATGATAATTAATGAAATACCATTACCAATTCCACGATCAGTAATTCGCTCTCCTAACCACATAATAAACATGGTACCAGCAACTAGAATAATAGTAGAAGATATCCAGAAAAATGCGGTATGATCAGAAATGGCATTTACTCCAAGCTGGCTATTAAGATTCGCTAAATAACCCGGTGCCTGAAACGCAGTAATAATAACGGTTAGGTAACGAGTAAATTGATTCATCTTTTTTCTGCCGCTCTCCCCTTCTTTCTGCATTTTTTGGAAATATGGAACAGCAATAGTCAAAAGCTGAATAACAATTGAAGCAGAGATGTATGGCATGATACCCAATGCAAAGATGGAAGCATTGGAAAATGCCCCACCTGAAAACATATTGAGTAATCCTAGAATCCCTTCTGAAGTTTGTTGCTTCAATACGTTTAATGCAGTTGGATCAACACCAGGCAATACCACGAACGAGCCCAGTCTATAAATGAGCAGGAAAAGAAGCGTATTGCCAATTTTGGTACGAAGCTCCTCTACTTTGTATATGTTCTTGATGGTATTGATCAGATTCTTCATCAGGCAATGATTGTAGCGCTACCGCCAAGTGATTCAATAGCTGTTTTTGCAGAAGCTGTATAAGCGTGAACTGTGATAGCTAATTTAGCTGTCAATTCTCCACGTCCTAATACTTTAATTCGGTCATTTTTAGAAGCTAAACCGTTTTGTTGAAGCGTTTCAAATGTGATAGCATCCAGTTTCTTCTCTTCAGCAAGTTTCTGAAGTGTATCGAGGTTGATACCACGGTATTCAACACGATTGATGTTCTTAAATCCAAATTTAGGAACTCGACGTTGAAGTGGCATTTGACCTCCTTCAAAACCTACCTTACTTGAATATCCTGAACGTGACTTAGCTCCTTTATGTCCACGGGTAGATGTACCACCACGACCGGAACCTTGTCCACGACCAATCCGCTTGCTGCTTTTTACTGAGCCAGTTGCCGGCTTAAGATTACTGAGGTTCATTTCTCAATGATTTTTTTCAGATTTCTTCTACAGAAACCAGATGTTTAATTTTATTTACCATTCCAAGAATCTGTGGAGTGGCTTCATGCTCAACTGGATTGTGCATTTTGCGAATCCCAAGAGCACGTAGAGTCAATTTCTGACGCTCCGGACGGTCAATACCGCTTTTTATCTGAGTGATTTTTAGTTTTGACATGGGAGGCAACTATTATCCGTTGAATACTTTTTCCATTGTAATACCACGCTGTTGAGCAATGGTTGCTGGATCACGCATTTGGCTTAAAGCATCAATTGTTGCTTTAACCACGTTGTGTGGATTAGATGATCCTTTTGATTTTGCAAGAACGTCGGTAATACCTACACTCTCTAATACAGCACGCATCGCACCACCAGCAATTACACCAGTTCCATGTGCAGCAGGTTTCAAGAAAACCAATGCTCCACCAAATTTTCCAATTTGCTCATGTGGTACAGTTCCGTTAATTACTGGAACTTTAATCAAAGTCTTCTTAGCATCATCAACACCTTTGCTAATCGCATCAGTTACCTCTTTTGCTTTTCCAAGTCCGTGTCCTACAATTCCTTTTTCATTTCCAACAACAACAATTGCTGAGAATGTAAAGGCGCGACCACCTTTGGTTACTTTGGTTACACGATTTACGCCAACCAGCTTGTCTTTTAATTCAATTTCGCTGGAGCGAACTCGTTTGATATTTGCGTTTGCCATGTTCTGATTAGAATTTTAGACCACCTTCACGTGCACCTTCGGCTAGAGATTTCACCCGACCGTGGTAAAGATAACCATTTCGGTCGAAGCGAACTTCACTGATTCCAGCTTCTAAGGCCTTCGCAGCAATAGCTTTCCCTACTAAGGCAGCTTGTTCGATCTTGTTAACTTTTTTAGAAGAAATCGATGCTTCAGAAGAAGAAGCAGCCAATAGGGTGTGACCCTTACTGTCGTCGATCAATTGAACGTAGATGTCCTTGTTGCTGCGGTAAACACTCATGCGAGGTGCATTAGCATCGCCAACAACCACTTTGCGGATGCGCTCTTTGATTCGCGCTCTTCTGTATTCTTTCGTGATAGCCATGATCCGTAATGATTCTTATTTCTTACCAGCAGATTTACCAGCTTTGCGGCGAAGTTCTTCTCCTACGAACTTAATACCTTTACCTTTATATGGTTCAGGTTTACGTAATGATCGAATCTTAGCTGCCACCATACCCAGTAATTGTTTGTCGGTGGATTTCATAATGATAAGCGGGTTCTTACCACGCTCAGTTTTGGTTTCAACTTGAATTTCTTTCGGTAACTCAAACGTAATGTTATGAGAATATCCAAGAGAAAGTTCTAGAAGTTGTCCAGTATTAGCAGCACGGTAACCCACACCTACTAATTCTTGTTCTGTTGTAAAACCTTCAGATACACCTTTTACCATGTTGGCAATAAGTGAACGATATAGACCATGCTTAGCGCGTTGATCTTTATCGTCGTTCTGACGAGTTACTGTTACGTTTCCTTCTTCAACACTAAGTTGAATTGCAGGATCTACAGCTTGATGTAATTCGCCTAGTGGCCCTTTTACAGTAATCAGATTGCTAGACGATACAGAAACTGTAACTCCTTTTGGCAACGTGACAGGCATTTTTCCAATACGTGACATGATTCTTTTCCTCTTTGGCGATTAATAAACGTAGCAGAGAACTTCTCCACCTACATTTTCACGACGTGCTTCCTTATCGGTCATCACACCTTTTGATGTAGATAGAATGGCAATACCTAATCCGTTGATTACGCGTGGAATATTTGCCACATGTGAATATTTACGTAATCCTGGTTTTGATACACGAGATAGTGTACGAATTGCAGGGATTTTCGTAACCGGATGATATTTCAATGCGATTTTGATCGTGCCCTGTGGATCAGTGGCTGATGCGTCTTCGAATTTGTAACTGAGGATGTACCCTTTTTCAAAAAGGATTTTAGTCATCTCACGTTTCATCTTCGACGATGGAATTTCAGCTACGCGATGGTTAGCGTTGATGGCATTCCGGAGCCTGGTTAGATAATCTGCGATCGGGTCGGTCATTTTGAATTGTATTTTATTGATTCTTTAAGCGAATTACCAGCTGGCTTTTGTAATCCCTGGGATTTTCCCATCAGATGCCATTTCACGGAATGTGATACGTGACAATCCGAATTGACGGATATATCCACGAGGACGACCCGTTAATTTGCAACGATTACGAAGACGAATCTTCGAAGAGTTGCGTGGAAGCTTTTGAAGTCCAACTGAATCTCCTGCAGCTTTTAATGCTGCTCTTTTTTCAGCATAACGTTCAACCATTTTCGCCCGTTTTACCTCGCGGGCTTTCATGCTTTCCTTAGCCATTGGTCGCTTATTTTTTTAAATTTTTGAAAGGAAGACCAAACTCACGTAATAGTGCGAATGCCTCTTTATCTGTTTCCGCATTGGTTACAAACGTAATGTCCATACCCATGATACGTGTTACTTTGTCGATGTTGATTTCTGGGAAGATAATCTGCTCAGTTACACCCAAAGTGTAATTTCCACGACCATCAAATCCTTTATCATTAATTCCGCGGAAGTCACGAATACGTGGTAAAGCTACCACAATAAGTCTTTCCAAGAATTCATACATCTTGTCGCCACGTAAAGTAACGCGAGCTCCAATTGCAACTCCTTTACGAAGTTTGAAGTTGGAAATATCTTTTTTCGATTTCGTAGGAACTGCTTTTTGACCAGTAATCATAGTCATTTCAGCTACAGCTGAATCAATCAGTTTCTTATCCGAAACAGCCGCACCAATACCTTGATTGATACAGATCTTTTCCAATTTAGGTACTTGCATTTTGCTTTTGTACCCGAATTCGTTCAGTAAAGCAACAGAAATCTCTTTGCGATACTTGGTTTTGAGGTTAGGTGTGTATTCCATCACTTAATAATCTCCCCTGATTTTTTAGAAAAACGTACCATTTTACCATTAGCATCTGCTTTACGGCCAGTGCGGGTAGGTTTTCCGGTTTTTGGTTCGATCAACATTAGGTTGGAAATGTGAACAGGTCCTTCCATTTTGATGATCCCGCCTTGCGGATATTTCGTGCTCGCTTTAGCATGTTTGGATATCATGTTAACGCCTATTACAATAGCACGCATTTTTTTAGTATCAATTTCACGTACTTCTCCAATCTGACCTTTAGAGTCACCCGATAGTACTGTTACTTTATCTCCTTTTTTGATGTGAAGTTTCATCGCTCTGTAGCTGATTTAAAGTACCTCTGGTGCAAGGGAAACGATTTTCATAAACTGTTTTTCACGCAGTTCACGTGCTACCGGTCCGAAAATACGGGTACCTCGTAATTCGTCATTATTATTTAACAGCACCACGGCATTGTCATCAAATCGGATGTACGAGCCATCAGCGCGGCGTATTTCTTTTTTCGTGCGTACCACAACCGCTTTGGTTACGGAGCCTTTCTTTGCATTTCCTGATGGTAATGCGTGTTTTACTGTAACTACTATCTTGTCGCCTACCGAAGCGTAGCGTTTCTTTGTTCCGCCTAATACGCGGATACATAACACCTCTTTGGCGCCACTATTATCCGCTACTGTAAGACGAGATTCCTGTTGTATCATGACTTAGTTATGATTCTGTTCGGTTCAATTATTTCGCACGCTCTACAATTTCCACCATTCTCCAACGCTTGTTCTTGCTCATTGGACGGGTTTCACTGATTTTAACGGTATCTCCGATGCCGCACTCATTCTTGTCATCGTGAGCAAAGAATGTTGTTGTTTTCTTCACAAACTTACCGTACTTCGGATGTTTTACTTTACGCTCAACAGCTACAACAATGGTTTTGTCCATTTTGTTACTGCGAACCAATCCGGTACGCTCTTTTCGAAGGTTTCTTTCAATAGCTTCCATCAGCTTCTTAATTAGCGGTTGATGCGAGTTCACGCTTGCGAAGTTCTGTCTTCATACGGGCTATTGCACGACGTGTAGTACGGATCTTCAGTGGATTTTCAATAGTAGAAACTGTATGGTTAAATACCATCTTAGCTAATACTTGTGTTTCTTCTGTGATTCTGTCTTTCAACTCAACGAGTGAAAGCTCCTGAACTTGAACTTGTTTCATAACTTATCAGGCAGTTGCTTCTACGTAATCACGGCGTACGATGAATTTCGTCGTTACCGGTAGTTTTTGTGCTGCTAATCGAAGAGCTTCTTTGGCAATTTCCATTGGAACTCCTTCTGCTTCGAAAATGATGGTTCCTGGCTTAACAACAGCTACCCAATATTCAGGTGCTCCTTTACCTTTACCCATACGAACCT
>DAOOQW010000056.1:0-9278 GCA_035388945.1 Flavobacteriales bacterium
GATGCCGATTTGCTCAATCGAATGGCAAGTAAACAAGGACTTTTATACCGAAGTGCCATAATATCAAACGATTATTATGCACTCAAGCAATTATATCAGGAAGATTCCTTGATTAAAGGAAATACCGAACTCGTTAATTGGCTTTTGTTAAAAGGCATCTATGATCTCCAAAATATTCGAGATAGCAAGTTGGAACAGTCATACGGACTTCTCTTAAAAATGAAACGTGATTCGAGTTTATCGCCAAAGATTCAACTGGAAGTAAATCGAATACTAGCAACCCTTCAACCTAAAATAAAAGGTGAGCCTTTTCCCGATTTGGGATGTCATGATCAGCCATATTGGAAACAACAAAAGTGGAAAGGATTGCCAGTATATCTGGCTATTTTACCGAATTATGCACCTAGTTCACAGTTAGTTATACGTCAATTTGCTGCTTTGCAAACCAAGTATGGTAAAGAAATGCACTTTGCTCTACTCATTCCCGAAGCAGATGCGAACGAGATGAATATGCTCAATAAGCAGTTTCCTGAATTGGATTTGGGCCAAATGGATTTATGTCGTGAAAAAGTGCAAGAAATTATTCCGTCAACCAGTCGCACCAATTTCATTTTGATAGATCGATTGGGTAATGTTTTCCAAAACCCAGCGGAAGGACCTGAAACAGATGTAGAATCGGCGTTTTTAGGATTAATTAAGCTTCACTAATTGCTTTTCGAGCTTGAAGAACATCAAGTATAGAAGGGTAAGTATTGGCTTCTACTTCGGTCCACTGGTCGGGTGATTTCCAAACGGCTTCGGTAATATCTTCTTCGGTTTGCGGGATGGTTGGCCAAGCTTTGCTGGTTTTAAACCAATACCAAACGGTTTCCTTAAGTACTTCTTTTCCTTTGTGAGGATAAGTATGCCAAGTTCGACAAAGTTCTGATTGAATGCTCAAATCGAGAATTCCTGTTTCTTCTTCAATTTCACGTTGAGCAGCGCTTGGTAGATCTTCACCCGGTTCTACTTTTCCTTTAGGTAAATCCCAACAACCTAATCTGAAAATGAAAAGTATTTGGTTATCAGGAGTTTCGACAATTCCACCAGCAGCTTGAATAAATGAGTACTTCGACTTCAACCATTCGGTTCCTTGATCCAGATTTATGGCAGTTAAAGAAAGTTGCTGACATTCATTTTTAGCTGATTTTAATCTTTCAACTGCCTCAAACAGCTGTTTTTTAGAGGCTCCCGCATCTATCCAAACAGTATCACCTTGGGGTTGAATACCTTGCGGATTGTTGAAAAATAAGGCTTTTCGGTTCAGGTAAACGGCGTATTTTTGCGACATGCTTTACAATACTGATACTGCCGCACAGCTGGCAGATTTTCTTTTACAAATTAAAGCCATAAAGCTTCAGCCATCCAAGCCTTTTGTTTGGGCTTCGGGTTGGAAATCTCCTATTTACTGTGATAATCGTTTGACCTTGTCATACCCAAAGGTTCGTACGTTCATCCGTCAGGAGTTAGCGAAGGCAATTGCCGATAAGTTTGAGAAGCCAGATGTAATTGCCGGTGTTGCTACAGGAGGAATTGCGCATGGTGCTTTGGTTGCTCAAGAATTAGGCTTACCATTTATATATGTACGTTCTGCTCCCAAAGGGCACGGAATGGAAAATCTGGTTGAAGGTAAAATTGAACCAGGTCAAACAGTAGTGGTAGTGGAAGATTTGATTTCAACTGGACAAAGCAGTATCAAGGTCGTTAAAGCTCTTCGTGATGCGGGATGCATAGTTAAAGGACTTGTATCTATCTTCGATTACGGTTTCGACGTAGCTGTTGCTCAGTTTAAGGAAGATAAATGTCCGTTTTATAGCCTAAGCAACTACGATAGTTTACTTGATCAGGCTGTAAAGAATAAGTATGTAGCTCTGGAAGAAATTGATCAGTTGAAAAGCTGGCGTGATAATCCCTCCAGTTGGGGAGCCACATTGAAAATTGCTTAACGCATGAAATTAGAAACATCTTGGAAACCTGTTCAGACAACACCTGATCAGGTTTTTGCTTTCCTATCCGACATGAATAACCTGAAAAAGCTTATGCCAGAGCAGGTTATAAACTGGACTTCTGATACAGATACGTGTCAGTTCACCATTAAAGGGATGGCTGATTTAGGAATGAAGGTCGTTGAGCGGAATGAGCATACATCTATTAAGATGAGTTCGCATGGAAAAGTTCCATTCCCATTTACATTAACGGTAGGAATTCGTCCTTTAGATGCTATTTCTGAAGCACAATTGGTATTTGATGGAGAGGTAAATCCCTTTTTAAAGATGATGGTAGAAAAACCTTTAGGGAATTTTTTCAACATGCTTTTGGATGGGCTTGGACGCCAGTTTTGAGTAATTGCAAGGACTTCCACCTACTTCTAGAACACCAAACGGAATAAGTCACAGGCGATTTGTTAAAATCTGTTAAATAATCTTTGGTTATTCCGAAAAATCAGGGCAAATTTGCACCCAACTATATTTTAACCCACACTCATGAAAAACACACTGAAGTTAGCTGCTGTCGCTTTGATCGCAGTATTCGTTGTTGCTTGCTCAGGCGGAAACGGTCCTGAAACCAATGCAAAAGCTTATCTAGATGCATTAAATGCGGAGGATTTCGACAAAGCAAAAGAATTTGCTACTGAAGACACAAAAGGAATGCTTGATTTCATGAAACAAATCGCTACAATGGGCGGTGAGAAGAAAGAAGCAAAAGAGAAAAAAGAAATCAAAGATTTGAAATGTACAGTTGAAGGTGACACTACAGCTACATGTACTTACATGGCTGGTGACAAAGAAGAAAAACTGAACATGAAAAAATCAGGAGAAAAATGGCTAGTTCACCAACCAAAAGAAAACCCAATGGGTGGTGGTGAAGAAGGTGGTGCAATGGAAGGCGATATGGGCACAACAGATACGTCTGCTACTGCTGCTCCTGCTGCTGAAGCTGCTCCTGCTGCTGAAAGTCACTAATCATTCCTCTTCCGTTACGGCATGCGCAGGTTTCGGAAGATATTAATCATTTCAACGGCCCTTTTTTTTGCCGGCATAGGTTTTATCTTGTATAAAGCCTTTTGGAGTCCAGAAAACACTAAACAAGTTTTCTACCCCATGAGCCAGCAGGAAAAAGGGCTTTTGCATTCAGGAGATATTATCCTTCGTCGCGGTTATGGAATGTTCTCCGATGGTATCGTCGAAGTTCAGAATAGCCCTGCCGCTGTATCTCATTGTGCCATGATAGTTGGCGAACCCGGTAAATGGAGAGTTGCCCATGCACTATCCAGCTCTGTCGCTGCTATTGATGGTGCTCAAGAACAATCCTTACAACGATTTCTCAACGAAAGTGTCCCAAATAGCATTATCGTCAAACGATTCCGTTGTCAGGAGGATACCATTGCCCGAATTGTAGATCGGGTAAGCTACTACACACGTATCCACAAACCGTTTGACCATAATTTCGATAAAGTCGATACTACCCGATTCTATTGTACCGAATTATTTCAGCATTGTTTTAAAGATGTACTTGGTCGAGACATCTTTTTGGGTCAACTCGATTCCAATACAACAGGTATTTATGACCTAAGTACCTTTCAGGATACCTCTCTTTTTGAGACAATTATTGATCATCATACACACTGAAAGGTATTTTTCCTAAAAACCGTTATTTCATCCGTCTCATTTGTTCTATATTCGAAACCGGAAATCGAGAATGAACATGAAAAAAATTATCACGTCCAGTCTGTTATTGCTGGGACTTATATCTGCCAAGGCTCAAAATGAAGCCGCTATTGCAGCATATAATCAAGGTATTAGCGAGTATAATGTTAAAGATTTCCAAACGGCTTTGGGAAGTTTCAATAAGGCAATTGAATCCGATTCTACCTTTGGGAAAGCTTGGTTTAACCGGGCTGTATGTAAGTCGGACTTGAAAGACTATGCAGGAGCGATTACAGATTACCAACGTTCCATGAAAATAGAAGGCGAAAATGCAAAGACTCTTTTCTTTATCGGACAAGCTCGATTTCTTAGTGCTGATAAAACGGGTGCATTAGAAGATTTCAAGAAATCCTCTCAACTCGATCCTACCAATGCTGAATCTTTTTTCTATGCGGGAGGGATTTTATTTGAAATAGATGATTTTCAAGGTGCAACAGAAGAATTTACTAAAGCAATAAAAGCAAGAAGCGATTATGCTGAAGCCTATAATGATCGGGGTAGCTGTAAACTTAAATTAGAAGATATTAAAGGTGCTATTGATGATTATCGAGAAGCAACTAAACTCAATCCAAAATTAGCAATTGCCTATAATAACTTAGCAGCAGCTTTACGTCGATCGGGCGATTTACAAGCATCTCTTCAAGAATTTAATTATTCCATTATTGCCGATCCTAAAATGGCAACTTCTTATGTTAAACGTGGTCGTTTGAAATTAGAAATGCAAGATTTAGATGGAGCAATGACTGATTTCAACAAGGCTATTGAACTTAATCCGAAAGATCAATATGCTTTGAATAATCGTGGTTGTTTGAAAAATAAACTCCGCGACTTTCCCGGAGCAATTGCCGATTTCGATCAAGCTATTCGCATCAATCCATCTTATGGTTATGCTTATCTCAATAGAGGAATTGCCAAAGAAAATTTACGGGATCTTGCCGGCGCCTGCAAAGACTGGTCTGAAGCATCTCAAAATGGCGTAGATGCTGCCAAACAATATGTTGACTCTGAATGCAATTGATTACAGACATGAAAAAAATTCTCCTCCTAGCCCTTTTCATGCTGCCTGTTTTCATTCAAGCGCAGCAGAATGTCGAATTCACCAAGGCAAATTTTCCGGATAACAAAGCCGGTTTGAAAGAAGCAATAAAAAACATTGAGACTGGTGATAGCTATTATTTAGCTGCTGATTATCTCAAATATTTAGCTGTTGATTTCTACGTTAAAGCCAATAATTTCAATCCGAACAATGCTCTATTAAACTTTCGTTTAGGGCATTCATACTTGAATTCACCTAACAAATACAAAGCGCTCGATTTCTTAAAGAAAGCTTACCAAATGAATCCTTCCATTGATCCGGAAGTGACTTTCTACTTAGGTGAAGCTTATCACTTGAATCACGATTTCGATAATGCGATTAAGTACTATTCTATGTACAAGTCTTCGGCTACCAAAAAGCCTGGATTTGATCCTGATAAACGTATTACCGAATGTA
This sequence comes from Flavobacteriales bacterium, assembly GCA_035388945.1. GTDB lineage: Bacteria > Bacteroidota > Bacteroidia > M30B66 > M30B66 > CALQRR01. The sequence goes on from DAOOQW010000056.1 coordinate 5,239, forward strand.
ACGAAGGGAAACGCTTAGTTGCCAACCCAGTTCGTGTAATGATCGAAAATCTTGGACCAGTTGTAAATTCCAAATACCGCGAATATGCTGCTGTAATTACTGCCGATGAGTCGGTCATGTTATTTACTTCACGAAGAGATAACACTACCGGACAAGCCATCGCTGAAGACGGTATGTTTTACGAAGACATTCTTTCCACCACCAAACAAAATAAAGCTTGGACTCCTCCGGTAAACTTACCCGCTCCGGTTAATACTAAGCTTCACGATGCTACTATCGCCTTGTCGGCCGATGGACAGAAATTGTTCATTTACACGGATGAAAATGAAGGAGATGTTCTTTTATCTAAACTAGAAGGTGATAAGTGGTCAAAACCCGAACAAGCTGGTGGAAATGCTATTAATACCAAATATTCCGAGATTCACGCCTGTTTTTCTTACGATGAAAAATCAATCTATTTCGTGAGTAACAAACCGGAAGATAATTACGGTGGATTTGATATTTACGTAACACATCAAGATGCTAACGGACGTTGGGGAAAACCCGAAAATCTAGGTCCTGCTATCAATACTATCTACGATGAAGAAGGAGTATATCTTCACCCCGATGGTAAAACCATGTATTTCAGTTCTAAAGGGCATAAAACCATGGGAAGCTACGATATTTTCCGTAGTGTTTTTGATGATGGAAAATGGTCTGAGCCAGAGAACATTGGTTATCCTATTAACTCAGCCGATAAAGATGCCTTTTTCGTTGTATCAGCATCAGGTAAACATGGTTATTACTCCTCTGCTCGTATGGATGCTATTGGAGAAACCGATATCTATATGATTACGCTACTTGGTCCAGAGAAAGAACCAATCCTGAACGTGGAAGATCAGCTCTTGCTTAGCCGTATGATGATTACTGGTGAAAAGGCTCGTGCTGAATCGGTTGTAGCTTCTAAAACCGATAAAAATAAGTTCCGTTCAGAGGTTACCATCCTAAAAGGAACTATCGTAGATGCATTGGATAAACATCCGTTGAATGCCATTATCGTAATTACTGATAACGAGAAAAACGCAATCGTTTCTACTTTCCAAGCTAACTCTAAAACAGGACAATACCTTGTTTCGCTTCCTTCCGGACGAAATTATGGTATCGCTGTAACCATGGAAGATTACCTTTTCCATTCTGAAAACATCGACTTACCTAAATCTACTGCTTATCAGGAGATCGTGAAAGATGTTGAGTTAAGCAAATTGGAGATTGGTAAGAAAATCGTACTTCGTAATATCTTCTACGATTTCGATAAGGCAACACTTCGCCCAGGTTCTATGGCTGAGTTGGATCGTTTAGCTAAACTTCTTGAGCAAAATCCTAAAATCCGTATTGAGATTTCCAGCCATACCGATAACGTAGGTTCTGCAGCATACAATCAAAAACTCTCTACCAACCGAGCTCTTTCGGTAGTGGATTACTTAGTCGACAAAAAAGGCATTTCAAAGAACCGTCTCGAATTTAAGGGATACGGTTTCGATGATCCAATTGCTCCTAACGACACCGATCAAGGTCGACAGTTAAATCGTAGAACTGAGTTTAAGATTCTTTCCAAATAAGTTGTATTGCAGCTTCTTTTGGGGGATTAATCGAACATGATTCAACTGCTTCCTACCTCCGATGGTAGTACAACGCTCTATGATTCCAACTTGGATGAAACCTATCATTCGGTTCATGGAGCTTTGCAGGAATCGATGCATGTTTTTATTGAGAAAGGACTAAGACTTCGATTACCTGAACAAAAGCACATTCGAATTTTAGAAATTGGTTTCGGAACTGGCTTAAATGCTTTGCTAAGTCTTCGAGAAACGAAACTCGACCCAACTTTAACGGTTGACTATTGGTGTTTGGAACCATTTCCAATTTCAAAGTCGATTTACTTGCAATTGAATTACACGCAACCCGAAGAGCAAGCGAATTTTTTGGCCTTTCATCAAGCCGAGGCAGGAAGGTCTATTTCTATCAATAGTAGCTTTACTTTTAGGCGTTTAGAACAAAGCATAGACGGATTTACCTCAGAACAAATGTTCGATATGGTTTTTTACGATGCTTTTGGTCCGCCTTCTCAACCCGAATTATGGACTACTGAAACGTTGAAATACAGCGTTGATGTGCTTTCACCTGGCGGAATTTGGGTAAGTTACTGTGCTAAAGGTGATGTGCGAAGAAGTTTAATTTCCTTGGGTTTGCAGGCAAAACGACTACCTGGTCCACCAGGAAAACGTCACATGCTTTTCGCACAAAAAGGAAACGTGTAAATTCCTAAATTGCAGCACCAAAATTAAACTATGAAAAAGACACTTACATTCCTGATGTTGCTTGTTTTTGGAGCTATTCAGGTGAACGCGCAAAAAGCAGAATATTTCGGCGAAAAAATCAAAAAAGACGGAGCGATTTCTACCGCCGAGTTTTTGAAAATGATGGAAGGCAAAGATTCTCTTGTCGTTAAAATTGAAGCTCCAATCAACGAAGCTTGTCAGAAAAAAGGCTGCTGGATGAATGTTGATTTAGGTGGCGGAAAAGAAATGATGGTTCGCTTTAAAGATTACGGTTTCTTCGTTCCGAAAGATTGTAATGGAAAGAAAGCAATCATGAATGGAATTGCCTATCGTGAAGTTGTTAGCGTTGAAATGCTTCGTCACTATGCCGAAGATGCAGGCAAATCGAAAGAAGAAATTATGAAAATCACTCAGCCCGAAACGAAATTATCTTTCGAAGCGGATGGTGTAATCATTTACGCGGTTAAATAAGTATGTACCGGATTGCTTTTCTCATTGCTATAGTTAGCATGTGTTTTATCTCGGCTTCTGCAGTTAAACAAACGCAAAGTCCTTTGAGTAAACTCATGAAAACGATGGCTGCCGATATGAAAAAGGCGCGTGTTTCTGTGTTGGAAGGCAAAAAGCCTAAAAACTTCGGTAAACATTACGACCGCATCCAAACAGCAGCTCCAAGTAGTGAAGCAAAAAAAGGAGAACATTTTCAGGAATACGCTACTTCATTTTTGACTCAAATGGAAAGAATGCAACAAGCTAGTCCCGAAACGGCTAAAGCAGAATTCAATGCGCTAAGTAAAACCTGTATACGCTGCCACGAAAGTTATTGTCCAGGGCCTATTAGTATGCTGAGAAAATTACAAGTACCTTAAACAAAACGCCCGGTAGATTATTCTTCCGGGCGTTTTTATTTTATTCAGGTTGTAATCCGATTTTTGCTTTGAGTATGCTTAATGCGGGTGTTCGTTCTTCCATGGCTTTAAACTTTTCGTCTGGGGTAAAAGGCCGAAACGATTTATTGGATTCTGTCTTTTCGATAGTAAACTGGAGATTAAAGTTTTGCAATTGTTTCCTAAGAAAACCAACTAAATCGGGCTTCTCCAATTCTAATTCACGAAGCTGACTGTCGTTGTGAATCCGATAAACAACTTGATAATTATCTCCTAATTCGGGCTCGTGAAGTGTAAGCGTTCCTTGCATGGAATTTCGTCCCGAAGCAAGTAACTGATCACAGTATTGTTTCCAAACAGCTTGTAGATCGGCTAATTCAAAATGTTTGCGAGGTAAATCTTCGATAACCGAATGAGTTTTTACTTCTTCGCTTTCGACTTTAACAACCGGCTCATTTTTCTTTAAGTGCTGATTGATCGACACCGTTTTAAGCGGCACACTTCCCCGAAAATTTAATACCGGATTCTTTTCTGCAGGCGCAGGTGTTGCTGTTGGATTTGGCTTAGGTACAGCGTCTTGCGCTGGTGCAGCACTTAACTCAGGACTTTTTTTTTCTTCCTGTTGAGCGTTAATCAAGCTTAACTGAAGCAAGGCCAATTCGATGTTTAGGCGCTGATTTTTACACTGCTTTAAGCCTTGTTCAGCTTTACTAACTAAATCGAGCCCGTTGATTAATTGTACAGGCTTACATTGCTGACTTTGCGTTTGATATCTGCTTTTTACACCAGCACTTACTTCTAAAAGTGGGAGCGTAACAGCATCCTGACAAACCAA
>DAOOQW010000056.1:9378-11337 GCA_035388945.1 Flavobacteriales bacterium
TGAGCTATCACGTGAAGTGCATCTGGTTCTGCTTCAATTTTCTCGCTACTGGCTACATATGCTAAGTGACGAGCAATATCATCCACCTTAATTCGACTAAACGTAAATACCTGACAACGAGAAAGGATCGTTGGGAGAATTTTATGACGCTCCGTTGTAGCTAAAATGAAAATCGCATGAGCAGGAGGTTCTTCTAATGTTTTAAGAAATGCGTTAAATGCCGCAGTACTGAGCATGTGAACCTCATCGATGATGTAGATGGAATATTTCCCAACCTGTGGTGCAAATCGAACTTGATCAATCAAAGCACGAATATCATCCACCGAATTGTTGGAAGCAGCATCTAATTCATGAATGTTGAATGACGCATTCTGATTAAATGAAGTACAACTCTCACAGGCATTACACGGTTCTGTATCAGCCGATAAATTGAAACAATTAATCGTTTTTGCTAGAATTCGGGCACAGGTGGTTTTTCCAACTCCTCGCGGTCCGCAAAACAGAAATGCTTGTGCAAGTTGATTATTACGGATGGCATTTTTTAATGTACCCGTAATAGCCTCTTGTCCAACCACCGAATGAAAGGTGACGGGGCGATATTTCCGGGCCGAGACGATGAAATTTTCCATTGTACAAATATAACCCAAGCCTAAGCCTAGACACACGGTGTTAACATCTTTTAGAAATTTGTCTTTTGAGCGCTATTCATCTTCAAAAGGACTATTTGTTGGTTGATTTTTTTGAAATCTAAGTCACATTCTGACAAACAATTCACCCGAAACTTTGTCTTGTTATCTAACAATTTCATGTAATGAAAAACTTAAGTATTCTCGCACTCCCAATTGCCTTGTTATTTGCATCCTGTGGCGGAAATCAACCACCTGCTGATGCACCTAAAACAGATACAACTTCCAAAACAACTCCCGAATCTTCCACTCCAGGTGAAGCCAAACTAACGATTAAAGTCATTGGTAATTCAATGGCTGATATGGGCTATGAGCCAACTTCTTCAACAGTAAAAGCGGGCGATAAAGTAACACTCACGCTCATCAACACCAACACCATGGAAGGCATGTTACATAATTGGGTTTTGGTGAAATTAGGAACTGGTCAGGAAGTAGCTACTGCTGCTATCGCTGCTGGAATGGACAAAGCATACATTCCAGAAAATCCAAATGTTATAGCTGCTTCGCCTTTGGCTAAACCAAACGAAACGGTAACGTTCGAATTTACTGCGCCTGCTGCAGGACAATACAACTACATCTGCACATTCCCAGGGCATTTCCCTAAAATGGTAGGGAAATTATATGTTGAATAAATCGGTGTAATTTCTTTGGAAAGCCTCTGTTCTTAATTGGATAGAGGCTTTTTTGCTAAAATCAACAAGATGGGTCTGACAACTTTTCGATCTTTTTCACTTACATGTCTGATGCACGCATATTTTTGGAGGATGAATTTCTTTAGCCAATTCCTCGAACGATATCCGTTCATCCGCAACAAATACTTGCTGGTGTTCTTGTTCTTCTTGGTTTGGATTGTCTTTTTTGATAAAAACAACCTTATTTCTCAATACGAAGACCGTCAGGCACTTTACGAATTGAATAAGGAGAAACGTTACTATCAAGAGGAAATTGAAAACACCCATGAGCAGTTAAACGAACTCATGACCGACAACCGGAGCCTCGAAAAATTCGCACGTGAGAAGTATAAAATGAAGAAAGCGAATGAGGAAATTTGGTTGGTGGTGGATAAATCTAAAAAGCCTGCACAATAAGGCAGCAAGATTTTTAGGGATTGAATTTGCTACTTTTGTTCTTCAAGCCTGAAGCCTTTGAAACCGCTATTCTCTGAATTTTCTGCTACTAATTTTGACCAATGGAAAGCTCGACTTCTCCAGGATCTCAAGGTCGATTCCGTTGATAAGTACCTGAGCACCCGAATCGAAGAACTGGAAACCCC
>DAOOQW010000057.1:0-11315 GCA_035388945.1 Flavobacteriales bacterium
AGGTATTCATATTGTTCAATACCAGGTTGCATATCTGGATTTGTTAAGAACACTTCTTTCTCGCGTTCTAAAATTTGCAAGCCCATGAAAGCCGCACCTAAATCGCCTGTAACACAAATAATATCCGTTGGCTTTGCTCCACTGCGATATGATACCTTATCTTTTTTTACACGACCCACAACTGAGATCGAAATAATTAAACCCGAAACAGAAGCAGTTGTATCGCCACCAACTAGATCTGCACCATAACTTTCACAGGCGCTTTTAATACCGGCATACAACGCATCGATCGCTTCAAGTGAAAAGCGATTACTCAAAGCAATGCTCACTGTAATCTGCTCAGCCTTCCCATTCATGGCGGCAATGTCTGATACATTTACAGCCACAGCCTTATATCCCAAATGTTGAATGGGCATGTACGACAAATCAAAATGAATGCCTTCCACCAGCATATCCGTAGAGATCAACACAAAATCATCACCGGCATCAATCACGGCTGCATCATCGCCAATACCTTTTATGGATGTTGAATTTGTGAGGCTGAATTTCGTGCTGATCCGATCAATCAGTCCAAATTCCCCAAGTTGATTAATCTCCGATCTATTTGCGCTCATATAACAATGGTTTAACTTGCCCTTCACCGATTTGAATTGGGCTTTATCCTGCAAAAGTAAGATTATGAACGAATATGGAAGGTTTTGTTCGAAATAAGCTGGTATCTATGCATTTGAAATCATTAACCATGAAAAAGATTATTGGACTCTTCCTTGCAGCGGGCATCTTACTTAGCGCATGTGGGCCCAAGCCCTATTATAAAACTGCGAAGGGTAAGAAGAAAACGAAGTATTACAACGAAATTCAGTTCGGTGGCAAAAGCGCCAGCGAAATGAAAAAACCTAAGAATTAAAATTCTTCCCTAAATCCCGCTAAAATCGGGAGGCATAGGATTTTTTAAATATCAGCACACAGTTCGATTAAAACACCCCCACTTTTTTTAGGGTGCAGAAAACAAATCATTTTGTTATCTGCACCTTTTTTTGGCTCTTGATTGATCGGTTCAAATCCTTTTTTCTTGTATTCTTCAATGCTGGCGTCAATATCAGCAACAGCAAAGGCAAGGTGGTGAATACCTTCTCCCCGCTTCTCAATGAACTTAGCAATGGGCGAATCTGGACGTGTGGCCTCCAACAATTCGATCTTTACACCCGAAACTTCGAAAAAGGAAGTCGTTACCCCTTCCGATTCTACCTTTTCAATTTTATAATGTTCACGCCCCAATAGCTTGGCAAAGACTACATTTGACTCTTCAATGCTTTTAACCGCTATTCCGATATGCTCAAGTTTTTCCATAATTGCTACCTTTGCAGGCAAAGAAGAAACTTTTTGGCTAAATCGAAAGTTTAGCATAATGAAAATTACTTATGATGATCGAAACTTTGAGCGATATGCACGTTGAGGCGGCTCGTATTCAGCAGGAAATTAAGGACTACCTGGGCCTGCGTACCTCCGACCTTGTTTTTGAATTTACCTCTATCGATGGCAAGGTAAAGCTCGATCTCATTACCATTAATCCACGACACAATCAGGCTTTCTTGTTTCACAATGAAACGGGTGCCGATAAAGTAGACGCATTGAAAAAGATGCTCGCTTATGTTCAGGACTACAAGGAAAAAGAAAATTCATACACCATACAATGGGTAGCGAAGAGTGACAAAGAACTTCACACTTCGTACTTTAAGGCAAGCAACATTATGGATGCCTTGCAAAAATTATATTACGGACGCGACATGAATACGATTACCGTTTTCAGTGTTGTATTAAATCCAATTTCATAAAGCTATGATTAACGTAACTGAAAAAGCAAAAGATAGAATCATTCAACTTCGCAGAGAGGAAGGTAAGGCCGTTGAAAACAATGTACGCGTTTTGGTGAAAGGTGGCGGCTGCTCTGGTTTGATGTATGATTTGAATTTTGATGACGAAATAAAATCAGCTGATCAGATTTTTGAAGATAAGGGTATTAAAATTCTGGTCGACAAAAAAAGCTTGCTGTATTTGCTCGGTACTACATTAGATTTCTCTGATGGATTAAACGGAAAAGGTTTCCAATTCATTAATCCAAATGCTACGCGCACATGTGGATGTGGGGAGAGTTTTGCGGTTTAGTACAGAATTTAGAATTCAATAATCTTTGGTAGAAAAATAATTAATCCAATGGTAAGCGCTGTTAATGCACTTATTAAAACTCCGGCTGCAGCCAAATCTTTTATCTTCTTAATCTTCTCGTGTTTTTCTGGCGAGATAAAGTCGGCTATATTTTCGATAGAAGAATTGAAAATTTCCGCTGCGATAACAAACCCAATGGCAATTACAATGGCAATCCATTCTTCTACTGATATCTCTAATATAAATCCAGCAATCGTAACAACTATTGCTATTACAAAATGAATTCTTGAATTGTGCTCTTCCCTTATCAGAATTTTCAATCCATTAAAAGCATAAACAAAACTCTTTAGTCGTTGTGGGGTTGAGAATTTTTTATTTTTCATTGCTAAGCCATTCAATCCAATTCCAATCTCGGATTACCTATCACTATTGTTTGGTCTCAGGATTTATTTGTTCCTCTTCACATCGCTTTCATTCAACCTACACCAGTGTCAATAAATCCCTTTTCAATCAACTTCGTACTTAATACCGCAGTTTGCGCGTACACGATCAAGCGTCTCCATTAAAAGCAGAGAATCAGTATGACTCATTATCGGACTTTCCGTTAAACCTGTTCTCAAACATTCTCCCACGTGACGCGCCTCAAACTGATAGCCATAACCTTCTTCCCGATGCACTTGAATTTCAACTGGAGACTGCTTATCCTTTATCAATTCAATCTTTGACGTTGCATTATGGAACCGATTTGAAATACGGATGTAACCCTCCGTGCCAACAAGGGTTGCTTCTACCGGAGTATCGGCAGCAAAACTTGCATTCAATACCGCTAAAGCTCCCTCTTTAAATTTCATGGTCATGGAAATCTGCTCATCTACACCAGTATCGTAAGGAGTAATGAACGCCTGTACATCCAGTGGCTTTCCTAAAAAAGAGAGCGCAAGAAATACCGGATAAATTCCAACGTCTAACAACGCGCCTCCTCCTAAAACGGGATCGTACATACGTTGGGGTGTTGGATCGGTTGCCTTAAATCCAAAGTCAGCTTCAATCATTTTTATCGTTCCTATTTCACCCGCAGAAATCATGGAGGATACTTTTTGATATTGCGGTAAAAACTTGGTCCAAAATGCTTCCATCAAAAATACCTTTTGCTCACGGGCAAAGTTTATCATTTCAGTTACTTGCTTCGTATTTAAAGCCAATGCCTTTTCGCAGAGCACTGCTTTTTTATGTTGAAGACAGAGCAAGGTATGTTCATGGTGAAATCCGTGCGGTGTAGCAATGTAGATCACATCGACATCCTTGCAAGATGCCAATCCTTCATATGTGTTAAAATTTAATGGAGCATTATACTGTTTTGCGAACGCAGCTCCTTTTTCCACCTCGCGTGATGCTATGGCCACAAGTTCTGCATCTTCAACCCATTGCAGATCAGCCGCAAACTTATTGGCAATTTTTCCGCAGCCCAAAATTCCCCATCTGATTTTCTTTTTCATCTACCTGTTGTTTATGCTACATTAGATTTTAGTGTATGCTTTTTGAAAAGCCTTTCTACCCTGCTCAATAATTTCGTTTGCACGATAAAATTCAAACACACCACATGCGTCTCGCGATATGTCCACAACGATGTCGGGTTTATGAACATCGATTGTTAATTCTGTAAGGCGGTCTTGTGTCATGTCAAACGACTTGTTGAGTAAATCAAAGAAGCCGAATTGCTCAACTCTATTTTCAGAGCTTAAAAACTGAGGCAACAAAGCAATCAACATTTTTTGATAGGCAGCCATTTCTTTTCCTTCCTCAACAACAGGAGAATTTGCTTCCACTGGAGTATTGGCATTGAGGTTTACCGCTACAACCACATCACCCTCTTCCGGATGGATTACATTCAATGGGAGTGGATTTAAAACACCACCATCCACTAATTGTGATCGTCCTTCCATTACGGGAGTAAATACAGTTGGTATAGCAATGGACGCGCGCAACGCTTTAAATAAACTACCGGATGTGTAGTGAACTTCACGTTTCTTCATCATATCTGCCGCTACTGCAGTAAAAGGTATTTGGAAATTTTCAATAGTATGATCTCCAATTAATTTTTCGATTTCTTTAAAAACACGTTCGCCCTTTACAAAGCCTTGAGATGAAAATGCAAAATCGAGCAGCCTGAACACATCCAATCGTGAAAGGCCAATGAGCCAATGCTTATACTCCTGTAAATACCCTGCACAATAAATACCTCCAACCACAGCACCCATTGAACATCCCACAACTTCTTTGATGGAAAATCCTTCTTTCTCTAATTCTTCAATTACGCCAATATGCGCCATACCTCGTGCTCCTCCACTACCTAATACCAGTCTGACGTTCCTCATTACCACAGATTATTCTTAAAGATATAGAACAGAATATTACGAATATATTTTATTCCTGGCTTCACGAGGGAAATCGTCTTTAAAGAGTTTGAGATGCTTTCCTGTTAGCACTTTTTTTGTTGTTGAACCCGTACACAAACAGGTGACTCCTCTGGAGTCAAATAAACTAACAAATAAATTCTACAAACAGATTGCTCCTCCGGAGCAGCGAGCAGCAAACGATTAAAAATTATCAAATCAATTTAAAACAATCAATAATTATAAAGTTAAAAGGCGATTTTCCTGATGTCTTCACGGATACCTTAGAAACTCGCATAGTATGATCGGAAAATAATCACCTCATGTTGATACCTGTTGATTATTCTATATCTCAAATATTGGGCAATAAAAAAGGGTGAGGTTAACAACCCCACCCTCTTAATCATTTACTATTATTACTTACTCCTTCATAAACTTTTTGGTAATGCGTTTACCATCAGCCTGCTGAATTTGTATTAAATAGAAACCTGTTGTTAAGCCGAGTTTAACTGTACTGACAGTATAGTCACGGAAAGTTTCTGCTGTTCCATCTTTTAAATGAACGGATTGCCCTTGTGTATTGATAATGTTTACGGATACATTTCCTTCCACTTTACCTTCGAGCTTGATGTGAAGATCATCTATTACAGGTACTGGGTATATCGTCCATGAATATTCCCCAAATTCCTGAACTTGCATTTCTTCCCTCTCATTCTCGGATGAAGCACTACCTGATCGCGCATTAGCAACCGTTGGATCTTCTCCATTAATAACCTGAAAATGAATTGTAAGAGGAGTTCCTGCTGGTCCCCATGCATGGTAACTCAAGTATGGAGTTGCTGTTAATGTATAGCTTCCAGGACTTGCCGGCCAGAAGGTATCGCTTCCGTCTGCATTACCTTTTAAGGCAAATGGCGAACCGTTATCAATTCGTGCTATAGTTCCGTTGAGCGTAAACTTAACACTTCGTATAGTGCTGCTACCCGTATAGGCTACAATATTAATCTTGTTGAATCCAGATTGACTAATATCAATTACTCCTCCATCTTCAAGATCAAGCAACTTCGTGCCGCTTCCACTCACAACATCAAAATCAGTTACCGCTACAGAATTAATTACTCTAATGACACCCATTTTAACCTGACCTCCGTCACCATTTCCGTTGCTTCGTGTAAAGCCTTGCGCAGTAATGGAATGATCGCCTCCACTCAATACAGGTATTAGCCATGCGTTAATGGTGTAATATCGAGAGTTGTCAGTATTTGTATTCGAACCATCCAATGTAAACTTCACACTTCCAACAGTGCCTGGATTTGTATTGGCACGAATCGTATATTTTGAAATCAGCGGATCGGCAATATCAATTGTTACTGTGTCTTCAAAATTCTGAAGGACTGCTCCTGTCTGGAAGTTTATGAGACTGAAATTTTGAACACCATATGGTGTTACCTTTAAGTTAAAGTTTTCAGTTGCAATACCTCCGCGACCGTCTTCAGCAACAACTGTAATCTCATAATCACCAGCATCGCCTATTAATGGTTTTGCTGAATACGAAACCAATCCGTTTTGCATATTTGTCATCGTGATGAAATCAGGAGCGTTCTCCAATCGCACAACAACAACTGAATCATCAGCATCTGTGGCCGTAAAGGAAAGGTTCAACGTTCCAAGCTCGCGAACTGCTTTGTCATATGCAGTTGCTAATACCGGTGGAAGATTTGGTAAAACGACAAGCGTAACTGGCACCGATACATTTGGTGTTGCCGGATCATTGCTTGAAATATTTAAAATCTTACTATAGGTTCCAGGCTCAACATCCGTTGCATCGAAATACAAATTAACTATTGATGAACTTCCAGAAGCTGCGCTACCCGATTTAGGATCAACCGTTAGCCATGGTGCCTGAGCAGGACCATCCAGAATATAAAAGTTATCAATATCCAAAAGTTGTCCGGCATCCTCCATTAATGAGAAGATAACAACTTGCTCTATCTCATCAGCGAATCCGCCACCCGTAAATATTGGTGAGCCATTTACATAAACAGTAAATTGATGCGTACTCGCTTTATTCTCAATTCTAAAATCAAAATATCCATCAGGAAGTGTTCCAGCGATTGGTTGATAATAAACATTTCCGACACTGTCTTGAACAAGAGCACTCAAACTTCCGTCTGGAGCAATTTGAAAACGGGTGTTAACGCTTCCTGCTGTAGGCGATTGAGGAATGATCTGCCATGTAACACCAGGATCAAGATCTAATTTCATAGAGACCGTTGATACATCATCGCTACCTGGTAAAACAAGTGGTGAGAATGCAAGTGATTGACCAAGTCCATCCGCTAGTCCACTAAAATGTTGTGATCCCGATGCTGGGTTATAACTCTCTATAGTCCAGTTGCTGTATTGACCAACCCAATTATTCTGACCATTAATATCGCCTGTTGCAAACTCTTCAAAGCCTGTAGAATAGATATCCATGCCTGCATGTTTCGCTATTGAATTCTGAATGGCTTTGGTATCAAATAAATTTAAAGTTTGCTGCGAAGGCGTAGTGCGTTTCTCTGAAGATTCTCTTCTCGCCTGTACAATTCCAGTTGAGGTTGGTATTGCCACTTCGGTAACAGAATATTGCAAAGCGCTTTCACCAGAATTTGAAACGGTAAGAATACGTTGCGTAGTTAATTGGTCTGGCAATTCGACATAGAATGAATCCGGATCAACAGAAATTACTGCAGGATCTCGTACATCCAAAGAAGCAACAACACCAACCAATGGATCCTGAACTGCATTGCTTGTTACCAGAATACCTGCTACATAGAATCCAGGTTCGATATCGGATGCATCAAATTTTGCAGAAATGTCAACGCTTTCTCCAACCGGAATTATACCCGATGCAGGAGCTACTGATAACCATGCGCGTGCATCTCCTAAAATTGCTACATCATCAATCTGTGCATACCAATCCCAATCACCTGTATTAGGATCATAATAATGCCAACGTAAACGGAATGATGAGGCTCCTGATAAATAAGCATCAAGAGATACTGAAACAAATTCACCCGGTGTACCTCTAAAGGTACCATGGTCTTCATTCCAACTTAATACATTCGTCCATGCACCACCGTCAACCTGAATATCAAGATCGAGAAAATCCAGGTTGGCATAGTTTGAGTAATTCACATTATACTGAACTACTATATTTTTTAATCCTGCTATGTTTACCGATGGCGAAATTAATTCAGCATCAAATTCTGCAGGGCCAAAAACATCGCTGCTAATTGTTGCTGCTTCTCCAACACCTGAATAATTTCCTTCACCAACATCTTCTGCAAAACCCCAAACCACACCTTCGCCTTCATTGTCGATTGTGCTCCATCCCGCAGGCGGAAAAGTTCCTCCCTCAAAATTCTCTTCAAGCAATGCACTTCCTGCAAGGAGTTCAACTTTTGCTGATTTAGATGTTATTGATTTAGATGCGCTATCGTCTTTTGCTTTTTTGTCGACAATGCGTTTGTCTGTTGTCCAGTTTGCAAATTTACCTATCGGGCTCTTAGGTAGATTAGCCATATCTGTACTTGCTCCTATTACCTGAATTCCATAACTCAATGGCCTGCCGCCCGTGTTCGCAATGTTAAACACCATGGTGGTATCGGCTTTGTAATCAAGAACAGACTGAAGTACTGTAGGACTAACATCGATTGCTTCATCTCCTACAACTCGAAGTGATGCGGGAACCGTTAATTTAGAACCATCAATGTCTATATTAATATTTGTTGAATACAATCCGAAGGTAAGATCCTCAGATGCAAAATTCACGGTGATTTCCGCAGTTGCACCAGAAGGTAAATTTCCGGAAAGAGGTGAAACCGTTACAAAGGTTGGTGCATCCTCTTTAACACCATCGATAATCTGAAAATCATCAATGTCTAATGTTGGACCAGCTTCTTCCATCCATGAAAGAATAGCTACTTCTTCAATGTCTCCGGCAAAACCAAGACCACTAAAGATTTTAGCATCATCAATGAACACATCAAAAGTCGCTGAATCTCTGCTGGCTGATATTGTTAAATCAAAGTAGCCAGTAGGAACACTTGGTGCTATTGTTTGAAAGAAACCTCCTCCTGCACCATCACTCACCAAAGCCGTCATGCTACCATCAGCTTCGAAACCAATACGAGTAACAACCAGTCCGGCTGATGGCGATTGAGGAGCAATCTGCCAAGTTACATTTGATCCTTGAAGATTTACTTTCATTGATACAGTAGAAATCGGATCTGCTCCGATCGGCCCAGATGGAGAAATGGAAGCTGTGAACCCAAATCCATCTGATAAACCTCTGAAATGTTGAGAGCCACCATACGGATTTTCTGCTTCAACAGTCCAGTTAACCCACTGGCCAAACCATCCATTTTGACCATTGATATCTCCTATTGATAAATCTTCAAAATCCGTTGCATATAATCCAACAGAACTTTGTGCAACTGTTGCTATTCGACCAGCACTTTTTGCTGTTTCTGTTGTATTTGAAATCACATGAATATCATCACGATCATTATTCTTACGAGCAGACTTCTGTTGTTTTTGTTTCGCAGGATTAGCTGTAGCAGTACGCCCGGCAGATTGAGGTTTTATTATTTTCACTGACGATGTTGAAAAACCTGAACCCTGAACAGCGACAGTAAACGAATGATCATCCGGACCATTGTTGCTCAATACTAATGTATGTGTTGATGTTTGTTGGTTTTCTAATTCATCATAAAGTGAATCAGGACTTATTGTAAATTCCGGACCAAGAACGGTAAGCTCAGCAGGTATTGATACTAGTTGATGATATGGAACATTTGTCGAGATGTCAACTAAAGCATTATAAATACCAGCATCCAAGCCTGAGGCATCAAAGGTAACTTCAAGATCAAGTTGTGTTCCAGGAGCAATTGTTCCTTCAGATGGAGAAACACTTACAAATGATCCACCACCAGAAAGGTAATGAACAGCATTCTGGAAAATGGTGGGCAGATCACCAGACCATTGCAGTGGATCGCCATTACCTAAACTTGGAAGCATGTTTAGTGCTACAACATTACTATTAACAGCGAGGAATAACTCACCATCATTCCATTCAGCAAGCGCAATTGAACCAGGAGAAAGTCCTACGTTCTGAACATAGCCACTATAAAAGAGTGAACTAACACCTTGCATAATCGGATGCCCCGGAGCAAGGATTGTTCCTAACTCAACATCGACAACTGCGTCTGTTGTTGATGGAACAAAAGGTCCATATCCATCATCGATAAATCTTCCTGCCATTTGCCACGCATCGTATGAGTAGGCAAATTGATTTACAATTACTTTACCTCCGGCATCAATGTAGTCGGCAAGCAAATCACCGATCAGGGCAGGATCTATTCCACCAGATGCAAGCCATTGTGTATTGTTGGATGTTAGTACAACATCATATTGCATTAAGGTATCCAAAGACAAACCTGGTAATGAACCTCCGGAAAGAATAGTGGCATCAATGTCATCAAAGCTATTGAGAACAAAGGCAAGATCAGTCATGTCATCATCTGGAGAAATAATTAATACCTTGGATGCGACAGCAGATTTACCAACTGATTTCAATTTGATTTGATTGGAATATTTTCCGTACGATTTAGTAGTTTGCTTTTGTGTACCCGCTACTGACGATGCAGATTTGAATGGCACTGAAACAGTTTGCACCGAAGCTACACTTGCAGGTGCTGAAGATTTTACCGCAATCGAAAAATCTAAATTGCTTCCTCCTGTGTTACCAATGGTAAGAATTTGCGTTGAGCTTTTCCCTGTATTCAGAGATGCACTTAATGAATCTGGCGATACTACAATCTCCGGTGCAACGACTCCAGTTCCCTTAACTGAAACCACAAGAGATGGATTGATTCCATCATTGGTTAAAATAATAATGTTGCCGGATGATGTGCCCAATGATGAAGCGGTGTAGGTAACTTTTATAGCTGCATTACCAAACGGCACAACGAACAACGAGTCAGCTTCAGCAGTAAAGTCTGTATTATCAGAAGCAATATCTGTAATCGTTAATGGTTCGGATCCAGCATTGTGCACATATACAAATTGGCTTGCAAAATCTGTTTCAAACACATTTCCAAAATCAAGTGAATCAGGTTCGACTGATGCTATTGGGAAGCCGTTGTTTGTAACGTTCAATGTAAGATGAACTGATGTGCTGTCTTGCAATGGATCATTATGAGAAATATCAAGAGTTTGATTGTATGAACCACTCAACAGATTATTCGCATCAAATGTGATCGTTACATCAAGGCTTGCACCAGGTGCTACTGTACCTGACAAAGGTGAAGCAGTTGCAAAACCACTAGGTACACTTAAAGCAAAATTCAAAACGCCCAAGCCTGTATTGCTAATTGTTAGAATTTGCGAACCAGTTAGTGCAGTCTGTAAGTCTTGTGTCAATGAAGTTGCCGACAATGTTATAACAGGTGCAAAGTTTGTAGCCTGTTGAAGAATGTTGGAAACGCTTGAGAAGTTACCAAAGAAATCTGCAGACTTAATCGCAAAGTAATAAACCATTCCTGGCAGCAATCCAGAAATTGTTAACGACTCTGTTGCTCCTGCTGGTTGAGGTGCTGGTGGGTTAAGGTATTGTGTTGCATCACCAAAGTTTTCATCTGTAATGGGTGATGTTGAATAACGAATGTCATAAGCAGATGCAGAACCATTTCCGGAATCAAGTGGTGAAGT
>DAOOQW010000058.1:0-2744 GCA_035388945.1 Flavobacteriales bacterium
TTCAAGATGGTGCTGTAATTCACGCCACATTTGAACAAGCTGCTACAACAATTGGTAATCGAGTTTCGATCGGGCATAATGCGCTGGTTCATGGTTGCACCCTGCACGACAATGTTCTCATTGGAATGGGCGCTATTGTGATGGATAATGCTGTAGTACATTCGGGTAGCATCATTGCTGCCGGAGCAGTTGTACTCGAAAATAGCGTAGTAGAATCAGGTTGGATTTGGGCTGGTGTGCCTGCTAAACCTGTGAAGAAAGTGAGCGAAGAACTTGTGCGCGGACAAATAGATCGCATCGCCGATAATTACCTCAAATACGCATCCTGGTTTAAAGACGAAGAATAATCAATCTTCGATACCTCGGTATTTCTTGTAATCCACATAACGATTCTTCACATAAACCACCAATTCGTATTCGGTATCGAATAGGTTGAATGTATTCGACAAGCCTGAAAAAGCAATGAAGTCGTCCATGTCTTTCTCATCGAGATCAATAATGTGAGCTAACATGTACTTAGTAAAGAGTTCTTTGATAAGCGCTTGCTTTTGATCTTCTGCTCGTAGTTCCGAAATGCGACGAATGGCTTTTCCTTCGCGGCTAAACTGCATGTACAAGAACGTAATCGGACTTTCGATGGCGTTACTTACCGAAGTGGTGTGATGTACTTTGGAGCTTTCGGCTTTCTCTAAATCGGCTAAAATCTGATCAAAGGTTTTTGGAGCTTTTACTTCGAACGTGCGCAGTTTTACGGGTTTTACAACCAATGGAATTCGTAATGAATATTCCGGTTTACGAACCGAATCGCCCAGTAATACTTTAGTAAACTGATATCCTGTTAAGGAAAACAAGAGCGAATCTGTTGGCTGAACATCTAAAGAAAACTGTCCGCGTTGATCACAGAAAACGCCATTTTGTGTGCGTTGTATAATGACAAAAGCGTAAGGCAATGGTCGACCGCTTTCTTTGTCATACACTGTTCCCGATACTTTTACCTGTGCATTCAGGCTCAAGAAGGACATAAAAAACACAAAGCCCGCAAGGAGGTAGCGAACTTTGTGTAAAGGAGGATTTTGTTCCGTAACCACTATAAAATTATAACGGGATATTCCCGTGTTTCTTGCGTGGAAGTTTCGCTACTTTATTTTCGAGCATTTTAAACGCACGAATTAGTTTTTCGCGTGTTTGTTCGGGGTGAATTACTTCGTCTACATAACCACGTTCGGCAGCGCTGTATGGATTGGCAAAATGCTCAGCGTATTCGCGTTCTTTTTCGAGCAATTTCTCAGCAGGAATTGGAGCTTCTTCGATTTCTTTTTTGAAGATAATTTCTGCTGCTCCTTTCGCGCCCATTACTGCAATCTCGGCACTTGGCCAAGCATAATTCATATCAGCTCCAATATGCTTAGAATTCATCACATCGTATGCTCCACCGTATGCTTTGCGTGTAATAACGGTAACACGCGGAACGGTTGCTTCACAAAATGCATAAAGCAATTTTGCTCCATTGGTAATGATACCATTCCACTCTTGATCGGTTCCCGGAAGGAATCCCGGAACATCTTCAAACACTAACAAAGGAATATTGAAACAATCACAGAAACGTACGAAACGAGCCGCTTTTTGTGAAGATTTTATATCAAGCACTCCTGCCAAATAAGCTGGTTGGTTAGCTACAATTCCAATGCTTCGTCCGCCTAAACGGGCAAATCCTACTACGATATTTTCAGCAAAGTTCTTATGTACTTCAAAGAAGGTATCGTTATCTATAACTTGATCAATCACCTCGCGGATATCGTAAGGTTGATTCGGATTTTCGGGGATGATGGTGTTTAATACCGGGCGTTTCTCATTCCCAGGTGTGTAAGGTAATCGAGGCGCTTCTTCTTCGCAGTTCGAGGGAACGTAGCTCAACAGTTTCTTAATATCCTCAATGCACGAAACGCCATTTGTACACGAGAAATGCGTTACTCCCGATTTTACACTGTGTGCCGATGCACCACCTAATTCTTCGGAGCTAACTTCTTCATGTGTAACGGTTTTTACCACGTTCGGACCCGTCACAAACATGTAGGAAGTGTCTTCCACCATGAGAATGAAATCGGTGATGGCAGGAGAGTAAACAGCTCCACCAGCACATGGTCCCATGATAGCCGAAATTTGAGGAATCACGCCCGATGCAAGTGTGTTACGGTAAAAGATATCTGCATATCCACCTAGCGAAACAACACCTTCCTGAATACGTGCTCCACCCGAATCGTTCAAGCCAATAACAGGTGCGCCATTTTGCATCGCTAAATCCATGATGCGGCAAATTTTAGTGGCATGTGCTTCGGCTAAAGATCCCCCGAAAACAGTGAAATCTTGAGCAAATACATATACCGTTCTGCCATGAACAGTTCCAAAACCAGTCACTACACCATCGCCGTAAAACTTCTGTTTTTCCAAACCGAAATTGCTGCTTCGGTGAGTAACAAGTTGTCCAATTTCTTCAAAAGAACCTTCATCTAACAATAAAGCAATGCGTTCGCGGGCAGTGAGTTTGCCTTTTTTATGTTGTGATTCGATGCGCTTTGCTCCTCCACCCAAAAGGGCTTCCGACTTCATGTCTTCGAGACGCTGAATTTTATCCTGCATGCTGTTAGTGGTTTTATCGGTAATCGGATTCATGGCTAAAGTTCGTTGGCGAGCTCTTCGGTTAGCTCAAGGTTGTGATATACTTGCTGAACATCGTCCAAATCTTC
>DAOOQW010000058.1:2844-11245 GCA_035388945.1 Flavobacteriales bacterium
GCTCTTCGGTTAGCTCAAGGTTGTGATATACTTGCTGAACATCGTCCAAATCTTCAAGCATCTCAATAAGCTTCATCACTTTTTGGGCTGCTTCTAAATCGAGTGTTGTGCGTTCTTTAGGAATTTGTTGTAATCCAGCACTTTCGGCTTCAATGCCCATGCTTTCGAGCTTGCGTTGCATTTCTCCAAACGACTCGAATGGTACATAAACGGTAAACATGCCTTCCTCCAAAACGATTTCATTCGCATTCGCATCAATCATTTCCATGGTAAATTCGTCTTCATCGAGGTTACCTTGGGGAATCTCAAATACTCCCATTCGATCGAACACAAAACTCAAAGAACCATTCGTACCTAAGTTTCCGCCATATTTATTAAACACCATGCGCACATCTTGAACGGTACGATTCAAATTGTCGGTTGCGCATTCAACAAACACCGCAATGCCCGATGGTGCGTAGCCTTCGTATGTTGGTTCTACAAAGGTTTCCCCACCAATACCAGCTCCTTTTTCTACATTACGTGTGATTGTGTCTTTAGGAATGTTAGCTCCTTTGGCATTTTGGATGGCTAAACGTAAACGTGGATTTGCATCTGGATCAGGGCCGCCCATGCGAGAAGCCATCATCAATTCCTTTAAAAGGCGCGTAAAAAGCTTACTACGACGCTTGTCTTTAGCTCCTTTGCGGTGTTTGATGTTTGCCCATCTGCTATGTCCTGACATGAATGCTGCTTTTTGGAGGCCGCTAAGTTAACAAAGTGCGGCGCTCAATCAGTCTTTCAATTCATCGGGTTCGAAGCGATAAATAGGGTCTACATTGTATGTATGGTCAAGATTAATAATCTCATGTAGAATACCATCATCCAGTCCATAAACCCATCCATGTAAAACCGGACTTTGACGTGATGCCCAAGCTTTTTGAACAATGGAGGTTTTTGCCAGATTGTGTATTTGTTCGTTCACATTTAACTCAACCAAGCGATCTGCTCGTTTTTCATGATCACTAATTCCATCCAATTCAACACGGTGGAAACGGTAAACATCTTTAATGTTACGCAACCATTTATTGATGAGCCCAAATGATTGTTGAGTCATCGCAGCCTTCACACCACCACAGCCATAATGTCCACAAACAATAATATGTTTCACTTTCAACACATCTACTGCATATTGCAAAACGCTTAGAAGGTTGAGGTCGGTATTAACCACTAAGTTAGCGACGTTTCGGTGGACAAAAATCTCACCCGGTTCGGTATTAGTGACTTCGTTAGCTGGTACGCGACTGTCGGAACAACCAATCCAAAAAAACTCTGGGGATTGGTCTTTCGATTGACGAAGAAAATAGGCTGGGTCAGTTTCTAATTTTTCGGCAGCCCAAGCTTTGTTTTCGAGTAATAATCGTTCAACGGGTTTCATGCTCAGTCGTTTTTCCGGAAATATTCATTTTGACTTGTTTTTGTGCGCTTGATATGGACAAGTATATTCTTCTCTTCAGCAGATGAGCAGTACGTTTCGATGGTTTCTATAATATCTTGATCAATAAAAACCGCATGCGTACCGTCAATTAGAATAGTGCTACCATTCTTCACATTCATCAAAGCTTCTCTTAGCAATGTTTTATTGAGAAATGAAACGTTATGGCGAAGCCGGATTAGGACATTTTCTTTATCGATGGTTACACTTATCGAACGTCTAAAATTGGAACGAAGCACAAAGAAAAGTCCGCTCGCTAAACCAATTCCAATTCCGATAAGCAGATTGGTAAATAGAATGGCTAAAATGGTGATGACAAATGGAATGAACTGGGTAAGTCCTTTCTTGTATATCTGGACAAATAAGCTTGGTTTGGTAAGTTTGAAACCAACAATTAGCAAAATAGCAGCAAGCGAAGAAAGTGGAATTGAATTTAGAAGTAAGGGGAAAAGCAGGATGCTAATAATCAGTAATATTCCATGAATTATTGTTGAATATTTGGAAACGGCTCCCGCTAAAACATTGGCTGAAGTACGAACAATAACAGCTGTTACAGGCAATCCACCAATAAATCCGGAACATAAATTCCCAATGCCTTGTGCAACTAATTCGCGATTTAGAGGCGTAATGCGTTTATAAGGATCTATTTGATCTCCAGCTTCAATACTGAGCAAGCTTTCAATACTGGCTACAACCGCTATTGTAAAGGCAACTGAATAAATTTTCGGATTGTTCCAAGCATTAAAATCAGGGAAAAGGATTAAATCGGATAGTCCAGAATGTAAAATGCCTGTTGGTAAATCTACACGATGACTTGCTTCTAAGAATAGTTCAGGCATCCACAGTCCAAATGCTTCATTGAAAAGAATCCCCGTTGCTACTGCCATTAAGGCTCCTGGTACAAATCGAAAGAATCCACCTAGTTTCGTTACGAACGAATCCCAAGCAAGCATAATGAGTAATGAACTTATGCTGATAATGACTGCGCCCGGTCTTAGATTTAAAAAAGCATAGTAGATATCAGTAAATGTATTATGTCCGCCAGCTTCTTCGAAACTTTCATCTCCTTCGAAATCGAAATCATATCCAAGAGCCTTGGGTAATTGCTTAAGGATAAGCACAAGTCCAATGGATGCCAACATTCCTTTAATAACCGACGAGGGAAAGAAATTGGCCATTACACCGGCTTTAATAATACCTAACACAATTTGCAAAACACCTGAAATACAAACGGCTAGCAAAAATGCTTCGAACGAACCGAGTTGTTTGATTGAATCAACAACAATTACTGTTAATCCAGCAGCAGGTCCACTTACGCTTATGTGTGAACCACTGAAAGAACCAATAACAATCCCACCTATAATACCTGCTAAAATTCCCGAAAAAGCAGGTGCTCCGCTAGCCAACGCTATTCCCAAACATAAGGGCAGCGCTACTAGAAATACCATGACGGATGCAGGAAGATCTTTTTTAATTCTCTCTATTAATGGTAACTGATGAGGCATTGACGGGTTGGGCTTTTTTGAAAGGCGGGTATATTCCTTTTAATCACTCAGATATTAATTCTGTTTAAGCAGATTTTAATCTGAAAGCATTTTGCTAAACTAAGGCATAATCAGATTTGCCTAACAGCACATTCCAGTTTTTGTGGAATATTTCAACTAGCCAAACAGGTCGGTTAACTCTTCCTCGGTTAATGTTCTAAATGAGGAAGTTCCTTCTAGAATATCGTTGGCAAGTCGGGTTTTACGCTCCTGTAAATGCAGGATTTTCTCTTCAATCGTGTCTTTGGTGATGAAACGCCAAGCAAATACGGGTTGATGTTGTCCGATACGATGCGAGCGAGCAATAGCTTGATCTTCGGCTGCCGGATTCCACCACGGGTCGAGTAGGAAAACGTTATCGGCTTTGGTCAGATTCAAACCAGAACCACCCGTTTTCAATTGTATCAAGAAAACCCGATGTCCAGTATGTTGATCAAATTCTTGAATCACACCAGCGCGTTGCTGCATGGGAACTTCTCCAGCTAAAAACGAAAAAGGCAGCTTTTGCTCTTGGAAATACTTCCGATAAATATTCAAATGCCGCACAAAGGGTGAGAACATGAGCACCTTTCGACCACTTTCGCGGAGCTGAGAAAGCAATTCCAGCACCTGATCCATTTTTGCTGATTCGCCCGTATAGCTTGAATCTAACAATTGAGGATGTATCGCAATTTGACGCAAATGTGTTAAACCACGAAGAATCAACAGCTGACTTTTCTCCAAACCTTCGCGGGAAATGTTTTCGAGGATTTTGTTCCGATAAACCGATTTCTGTTCCTCGTAATATTCCTTTTGCTCTGGCGACATTTCACAATAATGTACCGAACGTGTTAATTCAGGAAGTTCGGGTGCGACTTCTTCTTTGGTTCGTCGCAGAATAAACGGCTGAATGATTTTTCTTAGCTTTTCAAGTTTAGCTGCATCCTGCTGTTGTTCAATAGGAATCACAAATTCTTGGCGGAAGAACTTAAAACTTCCCAATAAACCGGGTTGTAGAAAGGTGAGTTGAGCCCATAGGTCTGTAAGTGAATTCTCTACAGGCGTGCCCGTTAGCACGATACGTTGTTGCGCTACTAATTGCTTCACCGTTTGAAAACTAACCGAACGCGCATTTTTAATCAACTGGCTCTCATCCAACACGATATAGTCGAACTCGGTTTGTTTCAAAAGATCTACATCGTTTCGGACAATTCCATAAGTAGTGAGGACAATATCGAATCGACCAAAATGTTGAGGATCGGTGGTGCGACGTTGACCAAGGTGTTTATGGATTCGAAGTGTTGGGGCAAATTTTCTAAGCTCATTTTCCCAATTGTAAACTAACGAAGGAGCCATCACAATGAGTGAAGGTATTTTCCAATCAGCACGCGGAATTTCACCCGAAAAACCAAACAAATCGAGTTGTATTTGTGGGGCTGGAGATTCTAATTTGGGCACTTGTCGCTCTTTTGACCACAGCAAAACGGATATTACCTGAAGAGTTTTTCCCAATCCCATATCATCCGCCAAACAAGCTCCTAAGCCTTTCAACGAAAGACGGCACATCCAATCGAAGCCTTTTTTCTGGTAGTCGCGTAAGGTGGCATTCAAATTCTCGCTCACCACAAATTCGGTACGTTGCGAATCGGTATAAAGCGATTTTCCTGCTTCACTTAATCGAGTATTCAAATCTCCATTTAGCAGCGGATGGTTATTCAATAAACCTTCGTGTTGCTTATGAAGCCGTATGCTTGAATCGTTTGTTTCGCCAAACTCAAATAAATCGGCATACTCCGAAAACCATGCTTCTGGCAATAGCATCATCCGCCCATCGGGAAGCTTAAAATAGCGGTCGTGTTCCAGAATATTCCTGCGAAACTTGATAAACGGGATTTCAAATCCGCCTATTAACACAACTGCCAACACATCAAACCAATCGGTATCTTCTTTCACTACTCGGGTTTCGACACGTGCCTGTTCGGCGATAAAGCGTTTCCCTTCGAGCACAATATCCAACTCGATTTCTTGTTGCGAAAAAACATCCTTGTGCTTCGAAAGCCATTCTAACAACTGATCGCGCGTCCAATTTTTCTGCTCCGAATGTTCAGGTAAGAACCAGGAAGGCTTAACCCGTTTCAGTCCAGTGCTTTCTAATATTCCGGTTTTGTTGAGTTCAAATTGCTTGTCGCGCGTAAATCGCATGAGCTTCATCCCATTTTCCTCCCGTTGCAACGAAACAATCATTTCTTGCTCCTGTGCTGCAGTCACAGTGAAGCGATCGTACTGGAAATTGAGTTGTAAAACCGGACTTTTATCTAAGCTATTCTCAATGCTGATAACTGCTTGAATACGTTCGGGTTCGGTTAAAACATTGAATCCTGAATACTGTACATGAAATCTCCGAGAAGCTCGAAGCATAAAGGATTCGAGGAATTTATCAGCTAATTTATCTGGAATGTGAAGTTCCTGCTGTTTGAGGAACGGTGTGATTTTATTCCCATCCGTTCCATCATCAAAATGATAAATCGAATTGCCAAGTAATAACCAACAAGGGCTTTGACTTAGAATTTCGGCACCGGGTTTCTTTAAATCTAACTTCTTGGAATCATGCTCAACCATCAGTCGATATTGAATTCCTTCAGGTTGACGATCAAAAAAATACGTAACGTGAGCCGGCTCCGATTCTACCAGGAAACTCTGCATGCCCGGATGATCCGAAACACGTTCTTTCCAATATACTTTTTGTCCTTTGAGTAATTCGAGACAAGCCGATAATCGACGGTCGAAATAGGCGCTGAGCATTTTCATCTGCTCTTTATCATTCGCCAGTTTCTCGAGAAACAAATTGCTGCGGATTTGCTTTTTGTTGAATTGCTGCTCGATCGATTTCGGACTTAGTTCGCTGATTTTACGCAATACTTTCTTTTCCTCTTCCGTGTATGGATAGGCGTAGTCGTTCATTCGATCGTAAACCAGTCGCTGATAGTTATAGGAAAACGTTTTATTTTCTAATAAACTAACCAAATAAGCGTCTAGACTTAAGCCAAACGAAGGATGACGATAAAAGCTGAAAATCAGTTGAGTATCCTGCATTTGAAAATTGAAACGCATTCTTAGAAAGCAGAATACGGAACAATCCACAATTTTAACGAATCAAAGCATTCGGGAAGTGCTTTCGGGTAGAATTAACCCATTTATTTTATCAACATGCTCTATTAGCACGATTCCAGGTTTCTTGCCTTTGCTAAAACTGCCTAATTCAGAATCAAATCCGAGTAATCGAGCCCCATTTAAAGTACTCCAACGAATGAGTTCATCACTAGTAACACTTTGGTCGGCTTGTTGGAGTAAACGCAATTCAGCTAATAGATCGAGTTGATGGTTAGAGGCTAGACTATCGGTTCCTACCGTGATTTCACAGTGAATAGCACGAAGTGATTTTATAGGCGGAAGTTTAGATTCGATGTATTGATTGGCTGATGGACACACACACCAAAAAACGTGAGGAAGTTTATCTAAGGCAATTCGAATATCTGTTTCGCTGCTGAAAGTATTGTGAACCAGCTGAATGCGATTGGCAGCCGGCAATTTGGGAATTAAAGTTTCTAGCGAAGATTTTCCAGATGGCACAAAGCGCTCAGTCGAGATATTCATGTTACTCATGCGTTGTTGCATGCGACCGCCACCTGTTTTGAAAAACTCGTTTTCACTGGCTGTTTCTTGATTATGAATGCTCAAAACGCCACCCGAATTTGCTATGTGTTCAACCAATTTGGAAAGTAGCTGCTCTGAAACCGAATATGGCGCATGCGGGCTCAAATTCCCATCCGTATTTCGACTTAAAGATTGCAGTTGTTTGAGCAATTCTATTCCGGTTAAGAATGCTAAGTCGGCAAAATCTGGATTCAATCCGAAACGCTCAATAAACGTGAAATAACGGATGTTCGATTTCTCCTTAATTGGAAAGCTACGAGCACTATTGGAAATGTCGCCAACCGCCACAATTCCTCTATTCCACATGTCGAAATCGGCATCGAGCATTGCTGCAACTTGGATTTCTTCAGGTGCCGATCGTACCTGCATAAGTTCTTCAACAAATCCATCCAAACCTGTTTGTTCACTTACGATTCCTTTCAAATGTGAAAGTTCCAAATGGCAATGTGTATTCACCATTCCGGGAATTATCCATCCATCGTAATGTTCTGCATCTTCGGGGTTGTAGCCCTCATCACCCGGTTTTAGCACAGATATTACCTTATCCTGATCATCGATGCAAAGAATTCCATTCTCGATAGATTCAGATTCAACAGGAAAGAGTCGGTCGGCTAAAAGCTTGCGCATGCGACAAAGGTAATCGGCTAAACGTAATCCAATCCAAGCATCTGAATAGCTTATTGTATCTTTGACGCATGTCAGAAACGCGTAAGGACATTCGTACACTCAGTTTAAGCGAACTGGAAGCCTGGTTTTCGGAGCAGGGACAGCAGCGTTTTCGCTCTAAACAGGTATATGAATGGCTTTGGAAAAAGTCGGCACATTCGTTTGCTGAGATGACCAATTTGAGCAAGGATTTACGCGCAAAATTGGAAGAACATTTTGTGATTCGAGGTATTGAAGTTGCTAGTTTTCAAAAGAGTAACGACCGAACGATCAAAACAGCGTTTCGATTGCATGATGGACCAGTAGTTGAAGGCGTGTTGATTCCTACCTCGAGTAGAATGACAGCTTGCATCTCATCGCAAATTGGTTGCAGCTTAACCTGTAAATTTTGTGCAACGGGTAAATTGAAACTTCTTCGAAACTTGGATGCTGCAGAGATTTATGATCAGGTTGTTGCCATCCGCCGTCAAAGCGAAGAAAACTATCAAATTCCCCTTTCGAATATCGTGTACATGGGCATGGGCGAACCTTTGCTGAATTATAAAAATGTATTAGCGAGCATTGAGAAAATCACTTCTCCCGAAGGTTTGGGCATGTCGCCACAGCGAATTACCGTATCAACCGCTGGAATTTCTAAGATGATTAAGAAATTGGGTGATGATGAGGTGAAATTCAATTTGGCATTATCGCTCCATGCGGCTAACGATGAGAAGCGTAGCAAGATTATGCCCATCAACGATACCAATACCTTGGATGTGTTGGCTGAAGCACTTCAGTATTTTTATGATAAAACGGGCACTCGGCCAACGCTGGAGTATATTATTTTCAAAGGATTCAACGATTCAATTGAAGATGCACGCGAGTTAGCAGCATTTGTAAAACGTGTTCCATCTAAAGTGAATATCATCGAATATAATCCAATCGACGAAGGTGAATTTCAACGGGCAACGGATGAGCAATTGAACATTTTCACTACGTTTTTGGAGCAAAAAGGAGTCATTGTGAATGTGCGGAGAAGTAGGGG
>DAOOQW010000059.1:0-11218 GCA_035388945.1 Flavobacteriales bacterium
AGTCGGCGGTGATGGATGGTGTAGCCGGTCTTTTTTAGGATGTACTCAAAGCGGTTGATAGAAATACGGGTGTCGTAAATTTCTAGCAAGGATGTGATGGTTGGTTGAGGTTCGCCGATTTTACGTAGATAGGATTCGTAAAGAGAGCGGGGCAGAAGATGCATCCAAGGCAGTTGTCCTTTTTTGGTGGTAGCTGTTTGTTGATGTCCGCCAAAAGGCATGCGCCAAGGTGGAAACGCGAAAAACAATTTACCGCCTTCTTTCAGGTAAACGGGAAGTTGCGCCATTACTTTTTCCTGATCGGGAATGTGCTCGATGGTATCTTTTAGGATGATAAGATCGAACTTTCCACGAAAGGCATCCATGGTTGATTGGTCGTAGATATCGGCGGAGAAAAGTTGAAGTTTACCAGCGGCAATTTCTTCGGCTTGCAGGTTTTTTCCATTCTCGATTTTAGAGGTAGAAAGATCCATTCCCGTGCAGATGCAACCCTTTTCGACAAATGCTTTGAGCACACCACCTTCGCCACAGCCAATCTCGAGCACCTGCATGTTTTCTTTCCAACCACCATTTTTCTCTAGGTAGGGAATGATGTAGTCGCGGGTAACTAAGTACTGATGCTGAAACTTAAGCGGAGCGTTGCCGTGGAAGTAGAGAGCCATATCGAAAATCGTTGCCGAAGATAGGACGAAATCGCAAGGGATGAATCATCCTTGTTTTGAGGGATGGTTTGGTAGTAGTCTACAGTTTAAGATTTATCCATCGGTAATTCAACAAAGAAGGTGGTTCCTTCACCCAATGCTGATTCAAACCAAATGCGTCCTTCTGATGTTTCGACGATGTTTTTAACCATGGCCAATCCGAGTCCCATGCCAGCATTTTTTGTCGTGAAGTTGGGAGAGAAAATCTTGTCTCTTAAATCGTCCGAAATGCCTGTGCCGTTGTCCTTCACCGCAAAGCAATAGCGGTCGTTTTCTTGTTTCAGGCTTACATCAATTTTTCCTTGTTGATCTTCGGGAATAGCTTGAATCGCATTGCGCAACAAGTTGTTGAATACACGCAACATTTGCTCTTTATCGGTGAGGATGTAACATGGAGTTTTGCACTGTAATTCCATCGAAATTACTACACCTTGCTCACCTTGGTGGAAATCGATTGCTCCTTGCAACAAGCCATGTAAATCGACCCGTTCCTTAACCATTTTAGGCATCTTGGCGAAGTTCGAAAACTCGGTAGCAATATGACTTAACGAATCAATCTGCTCAATGAGGTTTTGCGTGTAACGGTCGATACGTTGATCAAATCCCGGAGCGCCATCATCCCAAGCTCGTTTGAGCATTTGGGTGCTCAATTTCATCGGTGTAAGTGGATTTTTAATCTCGTGTGCCACCTGTTTCGCCATCTCTCGCCATGCACTTTCACGTTCCGATCGCGCAAGCTTATCCGCACTCTGCGCTAACTCGCTCACCATTCGATTGTATTCGTTAATCAGCTCCGCTATTTCATCATGGCCTTTCCATTCGATCATCTCGTTCTTTCGCCCCAGCTGGATATTTCCAAGTTTTTCCTGAATCAAACGCAATGGTTCGGTTACCGTATTGGATAAGAAAATGGCAGCAATTACGACCAATACAATCAGTAAAACGTAAATATTGACAATCGCTACAACGAAGGTGGCAATCTCTTTACGCAGCTCATTTTGTCGGGCGAAATAGGGCAGGTTGAGGTAACCAATCACCCGGTTTTCATTATTTCGGAGCGGTACGTAAGCCGAGAAATAGTTGAGTTTTCCGATATTTTCCTCATGGATAAACTCACTCGATTTCTTCACCGAAAGATTGTAAAAAGCCTCCGGATCCATCTTTTTCGAAACTAAGCCTTCCTCAAAAATCTTCGTGCGTGATGAAGCATAAAGTTGTCCGTAAGGATCGAAAATATTGATATCAGCGAAGAATACGTTTGCCTGTCGGGTGAGCGCATACGCAATATCCTCTGATTTAAACGGACTCAATCCATCGTCTTTCCCAAGTATGTATTCGGTTTCAACTAGTAAAGAATGGATTTTCTCACTGATGTTGCGCAGGTTTTTCTGATTGCTATTGGAGATGATGTAAACGATTGTTCCTCCTCCAATTAATATCAGGGAAATGAACAAAATCAGCACGATCGACAACTGAATACGACGCTTAAAGCTGATGCGGATGAGGTTTCTTCCTTCGAGTAGCGCATTCCCCAAAAATGGAATCAGAAACAACAAACTGAAGAATAATACCAAATAGGAAAATGGTGTGAGAAGCCCGAGAATACCGGCTTTGGGCAGACTTAAAATTACGTAAGAATGCAGTTTTGCATGATCGAGTGGATGATAAATCAGGTGGCTGAATTTATCGGTTTGGAAGAAGGTGTATTCCTCAACAGAAGCTTTCCGGAAAAGTGTATCCGACAATTCATATGGATAGGTTCCATAATGTGAAACCAATTTCCCATCGTTGTATCGCGCGTAGCTGTAGTTACTCAGATCGGTGCGGGTACTCACCATTTTATCGAGTAGCAACTCAGGATATCCAATTTCTTCGGGTGTGTAACGCGATTGGAAGTCGATGTACAACGTTCCTAATGGAATTGAATCTCGATTCTCGTTGAGGATGGGCAATCGAGCCATGTAGCTGATTCGTCCAGATCCATTATCCATAAAGAAGAACCGATCACTCATAGTTGGAATTCCGATAGAATCGATCAACCAGTCGAACTTCATTGGATCGCTCACCGAAGTGGTGTACAAAGCTGTCATCGGACATTCATCCGCCCCGAAAACATTCACATTGATGCTATATTTTTCCCAATAGCTGTTGAAGTACAATTGAGCAAGGTCGCGTACTTGTCCGGTTGCTACGCTGCTCGGTCTCAAATAGGTTTTGAGGATAGAATCGGTGAGGATTTTCTTTTCTACTTCGAGGAATAAGCTTTCGGCGATAGGGTCGCGTTCGGCGGAGATTTTACCGGAGAGTAGTTTACGTTTCTCATGTTCGCGTTCGGAGCTATTGGCTTGTAACAGATAAGTTCCCAGAAATGCGAAACTCATGATGAGTCCGATAATCCGCGCATACCCAAAACCGTTACTTTGATTACGGGAGTAGTAGATTAGAAGTAAAATCAAGGCTGAAACCGGAATCACAATCAGATCGACTGGATCAAACAGATACAATCCAATGGTTAAAACGACGCTGGTCAGTATCAATAAAACCGGTAAATCCCATGCATGTGTTAACCAAGGTGCAATCCAGCGGCTAAGTCGGTCCATGAGCAAAAACAGGGACGCGAAAAGCAAACCGATAATGAGGAACGATAGGTAACTGCTGGTGGTCAGAGAAAGGACATCAGAAATATCGAGCGAGATGCTGGAGTTGATGATCAAACCTCGAATGACGTCCCCAACAAACCACGAAAGGAATAGCACTACGCTCAGAAGCAGCACTATTAATGGTTTTCGTAGAGCCGGTCTTGCCGAAATGCTTTTTCCTAACTGAAATAAAAGCCAGGAAGAGTAGAGGAAAAGAACGGTGTTGATAAGCAAGTCGCCCAAAGTTGGCAACCAATTACTAGCCGCGTATTCACTTGGACTAAACAGTGCCAAATGCACGAGTGGACCGGGAAAATGGAAGAAGAAGCTTAATGTTCTTAAACCAATCAATATCAACCACCAAGCCCAAGCTCCAGCAATTTTTCCTTGTTTGGCGAATGAAGTAGCGATTTGATGTCCTGCCAAGAGGAAAATCAATAAACCAGCAATGGAGAGAGCTACCGGCCAAGTAGGATATTTTTCTACATCTGCACCACCCGCATCGGGTAGAAACCAAGCCATCGTTTGACCTTGGTCACCTAGAATTGGCAATGCACCATCTTCCTGAACAGCTACTATTCGTGAGCCCTCCGGAAGATTTTCTAAACCCGGGTAACTATTTTGCAAGTAATCGTTTTGGTAGGAGTATTCCCGACAAACGAGCGCTAGTCCGAGCAAATTGCAAGGCCCGTCGGCGTATCGTCTTACGAGATACCAACCATTTTTGAGTTTGAGAAGGCTTTTTTCATCAATTGAGGGTAAACCAGCGGAGGAAATCGGAACGGAATTGTCGGTCCAGAAATACACCGAACGCTCGGAATAGCCAATAAAGGCCATGTTTTTTTGAAGCGAGAGTTCATCCCAGTGAGCGGGGAAATTGGAGTAGAATGAAAGGTCTCTACAACCCGAATGACGAAAGGCTTCCGATTCTTTATCGAGATCGGTAGCGCGTTGTTTAATGTATTGTTCGAGCAGCGATTTCTGTTCTGTGGGAGCAGGAAAATGGGTAAAGTGAAATCCCGCCTCAGCCGCCAACAAGCAGAGAATTGCCAATACCAGCAATAACCAAGGACTACGATTCGTCAGGATTTTCACAGAAACCAAAAATACGTAATCAGAAACTGGTATAGAGTATTAAGTATTATGTATTGAGATGGATTGGAGAAATTAAGTCGAGGCTCACTTAAAATGTCTTCCCTCTTTCTCATTACTTCATATTCTCACTTTGTACTCTCTACTTTGTACTTTCTACTATATATCCTTCGTCTTAATCAACCTCCAAGAAGCGGCAATAAACAAAATTGGGTAAATCAATGCCGCAATGTTTACTCCTGTTGGTGTGCTTTGTTTGCCAAAACTGACTGAATCGAAACTGAAAGGGGATGAGATGAATTCGTCGAGACTATTGAGTGGGAAATACGGATATAAATCGCTTAGCCAAGCTCGTCCGAGAATTGGTTCTACAATCCAGTATAGGGAAATAAAAACCAGGATTGAAAGTGCGGAACGACGAACGATAAGACTTATCAATATTGCAGCACTCATCAACCCAAAGCAAACCCACATGGCTCGCAGTAAGTAAGTCATTTCACTAAAAATATCACCCGAATTGGCTCCTCCACCTTTGGTAAATCCGAACAATAATCCGCTCATTAAAGCCACCAAACCAGCGCCAATGCTGATAACAGCAGCCAATAGCAGTTTGCTTTTTAGGATTTCTTCGCGAGAAAGTCCGTCGATTACGTGTTGACGCAGCGTGCGAAAGGAGAACTCATTCGATACGAGGTTGATCATCAACAGTCCGAGCACAGGCGCGAACCAGCTCGAAACGTAGGCGATGTAATACCATACGTTTGGAAATTGATACACTACGCTGAGGTTAATCATCGGAGTAGTGGTGAACTTGTCGAAGCCGTAATAGACTAAGAAAATCAGCAGGACGTAAAATCCGGTAAACACGTAAAAGGTGCGGTAGCTGGCTAGTTTCAGCCATTCGATTTGGAGTAGCCTTTTCATTTTTGCACCAGTTTTAAGAATTCACTTTCTAGATCCGACTTCACTACTACCAAGTGATTGAGTAGGATTCCTTTTTCTTGTAGTTGTTTGTTAATGCTAGCTGCATCAAGATCATCTGCTAAATCGGCAATCAAAAATCCGTTGCGATCTTGAATATTACTGATTCCTGTAAATGATTGAATCGCATTTCTCAATGCAGAAAGGTCATTTGATCCTAATTCAATGCGTTTATTTTCGGTAAGTAGTTGTTCCACTTTTCCGCTGCTTAACACATTTCCTTTTTTGAGGATGACAACATCGGTACAAACCTTTTCCACCTCATTAAGTAAGTGGCTAGCTAGAACGATGGTTTTTCCATTGGCTTTCTGACGAAGTATTAACTGACGAATCTCGTTAATTCCCTGAGGATCGAGTCCGTTCGTTGGTTCATCTAATACCAGTATTTCTGGGTCACATAGCAATGCTCCTGCAATGGCTAGGCGTTGTTTCATCCCAAGTGAAAAGGTTTTGAACGCATCATTTTTACGATCAAACAATTCCACTTCTTTCAAAACCACATCAATGCGAGAAAGCTCACAGCCTTTAATTTTTGCAACAATCTCTAAATTCTTCCAAGCACTTAGGTATGGATAGAAATTAGGTGTTTCGATTAAGGCGCCGATGCGTTTACGGGCGGATGAAAATTCTTCATTTCCAAACCAGCTGAAACTTCCTTGGTCGGCAATCAATATTCCAGTTAAACATCCGAGTAGCGTGGTTTTTCCGCTACCGTTGGGTCCAAGTAATCCGAACACCTGTCCTTTTTCTACACGAAAACTCACCCCGTTAACCGCGGTGTTTTTTCCATACCGCTTCAGCAGTGAATCGACTTCGAGTAAGGTCATTTAATACGAAATGAGATCAAGTAATTGCTGTTCGAAACGTCCTTTAGGCAAGAAATTCTGCTCCAATACCGAAGAAAAAGGCACTGGAGTGTCGAGACTTGCTGAACGAACAACTGGCGCATCAAGATACTCAAAACATTTTTCACTGATACGAGCGGCGATTTCACCTCCAATTCCACCTGTGAGACAGTCTTCATGCAGGATAATTACGCGTCCTGTCTTCTTCACTGAAGCTAAAATTGCTTCTTCATCGAAAGGTAACAAGGTGCGTAAATCGAGTAAGTCGGCATTGATTTCTGGGTGCTTGTTTAACACATCCAAAGCCCAATGAACGCCAAAACCATAGGTAATGATTGACACATCTTTTCCTTCGCGGAGCAGATTAGCTTTACCAATTTCGATAGTGAAATAATCATCATTTACAGGTTCCGAAATGCTACGATAAAGCGCTTTGTGCTCGAAGAACATGACAGGATTCGGATCTTCAAATGAAGCCAGCAACAAGCCTTTTGCATCATTCGGGAAAGCCGGATAAACTACCTTCAAACCTGGTGTATGCGTAAACCAAGCTTCATTACTCTGACTATGAAACGGTCCAGCAGCCACGCCTGCACCCGTAGGCATACGAACAACTACATCGGCATGTTGTCCCCAGCGGTAGTGGCTTTTAGCCAGATTATTTACGATTTGATTGAAACCTTCTGTGACGAAATCGGCAAACTGCATTTCCATCATGGCTTTCATACCATTGATTGAAAGTCCGAGACTACTTCCTACGATTGCAGCTTCACACAGAGGCGTATTGCGCACACGGTCTTTTCCAAAACGTTCGACAAAGCCTTCAGTAATTTTGAAAACACCACCATATTCTGCAATATCCTGTCCCATGAGTACGAGATTAGGATGTTTTTCCATAGCGAGCGCTAAACCGTCTGATATGGCGTCGATAAAGCGTTTGTCGGTTTTCGACTCAGAAGCTGGAGATTGTGTTGTGCTCACGAATGGAGCATACACATCGGATATTTCGTAAGCAGTGTCGGGTGTAATTTCGGGTTCGGCAAAAGTGATGGCAACACCTTCTTCGATTGTTTTTTTGAACTCGGCACGGATGCTAGCAAGCGATTCATCTGTTAGCACGCCTTCTTGTAAGAGCCAAGCTTCGTAGTTCACTACTGGGTCTTTCTTTCCCCATAGTTCGAATAATTCCTGAGGAACGTATTTAGTTCCGGAGGCTTCTTCGTGTCCACGCATACGGAAAGTCATGCATTCGAGTAACCAAGGACGTGGATTTTTCTGAATGTCGGCGCGGATTTCCTGCACGGCATCATACACATCAAGCACATTGTTGCCATCTACTTGTCGAGCTGGAATGCCGTATCCCGGACCTTTTTCGGTAAAGGAGTTAAAGCGGAACTGTTCGTTGCTAGGCGTAGAAAGTCCGTATCCGTTATTTTCGATGATGAAGATTACTGGTAAATCCCACACAGCAGCTACGTTTACCGACTCGTGAAAATCTCCTTGACTGGCGCCACCATCACCCGTAAAAACAGCAGTTACGTTGTTTTCTTTTCGAAGCTTGTGTGCGAGTGCAATACCATCGGCTAGTCCAAGTTGAGGTCCGAGGTGAGAAATCATCCCAACAACTTTGTGTTCTTTTGAGCCAAAGTGGAAAGAACGTTCGCGACCTTTCGAGTAGCCATTGAATTTACCTTGCCATTGGGTGAAAAGTTGGTGGAAAGGCATGCCACGACCAGTAAAAATGGCTAGGTTTCGGTGCATGGGGAGGATGTATTCCTCTTTATCCATGGCTACGACAGTTCCAACGGAAATGGCTTCTTGTCCGATTCCAGAGAACCATTTAGAGATTTTTCCTTGGCGTAGGAGATTGAGCATTTTTTCCTCGATCATTCGGGGATAAACCAGCTCTTTATATATATGAAGTAAAAGTTCGTCGCTTTTGCCGTTGCGCTTGAAGCTTAATTGCATGAATTCGGGATTTGGGCTGCGAAATTAGGGCAAATTCCTAACTTTGACTCATGCAAACGGTCTTGGTTTTTGTGATTGTTGGGTTGGCAGCGATTTGGTTGGGAAGAAGATTGTTTTTTTCACTTCGTCCAGCCAAGAAGGATAAAGGCTGCGACTCATGTCATTGATGTAGGGATAAAACAAAAAATCCCGCACAAGGCGGGATTTTTTTTCAGTTCTTAAGTACTGATTAGTGAGCAGCAGGAGCTGGAGCAGCAGCAGCAGCAGCAGTGTCAACTTTAGCAGTTGTGTCAGCAGCAGCAGCAGCAGCAGCAGCGTCAGCTTCAGCTTTAGCAATTGAATCAGCTTTAGCAGCTGCAGCAATTGAGTCAGCTTTTGCTTTTTCAGCTTCAGCATTGTTTCCACCGCAAGAAGCGAAAAGGGCTACACCTACAGTAAGGATGGCGAAAGTTACTTTTTTCATGATGTTGTTTGTTTTTATTTTGATTGATTCAGCGGGACAAAATTAAAAAAAATAAAAAACCAACAAGCAAAATCAAAAAAAATGTTAATCCCTTATTGTGATTGACTAAAAAGGTGGTTTTCCGATTAAAACAGTCATAAAGTTAGTGTCAGACTTACTCAAAATCGGCGTTTTCCTGCGTATATAAATTTTGGTGTTTTGAATATTCATGTATTTTTGCTCCCAAACCTATAAACAGCAGACATGAAAAAATTTCAAATGAATCTTGCCAAAAACTTACGATTGATCGGTTTAACAATTTTAGCCGGTACAATGACCTTGACTTATTCAGGTTGTAAAAAAGAAGGATGTACTGATACAGATGCTAACAATTACAATGAAGAAGCAGATGAAGATGATGGTACATGTACTTACGATAGCGAAAAATTCATCGGAGTTTACACATCGACTTCTCCATGTGTAGCTGGTGGTTCTTGGAACACTACTATTTCAGCTTCTTCTTCAAGCAAGAAAAAAGTAGTTGTTACTAATATTGGTGGTTTAGGTTCTAGCGCTACTGCTACAGCTGACATCGATGGAAGTACAATCAAAATCAATAGCCAAAGCGTAATTGATTCTGATGGTGATTCTTGGACAGTATCTTCTACATCTGGTACACTTTCAGGAACTTCAATCAACTTAACTATTACCTATACTTTCGGGGTTAGTAATTTGACTTGCAGCGAAACTTGGAATAAGCAATAAGCTCATTCGAATAAATTTAAAAGGGCTGTCCATTTGGGCAGCCCTTTTTTTATGGATATAAGTGATTTTTTACAAATGATATTCCTGCAATGAACTTATAACTTCGTACAGTTATTTCTTTAAGGTTTGATATAATACTTAGGGTTTAGTTCAATCGAGTTTATTAGTTTGGTTAAAACAACTCGTTAAGCTTTGGGATTTATGAATGGGATAGGGCAAAAAAAAACCTTCCCGATTAAGAGAAGGTTTTTTAATGATATGCAGATTAGGAATTATTTCCCTTTCATTGCGTCTTTCATAGATTTAGGACTAGTTGTAGATCCACCTTTTTGATCTTTAACGGCATCCTTCATGTTAGTTGGTGTATTTGATCCACCTTTAACAGCATCCTTCATGTTTTTAGGATCTTCTTTCTTAGGCTCTTCTTGTTTAGGAGTTGTGCCTTTTGTTGGCTTACTTCCTTTTACAGGAGCAGCAGTAGCAGCTTCAGCAGCAGCAGCTTCAGCAGCAGCGATTGAATCAAGACGAGCTTGTTCTTTCATTGCTGAATCGATAGAATCCTGACGTGCTTTTTCAACAGCAGCGATTGAATCCTTAGTAGCTTGTTCTTTTTTAGCCAGTTCTTCTGCGCTTGGACCGCAAGCAGTCAGGGTTGCAAGAGCAACTGCAGAAAAAATGAAAAGCATTTTTTTCATGTTGTATGGGTTTTTGAATATTCGAGGGCAAAAATAGTAATTCTAATGTTGTCAAACCTAAAAACAAATGAATTGGGATTAAATTCTAGTGTAAAGCACACCTTTACTTAGTGTCAGCTGCTGATAGATTGATATTTGCTCTGTTTATCTGTATTTTATTTACTTTCATTTATATATTTCCTCCTTTGAAGCATCCATTCTTCCCCACTTCGATACTTATTATTCTAGTTTATGTAGCCTTGGCACTTCCTTTTAGTAGCTGTGAGCCCGACCCCGGACTTCCATCAACTGATTCTATTATAACTGTCGATACGCTACCGTATAATTACATTTATAAGTCATATGTAATTAATAATTGGATGTGTAATGTGTCAGGATATCATTATACTCCTTATCAACTAGAGATTAAACAGGATACGATTAATTTTAACCAAGTTCTTGTTTCAAACTTTGCAAATATAAGTGGGCAAGTTGTAGGTGTTTTAAGCAGTGATAATTCTGCGGATTCTATCATAATTACTGTTCCAACCCAATACTTTTCTTATCCATCATCAAGCAATCCTAACATTTATGATACATTGTTTGTCAATGGTAATCTTTTCGTTTATCCCGATTCAATAATAATTCAGCAACACACAAAAATAAATTCCTTTTATGGGGATGTTTGTATTGGTTTTGGAAATCCCCAATAATCAGTTTTTCCACCATATAAGTACCATCGAATCATTCTTTGCGTTTAATTTGCCGATTCATAAACTGCCATGAAATCGTTTAGTCTGATTTTTCTCTCGCTTTGTCTTGCACTTAGCTCCTGCGATCGTGATGGTTGCACCGATCCGAATGCCAACAACTACGACGATAAATACGAAAACGACGATGGTTCTTGTCGTTACGATTCAGATCCATTCGATGGTCGCTGGGAAGCACACGATTCTATCTTAGCCTTTGGTGTGTATACTGCTGATGAAGTGCGTACGCTCGACATTCGCATTCTTACTGCCAATCGTGCTAAAGTGAAGTTTTTTTGGCGCAATGCTGATGGAACTTATTCCGATACACTCGAAGCCAATTCCAAGCCTAATACGCTTTC
>DAOOQW010000060.1:0-1263 GCA_035388945.1 Flavobacteriales bacterium
CGCATTTATATTCGGCATTATGCTCTTCCAAAGTAATTTGTTTGGAGTTTATTCCCGGAATTAAAATCAACAAAATTGAAGCATTACAGGCTCAAGGATACGACCTGAAAGCCATTGCCCGTAAAGGGTTTGATGCCTATTTCAAACAAATATTCGAGTGGGGATATTTCCATGCTGATCCTCATCCAGGAAATCTGTTAGTATTACCGGGTGAAGTCATTGGAATTCTAGACTTTGGAATGGTAGGACGATTGAGCGAAAAAGATCGTTCTGCCTTAGTCGAATTTATTATCGGTTTAGGAAGCGACGATACCGCCCGAATTGTAAAAAACATTGAGAAACTTCAAGGTTCTGAAATCGCCGATAAACCTGCATTAGAGAAAGATATGGAAGCCTTTATCGAAGAATTCGGGACACAGGCAGTTAAAGATATTGATCTCAACGAAGCGTTAAATCGTGGTCGACTATTAATTAATAAACATAAACTTAAACTCAATCCCGATTTATTCTTGTTGCTTCGAACAGTCTCTATGCTCGAAGGATTGGGAATGAGTTTAGATCCGGATTTTAGATCGCTGGAAGTAATTAAGCCTTATGCATTTAAATTACTTCAGAAAAATCTAAACCCGAAGAATTTATTTAAAAGCCGGAAACTTATTTCAGCATTAGCTGATTTGGCTTCTTTAGCAGCATCTTTCCCCGCTGATGCACGAAAAATAGTAGATAAGCTGAAGAACGATCAAGTAAAAGTTCAAATCGACGATCGAGCAACACGGCATTTAGCAAGAGAAGTAAATCTGGCAGGAAAACGCATCGGCAATTCGCTCGTGTTTATGAGTTTGTTTGCGGGCGGATGTTATTTCAGCAGTTTGCCTTTACCCGAATTATTCTGGCATTTAAACACACCAGCACTTGTTTGCTTAGGTGCGGCATTCTTGGTTTTATCGAATCTTTGGTATTTACGACGCAAGTAAATTAGCTAGCAAGAAGAACTTTCCATGCCTTTTGAATCTCTCCTTGAGCCAGTAATTGCTGAGCTAAACGGTGAGAGGCGAAATCACTTTCAGTCACTTGAGCGAGCAAAAGTTCTAATTCACCTGAGTTTTTAAATTCACGACATTCTATTTCCGATGGAATGTGTTCAACATTTCCCAACTGCCCTAAATTATTCCCCGTCAATACCGGAGAATACCGAATATGTACAGGTAATGCATCTACACCAATACCTAAAGTTGTAAGCGGTTTTTCTACTTCAAACAATGC
>DAOOQW010000060.1:1363-11078 GCA_035388945.1 Flavobacteriales bacterium
TCTGATGCCAATTGGGTAAATCCTGCTTTTTCAAACTCATTCACACCTTCCGGATATTCAGTACTGGCAAGCGACATCTGCTGTACCATTTCGTAATTAACCACATTTATTACTACTTCAGGAACCCGAAGCACATTGTCGAGCGTATGTTTAGTTGTATTGTCGCGAACCCGTCTGGCAGGCGAGAAAACTAATACAGGAGGATTCGCACTAAATGCATTGAAGAAACTAAATGGACTCAGGTTCGGACGACCATCTTCATCAATAGTACTGGCAAAAGCTATGGGGCGAGGACCAACAGCACCAAGCAAAATACTGTGGAATTTAGCAATCGAAACTTCTTTGGGATCAACCGTTAGCATGAGAAAATTTTGAATTCAAAAGTAGGAGATAGAATTACAAATAAGGTGTAATGAGATAGAAAATAGAATCAATATGGATTAGCGTGTTTTTTTACTCGAAAAGTCTGAGGGATAAGAATTTTAATAAATTTGTCCAGCTACCTAAATCAAACGCATTTTTTATAACGTAGAAAGCATGGATTACAACGAACAATCGGATCGTGAGGAAATTTACTCTAGACCAGTAAGAGCGGGAAAACGAACGTATTTTTTTGATGTTAAAAGCACCCGTGGGGATGATTTGTACTTAACAATCACAGAAAGCAAAAAACGCTTTAAAGATGATGGTACTTTCTTTTACGAGAAGCACAAAATCTTTTTGTACAAAGAGGATTTCGAGAAATTTGCTGAAGGCTTAAACGATGCAATTGGTTTTATCACCGATAACAATGTGAGTGTTCCACAAACATCAGCCCCTGAAAGCTACACCGCTTCTGCAACAACCGAGAATGAAACATCTTCTTGGTCGAATGTAGAATTTGATGACTTAGATGGCAAAGCTTGATTTCAAGCCATCAGTATCAAAGCAAATACACTAGCAATAAAGTAAGAAACAATACCGCTGGCTCCACCATAATCTTTGGCAATACGTTGTCCGAAGAATAGGAACAATAAAGCTAGCACCGATAAAGCAGCACCGTAGTAAGCTACTGTGCTGCTTTTGTGTATAATAAGTTCGATAATACCATATCCCGAAACCACTCCTGCAGATAATTCACAAAGCGTGAGTAAAATAAACAATACGGGTACTACAGCACTCAAGAATGTTTTAGAAAAGTGGTTAACTAGCCAAGATAAATTCTCCCGAAAATTCATCAGTTTGTCTAGGCCAGACTGAAGAAATAACACAGAAAAGAAGCAAGCAAATGCTATTTGAGCAATTCGAATGGCTTGCGGGGCATGACTAACAATCTGATCCATACACGAGTGGTTGGTGATGAACCAAGATAAGTAGGCAATATGATTTATCGAATGGATTTCAACACGAAAATCCAACAGAATAAATCAAGTAACTGAAAAGCAGTCGATTAAAAAATCTAGAATCGTTGAAAACCATCCACCTGTTTCATCAATACTTGCAAAGTGGCGGGATCGCTTAATGACTTATCGTCATCGAGTAGTTTAAACACTTGTGAA
Organism: Flavobacteriales bacterium; assembly: GCA_035388945.1. Classification (GTDB taxonomy): domain Bacteria; phylum Bacteroidota; class Bacteroidia; order M30B66; family M30B66; genus CALQRR01. Next base: position 2,902 of record DAOOQW010000060.1, read on the forward strand.
ATAGGCTGTTTCAAGGAATAAACTTCGGCTTGTAGGTAATGTAAAATATCCGTCAAATGATCCATTCCCCGCAAATTCCCTGCTCGTCCAGACGCGACTCCCACTAAAGCAAATTTCTTCCCTTTGAATATTTCAGGGTCGCATGAATCAATCATTAACTTCAAAATCCCGGGAATGCTTCCATTATACTCGGGTGAAATAATTACAAAACGATCTGCCGAATTAAAAATACGATGTCCATAGATTCGCATCTCATTATCTCCTTTCCGGTAAATAGCATCACTTGTAGTATTTACTGGAATATCCTCCATAAACTCAACCTGAATCGGGAAACCACGCTCATGCATTAACTCAGCGTACTTTTCCGTCACACGGCGTGTCATACTATTTAATCGATTGGTTGCTGAAAGTATCGTTGTCATTATTTCCCTTCGTAGTAAATTGCTCAATATTTTTTTCCAATGAACCTAACATACTTTGGCCATTCTTGTTTTCTTATTGAAACAAAAGCTGCAAAGATATTATTCGATCCGTTTATCCGAAACAATGAACTAGCAGCTCATATTGATCCGCTAAAAATTAAAGCCGATTATATTCTAATCAGCCACGGACATTTCGATCACCTTTCAGATGCTGAAGAAATCGCATTAAATACAAACGCATTACTAATTGCGAATTGGGAAATTTATTCCTGGTATTTAAAGAAAGGTTTGAAAAATCTTCAACCCATGAATAGTGGAGGAAAGCTAAAAACCTCATTCGGAAGTATCGTCATGACACAAGCCATTCATTCGAGCAGTCTTCCTGATGGAAGCTATGGCGGAAACCCCAATGGTTTTGTACTTCATTCGGATGAAATGAGTGTTTACTATTCGGGCGATACCGACATTTTTCAGGACATGCAGCTTATTGCTAAATTCAATAAACCGAAGTATGCCTTATTACCCATCGGTAATATTTTCACCATGGATATTCATACAGCTATTGAATCGGCTAAACTATTACAAGTAAATCGTGTAATCGGATTGCATTACGATACCTTCCCTCCTATTCAAATAAATAAATTGGAAGCAATACGTGCATTTGCAGCCGAAAACATAGAATTAATTCTGTTAGAAATTGGGGAAACTAAATCTTTAGATTAATGCCTCAAATGGTAGTAAACTAACTTGACGTATTCATTATTTACCATCAATAATCCAGATTCTTCGGCCCACCACTTTTCTTCCGAATAAGCAGTACTCGGACATCCACGCAATACCATTTCCACTCCTGCATCATCGTAAATACTTCTAAATGCATAGTTAATTCTGTTGGTGTGGAATTTATCCGAAACCACCATAATTTTCTTCAAGCCCTTGTTCTTACAATAGGCTAGAATGGCATCGCTTTCTTCACGCGTACTTGTGCCAATGTGTAACAATTCGATTTTAGAGTCTGGTACTCCGGCATCTAATAAAGAAATTCGACTTAAATCTGCTTCATCAGTTGTACTATCTCCAATTACTTCAAAAAGTCGAGGAACTACTTCTCCTGTACAAACAATATATGGTGCATATCCTGCTTTCAAGAGTCGTGCAGCTTCTAATGAACGATCATTTGGATTGCCACTTAAAACAAACAGTGCTTCACAAGTGCTCAGTTCATCTTCTTCTATCAAGTAATTACCAACAGTTCGCATAATGGGTCTTCGAGCCACATAAACGATAAGTAGTGTTAATAATAGCGTACCGGTAATGATTAAAAACTTCCGGAGTCGAGGTCGATTTCGCATATGCGAACCTACAATTTTTTAAAGATTTCAGTTTGTTCAGAAAACTGTTTATGCTTTCCTATACCAAAATCACCTTAAACATCGTTTTGTCGTACTTTCGCCCTGAAGCAATTATCATGAATAGACTTTTCCTCCTTGTATTCATTCTCACAGGAATGCACTCTTTCCTGCTGGCTCAAGCTCCTGCGCGCAAAGTAATTCAGTTCTCTGGAGTGGTTGTTAGTGGTGATAGCTTACAGCCTGTTCCCTACACAAACATTGCTGATAAATCGACTCGTCACGGTACAGTGAGTGACTATTACGGTTTCTTCTCCTTTGTAGCGCAAGAAAACGATACCATCGAATTTAGCAGCATTGGATTTAAGAAAGCTCAATACATCATCCCACAAAGTTTAACTGAATCGCGATATTCGATTATTCAAGTCCTAAATCGCGACACAATAGAATTGGCTACTACCGTTATATACGCATGGCCAACTCGTGAACAGATTTACGAATACTTTTTAAGTGCACCCATTCCGGATGACGATGTGGAACGTGCTCGGAAAAATTTAGCTCAGGAAAAAATTACCGATATGGCGATCAATATGCCTATGGACGCCAACATGAATTATCGAAATTCCATGCAGAATTACAATACTCGTTTATATACTGCTGGACAAATACCTATGAATAATCTCCTTAATCCTATTGCTTGGGCTAAATTTGTTGAAGCATGGAAAAAGGGTGATTTTAAACGTAAAAGCAACTAACATTCGTAGAAACTAACATTTAGATTCCTACGTAAATCGATCTAATGCAGCGACTGCTTCTCCTTTTCCTTCTCGTAGTTTCAACCGGAATTAATGCTCAAAATGCGACTATCACAGGTCGTGTTACTGGTGAACAAGGTAATTTACTTGCTGGTGTAATTGTTTATCGCATTGGCGATTTATCTAAAGCAGTCACCTCCGATTCGGAAGGTCGTTTCAAACTTACAGTTCCTGCTGATCAACAACTCTACATTGTATACAAACTAACTGGTTACGAATCAGATACACTAGCATTAAGGCTTAAACCGGGCGAACAAAAATTCATTGATCGATACTTAAGTATGAAGGTGAAGGATGTTTCCACCTTTGAAGTGATAGATCAAGGTGACCGTCAAACGGGCTTACAGCGCTTAGATCCTTTAATTGTAAATACGCTAACTGGACCGGGTGATGCAATTACAATGACTTTAAAAACCTTACCTGGTGTATATTCTAATAGTGAATTAAGTTCCCAATATTCGGTACGGGGAGGAAATTATGATGAGAATTTAGTTTACGTAAATGATGTAGAAATTTATCGCCCTTTTTTGGTTCGGGCAGGACAACAGGAAGGTTTGAGTTTTGCCAATCCTGCAATGGTGGAGAATTTGAAATTTTCTGCTGGTGGATTTGAAGCTAAGTATGGGGATAAAATGTCTTCGGTATTAGACATTACCTACAAACGTCCGAAAGGCTTTGGCGGATCTGCTTCGGCTAGTATTTTGGGAGGAAACCTTCAACTTGAAGGAGCAACTAAAAATTACCGTTTATCAGGAATGGTTGGTGCTCGCTATCGTACTACCCAATATTTATTGAATAGTTTAGATGTAAATGGACAATACCGTCCATCATTTACTGATGTTCAAGGGTATGTGCTCTATAACATCACCGAAAAATGGGATATTGATTTCTTAGGGAATTATGCGGTAAATAATTATCGAGTTTTTCCAGAAGATCAAACAACCGAATTCGGAAATATCAATCAAGCACTTCAATTTAAGGTGTATTTTGATGGAAAAGAACAAAGTAGGTTTGCTACATCAATGGGTGCGATGACCACTACTTTGCGCCCTACCAAGAAATTAAAACTCAAATTAATTACTTCTGTTTTTCAATCTTCCGAATCCGAAAAATCGGATGTAGCAGGTGAATATTACATCAACGAATTAGATCGAGATTTAGGAAGCGAAGATTTTGGTGATGTGGCTTTCAACAGAGGAATTGGCGCCTATCAAACCTTTATTCGAAATGAGCTACATTATACGGTTGCTAATATCGAGCACAAAGGTTATTATGAAAATGGCGACCACTATATTTTATGGGGATTTCGTGCTCAAAATGAACAAATAAACGATCATATTAAAGAATGGAGAATGATTGATTCGGCGGGGTTTTCCATGCCAATTAGTCAAACCATCGATCAACTTTATGGTCCCGATTCGATTGTATTAAATACATACCTCAAAAGTTCAACTAGCTTGAATTCGATGCGGTATCAAGGATATGTGCAAGACAATTATAAATGGAGAAAAGATTCTATCGATTTTGCTCTAACAGGCGGGATTCGAGCGAATCATTGGACTATTAACGGACAAACAACTGTAAGTCCAAGGTTAGTTTTTTCAGTTAAACCTTTGAGCTGGAAACAAGATTTTACTTTTCGATTTGCTGCAGGTCACTATGCTCAACCGCCATTTTACCGAGAATTGCGAGGTTTTGATGGATCAATAAACAAGAATTTAAAAGCACAAGAAAGTTGGCATTTTATCACCGGAGCCGATTTTACTTTTAAAGCATGGGGACGACCTTTCGGTTTTTATGCTGAAGGATATTACAAGATTCTACGAAATTTAGTTCCGTATGAAATTGACAATGTTCGAGTGCGCTATTATGCCGATAATATCAGCGATGGCTATGCTGCCGGAATTGATATGAAGGTGAATGGTGAATTTGTAAAAGGTGTTCAGAGTTGGGCAAGTATGAGTATTATGAAAACGCAGGAAGATTTGCGTAACGATTACTACTACATACGTTACAACAGCGAAGGCGAGAAAATTATTCCTGGATATTCCACTAATACTGTAGCAGTTGATTCGCAACGAGTGGAGCCGGGTTATATTCCTCGCCCTACCGATCAACGTTTTAATTTTAGCTTATTCTTCCAAGATTATTTACCAAAAAACGAGAGCATTTCGATGCAGATTACTTTGGTGATTGGTTCTCGTTTACCGCTTGGCCCGCCCGATTTTAACCGCTATCGTGATACTTTGCGAATTCCTCCTTATCGCCGTGTGGATATTGGATTTTCGAAACAGTTTATTCGTGCAGGTAAACCATTACCTAAAACTTCGCCGTTTCACAATTTGAAAACACTTACGTTGAGTTTAGAAGTGTTTAATCTATTGGGCGTAAATAATACGGTTTCTTATACTTGGATTAAAGATGTGACGAATCGTACGTATGCCATTCCAAATTATTTAACGAGTCGCTTGTTAAATCTACGATTGCAGGCGAGTTTTTAGATTGGGATGATGTTGAATTATTCGTGCGAACGTATTTTGATAACGTATTAATTTTACGCTCCAATTTTCAGCGCGTGAAAACAATTCTAAGTCATAACCATACGAGTAAATCTGCATTCCTTGTTATTGGATTGTTGATGCTGATCGTGTGGATTAAGACTCAAGTTTTTTTCCATTTCTCTATCCTTTATACCGATTGCGACCAAGCTGTTCTTTGGCAGACGTTACACGATATTTCTAAAGGTAATTTTTTTCAACCTTGCTTTTATGGACAAGCCTATAATTCGGGACTTGAAAGCATCTTAGCATGGCCGTTTTATGCATTGGGAATGAAGGAATACTATGCGCTTCCACTCGTTTCAATACTTATTTCACTATTACCCTATTTAATTCTTGCACTTTTATTTATTCAAAAAAAAGATTGGTGGGCAGCAATCTTCACTTTGCTGCTTTACTTATGGTTACCACCTTTTTATGATTTATTTACGGCATTACCAAGAGGCTTTGTAACCGGATTATTTGCTTGTTCATTTTTACTTCCCGCTTGGTTCTTTCCCGAAAATAAAAAGGTGCTTGCATTAGCTGGATTTACCTTGCCATTTGCCTTTTGGCTCAATTATAACACGGTAATTTTTATTGTTCCTTTTCTTGTAAAATTGGCACTAGCACATTACAAGAAACCTATTTCATTTTTTATATTCTACTTTATTCTCACTGTTCCTGGCTTAGTGTGGATACTATTTACACGGAATTTTTATTTAACTCATCCGCATTACCTCGTTCACTCGATAGAAATAAGCAAGTTCAAATGGAAATACATCTATGAGTTTTGGACGAATTGGAACAATTGGCTCGGCTACTTAACACCCGGTTTGTGGAAATTCTCTCAGCTGGTTTTTATCTTTCTACTAATTCCTCTCATTACTTTTATTCGAACAAAAAATCGGGAAATGCTCCTGATTTATCTGTCCTTTATAGGTATTCTAGTTTTTTCTACTGGTTTTGAGAAAATTAAAGACGGCGTTACTAGTGATATTTTCTTTCCCTTATCACGCATGTTTTTATGCTTTACGCTCATGCTGATTTTATTCCTAGCTCCCATTTTTTCAGCTTGGATAAAACGTTTTCAAGCAAGCTGGATTAGCTTGTTAGCTATTGTAGCATTAAGCTCGATGATTACCATTCAAAAGCATAACGAATTAGCACTTCGTAGTAAATGGGATTTTATTAATAAACTGGAAATTCGCGTTCAGCAAATGCCCATCGAACATGTGTTTTATAAGTGCAATGAGCTGCAACAAATCTCCAATCAATACAAACCCGATTTAATTGTATTTGCAATAAATGAAACATACGAATTCAATTACTTATTACTGCCTTATGCTTGTCCATGTTTGGTGGATGATTTACCTACTACCATTGTAAAATCGTACGATCGCCGTGGACATTTAATCACGAAAATTAAGCGGATTAAATTCCATCGGATTTTAGTGCTCAACAAACAGGAAACACTCGAAAAACGAGTTCAATCTGATCCGAAACATTATCGAAAAATTAAGTCGCGTGAAAATTCTTATTTCCTGTTTGAATCGAAAGAAGGAATTACTTGGTTAGACTTTAATTTCTCCATTTCCAATTACCAAGAGCGGATAAGATTCCGACCTTAATTTTTCATTTTATCCATGTGGCTAATTAAGTCTGCTTGATATTCTGAACCGCGCTTTTCGGCAAAATAATCGGCTCCTAACATAAGTGCTGCTTGAATCAATAATCCAAGCCCAATTCCTCTGGCAAAAGCCGAAGAAAGGAAAACTAATAATCCGATACCAATTACTAGTAAACTAATTTCGACATAGCGGTAAATTACAAAATTCTTCATGACAGTTTCCATTCGAGGAATTTCTTGCTGAGATAATTCTGGAGAATTGAAGGCAATTTCTTCCACTCGTATTATATCTTTTGGAGAACGGAAATACACACTTAATCCTACTGTTAATTGGATGAATGCGATGAGCAAAAATGGCCAAGCTAAACCCGATAAAAAGGGCGTTTTAAATTTAAACCAAGCTGCTAATGCTATGGAAAATGTAATAATTCCAATTGCAATAAAGACTAGACTTTCGAGCAGTTCTGCTTTGAAATAACGGGCAATAAATGAAATATCTGTCTTCATATTAAATTCCATAACTCGATTTAACAACAAACTTAAACCAACTATCAGGCATCCATTTGCGCATCCATAATAACATGGGTGCAGGAAAACCAGTTGCATAACGTAAACGATTTCCACCATCGGTAGCTGCTCGATAAATGACTTTTGCTACTGATAATGCAGAAGCTCCTGTATTACCTGCATTACTGGATGTTTTCTCACATTTCGCTACAAATTCATCGTATTGGTTAGTCGTTTCTGGCTTGACAAACACGCGACTTCGGTTATAAAAATCGGTTTTAATAGCTCCCGGTTCAATGATGCGCATCTTAATTCCTAAAGGTTCTAGCTCATAGCGTAAACTCTCCGAAAAACCTTCAACAGCCCATTTGGTGCCATGATAGATGGAAAATAATGGAAATGCCACTCGTCCACCTACCGAAGCAATTTGAATAATCGTTCCTGATTTCTGATTACGAAATATGGGTATGATAGCTCGAGTCATACGCATCAATCCAAACACATTGGTATCAAACTGCTTTTCTATAACAGCATCGCTCATGGCTTCAAACACGCCATCAACGCCATATCCAGCATTGTTAACTAATGCATCAATTCGACCGAAATCGTTTTGAATTTGACTTAATGCTGCATCAATACTCGAAGGATTGGTTACATCAAGCACGTATGTTTTAATTCCCGAAATCGATTTTAGTTCGGGATATTTCTCAGGATTTCGCATAGTAGCAGCGACATTCCATCCTTTTGAAGCAAAATACTCGGCTGCTGCTCTTCCTATTCCGGTGGAAGCTCCGGTAATGATGACTGTTTGATTCATTTTAGTTGAATATTTATTCATTTACGTGTCAAAAAAAATCAGCGTTTTACACTATCCCAAGCCAAGGAAAATGGTGCATCTAAATTGGTTCGGTCAAGCT
>DAOOQW010000061.1:0-10927 GCA_035388945.1 Flavobacteriales bacterium
ACCGCAATTTATAAGGTTAGAACATCTCTCTACGATTTAGTGAAGAATATCGATTCGAGTGCTGCTGTTAAACGTACAATTGATGTGAATGCAATCATGAATTTGAATGATAAACTCATGAAACCTCAAATCACATTCGATATTACACTTCCTAATGCCGACGATAATACACTCAACCTATTTAAATCGCAGATATACAGCGAGGATGAATTAAATAAGCAGGTGTTTTCCTTAGTTATGTTCCGGGGATTCATGCCAAATCAAGGTGGTGCAACCGAAACAACTGGGTTAAATGGAGTAGGGTCAAATGCAAGTGAATTATTAACTAGTCAGCTGAGTAATATGCTTTCACAGTTGAGTAATGACTTTAATATTGGAGTAAATTATAGTCAGGGCGGAGTAGCTTCAAAAGATCAAGTATCGGTTAACCTACAAACGCAATTATTCAACGATCGAATTAGTATAGATGGGAATGTTGGAACGGCTGGTTCTGTTGCAACATCAGCTAATACAACCAACATGGTGGGTGAATTTAATATAGAGATTAAAGTAACCGAAGATGGAGCTGTTCGTGTACGAGTTTTCAACCGTTCCAATCAGTATTTACTTGTAAGTAACGACGTGCCGTATACACAAGGTGTAGGTTTATTTTACCGACGCGAATTTGAGACGATGGGAGATTTATTTAAAGACAAAAAGAAGGAGAATAATTAGTCTTTTTTCGGAAACAACTTTTTGTATTCAACCAAGCTTTCTTGAATAATTGCATACGCTTCTTCTTTCCCAAGAACGGTAGGAATTACTACAGGATTTTTGTTTTCTAATCGTTTATAATCTTCGAAAAAGCGTTGAATCTCCATCATAGTATGAGGAGGTAATTCGGATAAATCATTCAAGTAATTCACCGAAATATCTTGAGTAGCTACTGCTATAATTTTATCATCTGTTTCGCCTTTATCAACCATGCGCATAACACCAATAACAGTGGCTTCTACCAAGGTAAGAGGAGGGAAGTCGATCTGACTAAAAACTAAAATATCGAGTGGATCATGATCGCCTGCATAGGTTTGTGGAATAAATCCATAATTAGCAGGGTAGTGAACAGCTGAAAATAAAACCCGATCTAGTTTTATCAATCCACTAGGTTTATCAACTTCATATTTTGCTTTACTGCCTTTAGGTATTTCAATAATTGCAAATACTCGTTCAGGAATTGAAGAACCGGGTGTTATATCGTGCCAAGGATGCATTAAATATTCGATTTTAATGTTGGTTTATGTGACATATGTTTGTGATGGGTACTATGCTGAAAATTCTTACTCAATACACTGATATTTCCATCAACCTCAAATATGGCTAAATCAACTTGATTAATATGTTCAACTCCATGTTCCCTAATTGCAGCCTCTAATTCTTCCAAACTCATTTGAACTTGTTTCAGGTTTCCATTTTTTACCACTCCCTTATAAATCAACATGATTGGTTCACCTTGAATTAAACGATTGATAAAAGGTAATTTCCTGAATAGATATTTGAAAATAAAATTGGTGATAAATAAGGCTCCTGCTGCGACTAACCCACCTGTCAATGAAGTATCGGGGCCAACCATAGCATTCTGAACCGAATTACTTATTAGTAAAATGAATACGAGGTCTACAACTGAAAGTTGGGCTAATTCCTTCTTTCCAAATATTCTTAGAAACAATACGATAAATAAATAAACCGCAACTGTTCTTCCTGTAATTTGAAGCAAATCATTCCACATCATGTTGCAAGCTACATCATTTTAAGACTTTCTAAAATGACTGATTTTCATTTTTGTATATTTCATTTTTATTTCTCCACATGTTCTATTTCGCGCTAATTGCCTCCTTTTTAATCGCATTGGTTTACATCCGTTTTCTTCGTCAAATGGATGTATTTGAACCCGAACAATGGCGATATACTTGGATTTGCTTTTTACTTGGCGTCTTTTCTGTTGCAGGTATTTTTTCTGTGTACTATTTCTTTCCTCAAATCATGGCTCGTCCTCAGGATGGAAACTTTGCTATTCGATTTCAATTTCATTTTTTTTCCGTCGCTTCTCTCGAAGAATTAGCCAAGATTTCTCCCTTTCTCCTTTTGCTAATGAGCAAGCGAGTTATTAACGAATCATTCGATTACATAAAATATGCATCACTTGGAGCTATGGGTTTTGCAGCATTAGAAAACGTATTGTATTTCAGTAGGAATCTTCATATCATTGAAGGAAGAGCCTTTTATACTGCCGTAATGCACATGTTTACCTCTTCGTTAATTGCATATTGCATGTATGCATTTAAAAAACGCTTCAATATTCCCGGATTCGTAGTTTTTTGTTTTGCTTATCCCATTGCAGCAGGATTTCATGGTTTATTCAATGCACTCATTTCTAGCGGTCAAACTTACTTGCTAGGGATTGGACTTGTATTATGTATGTTGATTGCTTGGGGACGAATGATGAATAATACACTTAATCATTCCGAATTCTTCCATTCTGAACCTGTTCAAAATAAAATTACTATGGCAGGTATTCAACTGCTAATTGGTTGGGGACTTGTTTTCTTATTTGCGGCATTTGCCATTGGTATTTTAGAAGGTTGGAGCCAAAGTTTCGTTTTTTTGCGTGAAGGCTTTGTTTTTGGATTTATCTCAGGAGCTGGTTTATACTTGGCTTTAGCCCGTCCGCGCATTCGACAAGGAAAATGGTTTCCTTTAATCGGGCGATTGAAAAAAGAGTAACTTCATACTTACATTTTGTAGTAATTTCTATTGGTCACATTTCGTGTAAGATGTAATTGAAGATTGACCTCTTTTACATGTTTACAGAAGTAACTATTTAGGGGTATGTTCCGAATAAACTGCTGAGACACATATCATAATTGTCTCTTATAACATCTGGGAAATGAAACAAAACTACACCAGGCGTATTTTAGATAAATTGCTCATCCGCAACGCGCAGCTACCTTTGCACGAAGATGATTTGATTTCGAGACAACGACTCAATCTGTTTCGTACCTATTCGCTTACGTCATTCCTGATTTCTCTAACAATTACCTATCAGGTAATTTCCATTTTTCATTGGTCCGATTTTATCGGAATTGCCCTCATTCTACTTACTTTAATCATTGCGGTTAATTACTTTTTACTTGATCGACACCTCAATTATAAAGTAGCATATCGAATAGCCATTCTGAGTACTATACTTACTCTACATGTGGTTACTTACTATTCAGGAGGTATTCGAAACTCGGGAATGATATACCTCGGCTCCTTTATTCTGGTCACTTTCATGTTGCTCGGAAATAGAGAAGGGAAAATTATTTCGGTGCTCAGTATTCTCAACATTATTTTCTTCTATATCTACACCTCTACAATTGGACATGATGTAAGAAATATCATCGATAGTGATTCTACAGGTGATATGCTTAATCTTGATTATCTCATTACCTATTGTACTGGTACACTTCTCATTTACAGTCTTTCCAATAATCTCGAAAGCTCTAAAAACATCGTTATTGCTAAAGTTACCGAGGCAAAGGATTCACTCGAAAAGAAGAACGAAGAACTCAAAAAACTCTCTCTTGTTGCATCCAGTACCGATAACTCGGTTCTCATTACTGATCGTTTTGGTTTTATCGAATGGGTGAACGAAGGTTTTGTTCGAATGAAGGGATTTACATTCGATGAAGTTATTGGCCGCAAATCGCAGGATCTCTTCTATGGTCCGCTTACCGCTAAGGAAACGATACAACGTATTCAAGATTTAACTTCACGCAATCAATCCTTTTCGGGGGAGATTCAGAAATACCATAAAAATGGTCATACCATTTGGGTTCAGGTTACCATTACTCCCGTTATGGAAGAAGATGGTCGGGTTTCGCGTTTCATCCACGTAGAGAGCGACATTACCGAGCGTAAAAAGGCGGAAGAGAAAATGGCTGAATACTATACTTATCTGGAAAAAGCCAACAAAGAGCTCGATAAGTTTGCTTACGTGGTTTCTCACGACTTAAAAGCTCCACTTCGTGCCATTAGTAATCTTACTGCTTGGATTGAAGAAGACATTGGAGACCGTTTTACCGAAGATGCTAGCGACCACTTTAAAATGCTAAAAGGTCGAGTGATGCGTATGGAAGGTTTGATTAACGGTATTCTCGATTATTCTCGTGCCGACCGAGTGAAAAGTCCGAATGTAAACGTGAATGTCAAAGAGCTTATCGACGAAGTGGTTGATACGCTTGTACAAGACGAGCATGTTCATATCCAGATTACTGATAAACTTCCTGTTCTATTTACCGAAAGGATGAAGTTGCAACAGGTGTTTTCAAACCTAATCAGTAACGCCATTAAACACAGCGATAAAGACGAAACTATTATCAATATTGATTGCAAAGAGGAGGAGAGCGATTTCGTTTTCTCGATTGAGGATAACGGGCCAGGTATTGATGAACAATTCCACGAAAAAATATTCGTCATTTTCCAAACATTACAAGCGCGCGATACCTTCGAAAGTACCGGTGTTGGACTTGCTATCGTGAAGAAAATTGTGGAAGAAAGTGGCGGTTCGATTCGCGTTGAGTCGGAAGTGGGCAAGTTTACCCGTTTCGTCTTCCATTGGCCAAAGCAAAGCAGTTCTTCCTTTAGACCATTTCAGTTTACGCTAAATCAACCTGCTGCTACACAATCTTCAAACAGTGCATCCGTTTCAACTTTAGCATCATGAAAAGCCCATTGCACATATTCGCTGCAAAGTCTTTCGATAAAGCTCCTTTGCCCTCGGTTTCTCCAGCTCAGTTGAAACCGGCCGTTTCGCCCATTCATACCTTGAGTGATAAGGAGAAGGACGAACTTCGTAAAATCACCGAACTACTTGAACAACTTCGCTACAGCGATAATCCCGACGCCTAATTACTCCGTTTGGGATAACCAAATTTGATTAACGGATTGCTTTAGATTAGATGTTTTATAATAGCTATTAGCATCAACGATTATTCTCAATTCCCCTTTTTTACTTTCCCCTTTTTACTTTCTACTTTCCCCCTTTTTTACTCTCCCCTTTTTACTTTCTACTTTATACTTTCCCCCTTTTTTACTTTTTCCCTTTTTCCCTGATTCATCCTGAACATTTCTAATTTGCCTGTGTTTATCATCGAAAAATATCATCGATGATGAATAGCAAAATTTTATTCGCACTTCTGGGAATTATTGGATTGGGTAAAATCGTATCCGCACAAACAGCGGTAAGCGGAGGTATTTATACCAACACAACTTGGACTCTGGCTAATAGTCCATACTTGATGACCAACAATATTGTGGTATTTCCTGGGATAACATTAACCATAGAACCCGGTGTAGAGGTGCGAGTAAAAGAAAACGGCGGATCGGGAACCCAGTACTATCTAGAAACCCGCGGTACCATAAATATGGTTGGTACTTCCGATGCTCCTATTACATTCAGAGCCGATACAGCTTTAACAACAATTGGTGCATGGCAGGGAATTATTATCAAGAACTCTCAAGGTGCCAGCATTAATTACAATTACGTGAATATAGCTAACGCCGTTTCTTCCTTTGTATATGACGGTTCAGTGCCATCGCTTATCCAATTGAACAAATGCAACTTCAGCTATAACGCAAATGCCGTGGTGGTAGGAATAGATTTGATAGCCGAAGACTGTGTTTTTTTGGGTAACGAAACGGCCATTTACGGTTGGGCCAATTTTACATTCAGAAACTGTGTTTTTGATGATAATAATTCTGCACTTTTCATATATGCCAGTAGTCTAGACATGAATAATTGCGTGGTTCGCAATAATAGCTTGGGCATTGGCATTAACTCCGGTTCCATAAATGGTACCTTGGTTAGAAATACACTATTCGAGAACAACATACTTGCATACACCAATGCTAACAACGGCTTAATTGATTCGTGTACTTTTATTGGTAATACCGATGCTGTAACAAATACTACTTACCTAACAGTTACAAACAGCACTTTTAACAACAACGGCACTGCATTGCAAGTGGGATTTGGTTCTCAGGTAAATGATTGCCTGATTGAGCAGAATCAAACCGGCGTAGCCTTTGGTCCAATAAGTTTCGGTCAGCCTATGCCTGTCATAGAAAATAACCGTATTTGTTCAAACGCCTTGTATAACATCGACAACCGAACAGATCTGAACATATTTATACCAACCAACTGTTTCTGCACCACCGATTCAACCGAAATAGAAACAAAAATCTTTGACGGCTACGATGATATAACCAAGGGACTTGTCGGTTATGCCATATTCGACACATCTTGTTCTAATGTTCTGAGATTGATTAATAAGTTTGGAGTGCCCACTTCGCTTAGCGAAAACGAAATACAAGAGAATATTAACGTTTTCCCTAATCCGGTTATAGATCAACTGACCATTTTGAACAACAATTCATTCAGCTCGTGTTCTTTAATCACGATGGATGGTAAAGAGGTTTTGACTGAGGGACTTATGGCTGGAAATACTCAGATCAGTATGTCACAATTACCAGCAGGGATTTATTTTCTTGTTCTCAGAGGAGCTGGACAGCAAAGTCGCACCAAGAAAGTCGTGCATTTGTAAATTAGAATGTCTGTTTATTTTATTTGACACATTCAATTCATTCAGCTCTCCAATTTTGGCAATTTAAGTGTGCATAGATTGATGCCGAAATAGGCAAAAAACATCCGCCTCGCGCGTGTCTTTTTTCTACCCCTTTCGTATCTTGCACAAGTAGCAAGGAGGAGTTCGTTAGCTGGTAAATGCCAGTAACACACTAGTTTCCGCCTTGCTCATACGCGCATGGCTGCTCTCAAATTACATTCTTCCAATAACCTCGATATCTATTCCGCTCTTTCGGATACAGCACTCGATTTGCCCCTCGTTTCCGAAGGCATTAGTGCTGGATTTCCCTCGCCGGCAATGGATTTCACCGATCTTACCATCGATCTCAACAAGCACCTCATCAAACATCCTTCTTCCACCTTCTACGGTCGCGTGAAAGGGCAATCCATGAAAGATGAAGGCATTAACGATGGAGATTTGCTCGTGATTGACAAAAGTCTTCAGCCTGCCGATGGGAAAATTGCCGTGTGTTACCTCGATGGCGAATTCACCATCAAACGCATCCGAATCGATAAAAAAGAATGCTGGCTCATGCCCGCCAACGAACTCTATAAACCCATTCAAGTAACCGCCGAAAACGACTTTCTCATCTGGGGAATCGTCACGCACGTGATTAAATCATTCTAATGTTTGCCCTCGTCGATTGCAACAACTTTTACGCTTCCTGTGAGCGGGTTTTTCGCCCCGAACTCATCGGTAAACCCATTGTGGTGCTGTCGAACAACGACGGTTGCGTGATTGCTCGTAGCAACGAAGCCAAAGCCGTTGGAATTCCCATGGGCGCCCCAGCATTCGAATACGAAGCGCTTTTTGTGCAACATCAGGTACACGTTTTCTCCGCCAATTTTCCGCTCTATGGCGATATGAGTCAGCGGGTGATGAACATCCTCGGCGAATACACGCCCGATATCGAAATTTACAGCATCGACGAAGCCTTCCTCAAACTCAAAGGTTTCGAACGTTTCGACCTGCAGGAATACGGAAAAGACATGCAGCGCAGGGTAACCAAATGGACTGGAATACCTGTCAGCGTTGGGATTGCTCCTACCAAAGCGCTGGCGAAAATTGCCAATCGGATTGCCAAGAAATTCCCCAAGGAAACAGGCAGTTCCTATCTCATCAACACCGAGGAAAAACGCATCAAAGCGCTCAAATGGGTTCAGATTGAAGATGTGTGGGGAATTGGTCGTCAGCACGCCAAACGGCTTCGGCTCATCGGTGTGAAGACTGCCTACGACTTCACTCAGCTGCACGATGCTTGGGTGCAACATCACATGTCGATTGTCGGCCTACGCCTCAAACACGATCTGCAAGGCTCGCCCACGCTCGATCTCGAACTGGTGCAACCCAAGAAAAATATCGCCACCACACGCTCCTTCGAACGCAATTACACCAAACTCGCCGAACTCGAGGAACGCGTAGCCACATTCGCCGTTTCCTGCGCCGAGAAACTCCGCAAACAGAAGTCATGCTGCAATACCATCATGGTGTTTATTCATACCAACGGTCACCGCAAAGATTTACCTCAGTACAGCCGGAATATCGTAGTCAAGCTACCTTTCGCAACCAACTCCGGAATTGAACTTGCCAAATTCGCTAAGCAGGCTCTTAAGCATATCTTTCGCGAAGGTTATCACTACAAAAAAGCTGGCGTACTTGTGATGGACTTCACGCCACAAGACAAAACTCAATTGCGCCTGTTCGACAATAGCAACGCACTTCACATTCCGCTCATGACGGCGGTCGATAAGATTAACGCGATGTGCGGACAGCAGAAGATTCGGCTCGCAGCGCAAGATCAAAAACGTGTGTGGAAAATGAAGCAGGAAAAACTATCGCCCCGCTACACCACCAAACTGAGCGATATCATTATCATTCATACCTGATGTGTTTTCACTCCAAGCAATCCAAATCGGCTCAGGAACTTAAAGCTAGGTTTAAAGCCGAATTTCTTCACGAAGAACAGTACACACCGGGCATCTACAATGGATTTCAATATCCTCAAACGCCCGTCATCACCCATCTGCATCCCCAAACAATCGAGCTCCTGAACTGGGGACTTATTCCTGCTTGGGCAAAAGACAGTAGTTTTCGAAAAAACACCCTCAATGCCCGTTACGAAACAATAGGGGAGAAGCCTTCCTTCCGAAACATCACCCACAACCGATGTTTAGTACTTGCTGATGGCTTTTATGAATGGCAGTGGTTGGATGAAAAAGGCAAAAAGAAACAGAAATTTGAAATCACGACTCCCAATGGGGAAGCATTTGCCTTTGCTGGTTTGTGGACCGAATGGGTAGATAAATCAACCGGTGAAATCCTGAAAACATACACCATCCTCACCACCGAAGCCAACGAATTAATGAGTCAGATTCATAATTCAGCGAAGCGAATGCCTATCATTGTAGATGCACGTCATGAGCAAGAATGGCTTGAAGGAAAGCCTTTAATTATGGGCAACGCTGATTTAATTGCCGCTCCAATCTGATTCAATTACATAAAACGATAAACACAGTCCTCAGAATGCGAATCGTTTCCGACAGATGTTTTATTATTGCAAACAATTACGCACATGGAATCGTATATTAATGCCTGAAACAACGCATGAACAACAGGCAGCAACTTTTTGAAGAGGTCAAACAGGTAGTTTTCCAGCTGTTAACGGATAAACTTCCTCCGCATCTGTATTATCATTGTTTGGATCATACCGAAGATGTAATTAGAGAAGCGACGCGTTTGGCTAAGGCTGAACAGCTCAGCGATCAAGAAACACTGCTTGTACTTTTAGCTGCTGTTTTTCACGATACCGGATTTATTCAATCACCACAAGATCACGAAGCCAGAAGCTGCGACATTGCTCGGGAAATGTTAAATAACTTCCCTCTTACTACCGATGAACTGGATTTAGTTTGTGAAGCTATCATGGCAACTAAAATCCCTCAAGTGCCCATGAGCAAAATTGCTGAAGTACTCTGCGACGCCGATCTTGACTACCTCGGGCGTAACGATTACGATGAAATCAGCGATCGACTATTCCGTGAAATAAAGCACTCGAATCCAAATTTCAGTCTATCAGATTGGATTAAACTTCAGGATAATTTCTTGAAGGCTCATCATTATTACACAGCCACAAGTCAGCGTGAGCGGAACGAGATTAAAGCTGTTAATCATCAGCGAGTTATTAATCAAAATAACTAGGTAATTTCCTGCGTTCTTGCATAGAAATTAGGCTTGGTGTTCTCCAGTCTACTACTGATTCTATTCTCATTCAATTCTTATTCTTGAGCAATAGTTAATGGGCGTCAACATTCTTGTTGAAAATGTTGCTCTAATGCAACAATTCAGTTCTGATTTAATGCTGGTTTGATGCCTAATTGGATGAATTAATCAATGTAAACTCATTCAATTTCTTCGAATTTTCCTATACTTTCGTTCAAAATTGACTTGTATGCGTTTTCTTCTGACTTGCATTTTATGCCTGAGTTCCCTGCTTATAGTTGCACAACCGCATCCTTATGGTTGTCAGCATTGGCGTCAATCAGCAGGAAAAGGTCAAGCATTATCCTCCTCAGCGAGCAGGAGTTTAAATGAAAGCATCCTTCGCAGCGATACCTTCGACATCCTTCATTATGATATTGCAATCGATCTAACTGCATATGGAAGTCAGCAAATTTCTGCTCAAACAGAAATCACCTTTCTTCCTAAAATGGCCAATCTCGATTTCATCCGTTTTGATCTCGTTCGCCTAATTGTCGACTCCGTTAAGAACGAATCTGGGCTGCTTCCTTTTGCAACCGATAGTCAGTTCGTCAAAGTTCAATATCCATCAGCACTCACGCTTAACGACACCAATTCTCTTACAATCTATTATCATGGTCATCCTTATCGAGATCCAGTTTGGGGCGGATTCTATTTTGAAAGTGGCTATATCTACAACTTAGGAATTGGCTTATCTACCATTCCTCCCAATTTTGGAAAAGTTTGGTATCCCTGTTTCGACTCATTTGTCGAACGAGCCACATACGCCTATCACGTAAAAACATCAGGTTCGTACAAAGCTCATTGTCAGGGTACTTTTTTGGGTGAACAGCAATTAAGTGGTGATACAGTTATTCGGTCATACGAATTCAATCAGCCATTACCCACACATTTATCGGCAATTGCTGCATCTAATTACTTCGATCTAAACTTCACGCACAACGGTAATTATGCGCCAGTACCTGTAAAACTCACCGCCAAACCTGCCGACACCAGCGCGATGC
>DAOOQW010000062.1:0-10545 GCA_035388945.1 Flavobacteriales bacterium
TTTGATATTGCGTAACTGCAAAGCTTGGAACGCTTCAAATCCTTGTCCTTCAGGAACACGGAAATCTTTTCCTCCGTGAAGAATCAACATCGGTGTATCCCAGTTACCCACTTTCGCACTTGGGTCAAATTCAGCATAGGTTTTTTGTGCCACTGCATTGTTCTTTTCCCAATAAGCACCACCCATATCAAAGTTGGTAAAGAACACTTCTTCGGTTGTTCCATACATACTCTTCAAATCGAAAACACCCGCGTGAGCAATAAAGGTCTTGAAACGCTTGTTGTGCATACCTGCCAAATTGAAAACGGAATAACCACCATAGCTAGCTCCAATACAACCAAGTCGCGATTTGTCCACATAACTTTCTTTCGAAGCATCATCAATCGCACTCAAATAATCGCGCATCGATTGTCCACCCCAGTCTTTACTAATCGCTTCATTCCACTCCACTCCAAAACCTGGTAATCCACGACGGTTAGGTGCAACTACAATATATCCTTGCGCTGCCATTACCTGAAAATTCCAACGGAATGAGTAAAACTGAGTCACTGGAGATTGCGGTCCTCCTTGACAATACAACAAGGTTGGATATTTCTTAGCTGGATCAAAATCGGGTGGATAAACCATCCACACCAACATCTTCTTACCATCGGTTGTAGTCACATAGCGACGTTCAACTTTACTCATTTTCACCCCAGCATACAATTCATCATTCACATGAGTAAGCTGCTTTAAGCCTTTGCTCTTCATGTCGTAAGTATAAATCTCTGAAGCATGATTCATATCCGTGCGACTCAACAACAAGGTGTTTCCAACTTGAGAAACAATTCCAGTAATATCAAAATCACCAGTGGTCAATTGCTGAACAACTGGCAATTTCTTAGTCATTCCAGGATAATCCACTTCAAACAATTGCAAGGTTCCATCAATCGCTGCAGTGAAATAGATTTTTTTTCCATCATCTGCCCAACGATACGATTTTACTGTACCATCCCAATTCGCAGTTAAATTCATATCGCCCGCTTTTCCACGAACAATAATGTCGTTCTTATCCGCTTCATAGCCATCACGTTTCATGCTTAACCAAGCCAAGGTATTTTGAGAGGAGAACAATGGATCGGTATCATAACCCATTCGCCCTTCAGTCAAATTTGACGTTAAACCAGTAGTTATATCATAGCTGTACAAATCGGTATTGGTGCTGATTGCGTAAGCTGTTCCTGATTTTTTCTTGCACACATAAACCACTTGCATTCCATCGTTGCTGAATGTGTAATCGCTTTCGTCGCCCATCGGTTGCTGCGGACTATCATACGGCTCACCCGGCATCAAGTCTTTTCCTTCATCCGCTTTTCCATTGATCATTTTGTGAAGAAAAACGTGACGGTATTTTCCATCTTCCCACGTATCCCAGTGACGATAATTCAAGCCATCGTAAATCTGCACATTGGCTTTGGTCATTTCGGGATAATAATCGACAGCGTTCACCTTATCCACTTTCACCAAATGCTCTTGAAGTTGGTATTTTCCATCTTTACTAATGCTAGCATCAGCCACTAGCGAACCCAAACTATCGAGTGGAGTTGCAACTCCTCCGGCTAATGGAATCATATAAAGTTTAGAGCTGTTTTTATTGGCAGCTAAATCAGGAACGCTAGCTCGATACACGAGATTCTTACCGTCTTTTGTCACTCCAATAGCCGATACGCGTGCTACTTTTAATAACTGCTCTGGAGTCATGGCCGATTGTGCCAAAAGGCTACCAACAGCGGCACTCAAGATCAAGGAAAGGAAATGCTTTTTCATTTCGGAATTCAGTTTAGGGCGGTGAATATACAGGATTCGTTCGATTCAATTTGCTTTCACAGATGTTCAATACTCGTTCAATCTCACCCAAATAAAAAACGCCCGAAGATTTCTCTCCGAGCGTTTGCCCCAATCATGAGGACTAGCTGCTGACACTTATCTTACCGGACTATATGCATAACGATCACGTGCATTGAATCCGAACGACACTCCGAAACGCAAACCTTTGTTGTTGGGAATCAAGAAGGCATTCACAGGTATATTCAATTTTCCAGATTTGAACGTTTTACCAAAAGCGAAGATGAAACCTGCTTGTATGGCTGCATCACCGCGACTGTCCAAACGAGTAATCACATCGGCATTTTCTGGAGTTTGAAGACTATCGTTTAACAAAGTCCATTTATGTGTGTCGGCGGTGTAATAACCTTGACTTTTAGTTACTACTGAGAAAGTTGGTCCGAATGCGAATTCCCATCCGTTTTTGTTGTTACGTAAACCATTCATCACGGTAATACTTGGAATGAAAAGTCCTTGATCTAATCCAGTCATCATCGGAATAAACTCAAACAAGGCTTGGAAATTCCCTTCATTCAAATACTGTTTCTCGAACTGATATCCGAATTGGAACATCATCGGTTGTGCTTCAAAACCACCATTGTTGCGGTTCGAACCTAAAATTGCAGCTGTTTCTCCGGTGAACATAGTGAATCCCATACGCGGACCATCAGTTCTCAAACGCAGTTGATATGGGTTGTTTACGGTATTATCGAAATCATTTTTCAGGGTGAGTTTTTTCTTGATTTCCTCATCTACCGGATTACCCATCAACTCATCCAAAGTAATCTCAATCATATTGCGGTATTCAGCATTGATTTTCAAGAAATCGTTAGTGTGTGTACGTTCTACCGTTCCGTTTTTCACATCGAGTATGCGGAAATTCACGGTGATGTTATCGCCTACTGTACGAATGCTTCCGGTTAGAATTTTATCTACATGAAGTTTTGTTCCCATTTCGGTTAGACAAATTTTCGAAAAGCAACCAGTCAAATTAATTCCATCGCGTTTAGCTAAGAAATTCATGTCGTATTGATCAAGTATCTCGTAAGTACCAATGCGCTCCATTTTACGCATGGCCATTTCGGTTAAAGTGGAATAACCGTTTCCAGGAAGTGCATCATTTGCATCAATATCTCCCACCGCTAAAAGTGGACGATTGCTTTGAGCTACTAAAAGTGAAAATGAAGTAGCTACGAAAAGGATTAGGGAAAGTGTCAGACGTTTCATAAGAATTTGTTTTTGGTTTTTTGTTGAGACAAAGTTGCAGCAGTTCAACACCTCACTTCTACGGATATTCACCAACACATTAGGACTTCAATTAATATTTAATAATTCCACGCCACTAACAGATCTAATTTTGCACTTGATTTAGTATTATTTTCAAACTACATTTGACATTTACGCATATCACACAAATCAAAAGCAACTCATTTACGGAATAATGCCAAACAAAACCCGCATTTTTCATCAGCAACGTTTTATTGCGCTGCTCAAGACATTGGTTCCCGGTCAAGTAAACCTGGCGCGCGACCTTATGGATATTCTGGAAATCAGTCAGGACGGGGCGTACCGAAGATTGCGTTGCGAAACAGCCATCACGCTCGACGAAACCGTGAAGATTTGCCTGCATTACAGCATTCCGCTCGAAGCTCTCAACAACGAAGTGCCCGACGTAGTCACCTTTCAGTTCAATCCGCTCGACCAAAGCCTCGATCAGTTCCGCAATTACTTGGCAACGCTGAGCGAACAATTGAAATCCTTCCGCAAACACGCACAACCCGATTTTCACTACGCCGCCGAAGACATTCCCATGTTTTACCATTTCGGCTTTCCTGCTTTGACCGCCTTCAAGCTGCTTTACTGGATGAAATCCATTCTCAATATTCCCGAGTTCGAAAGCAGTCATTACCCTTTTCCCGTAGAAGAGTATTTCGATACCGAACTTCTAAAAGGACTGTATCAGCACTATGCCGAAATTCCAGGAACCGAAATCTGGACCGACGAAACCATCGAAAGCACCTTGCAACAAATCAAATTCTATTGGGATGCGGGATTCTTTGTCAGCAAGGATGCGGCATTGACTGTAATCGACCAAATGGAAGAGCTCATTCGTCGCGTTGCCCGCCAAACCGAAATCGGACAAAAAATTGGCTACAATGGCGCATCCACGGGCGCTGTGCTCAATGTGTACCTCTGCGATTTAATGATTGGGAACAACTCCATCTATGTAAGCACCGGCGAAAGTGCCATTTCCTCTATCGGTTACAACACCTTCAACTCCATCCTCACCCGTAACGAAGCCTTCAACAAACAACACTTGCTCTGGATGGATAACCTAAAACGTAAATCCATTCAAATCAGCGGCATGGCTGAGAAAATCCGCAATCAATTCTTCAAAGCCCAATTGAAAAAAATCGACCAACTCCGCGACGCGCTTTAAAAAAATAAGTGTTTGGGCGTATGCGTATGTCTATTTCGCACCGCTACATATACACACGCACCGCGCTATCGCCCATGCACGGCATTTGGCTCTATCGCTTACGCAGACATTCCATTTCATATGTTGCTAAATACTACAGCCTATGGAGAATAGTCAAACAAGCTTATCTTTTCACCTACCTTTACCAGCCCAGCAAACACCATGAGTAAAAGCAGTTTTTCCGATTTAAACCTCAACACTCCGCTCCTAAATGCTATCAACGATTTAGGTTTTGAGCATCCAACTCCCATTCAAGAACGCGCCTTCTCAGCTATGATGGCGGGTAACGACGTGGTTGGATTAGCACAAACTGGTACCGGAAAAACTATAGCTTATCTCCTGCCCTGCTTGCGTCTCTGGAAATTCTCCAAAGACAAACTTCCTCAAACACTTATCCTCGTTCCAACCCGCGAACTAGTAGTTCAAGTAGTCGAAGAAATTACCAAACTCGCTACCTACATGAACATCACTGCTGTTGGTGTGTATGGTGGTGCAAACATTCGTACCCAAAAAGATGCGATTCACAAAGGCCTCGACATTCTCGTTGCCACTCCCGGTCGCTTGCTTGATCTTGCTCTTGATGGAACATTAAAAACCAAAACCATCAAACGTTTGGTCATCGACGAAGTAGATGAAATGCTCAGCCTCGGTTTTCGTCCTCAGCTCGAACGCATTTTCGATGTGCTTCCTCCAAAGCGCCAAACGCTCATGTTCTCTGCCACGCTTTCCGACGATGTCGATTCCATGATCAGCACCTATTTCCGTGCTCCTATACGAATTGAAGCTGCGCCAGCTGGTAGTCCGCTCGATAACATCTCGCAGACTGTTATTGAAGTGCCTAACTACAACACCAAACTCAATCTGCTCAATCATTTGCTCAGTCAAGACAATATGGACCGCGTGCTCCTATTTGCCGGCAGCAGAAAATTAGCTGATAAACTTTACGAGCACCTCGAAGCAGAATTCCCAACCGAATCCGGCATCATCCACTCCAATAAAGCGCAAAACACCCGTTTTCGAGCCGTAGAGAATTTTGCCGAAGGAAAACAACGCATCCTAATTGCCACCGATATTCTATCTCGCGGTATTGATATTACTGGCGTTTCGCACGTAATCAATTTCGATGTGCCCGATGTGATGGAGAATTACATCCACCGCATTGGCCGTACCGGTCGTGCTGATGCAAAAGGCGACGCCATTACGTTTGTGATGGAGAAAGATGCCGAAATGATTGAATCCATTGAGGAATTGATGCAAATGAACATCGAGCGTTTGCCTATTCCCGAAGAAGTAGAAATATCAAGCGTCCTCACACTCGACGAACTACCGCATATCAATATGCCGGGTTCTAAAGTCAAGAAGAGTAAATACGAACCTGGACCAGCTTTCCACGAAAAGAAAGACAAGAATAAAAAAGTCAACGTTCGTAAAACCCGCGCCCAACAAATGCGGGAGAAATACAATAAGCCAAGAAGAAAAGGCTAATTTATTTAGATTGAAGAATTCTAATTAGGTCGTTGTTTATAAAGAACACTTCTTTTGAATCATATTGTGGACTTAAAATTCCCGCATCAACTAATTGATTCATATATTTCGTTAAAGTAGTTCGACTACTAATTTTTAATAAACTTCCCAAGCGTTTGGGTTTTATATAGGGTTGAGAAAATATCATGAGATGAATCTCCAAATTATACCATTTTATTTTGCCTTTTGCATGTAAATAAGTAGCATCCATTTGAATTAATATATCATCAATTCGTTGGTTAGTGATAATGGCAGTTTTATGAATTGCATCTAGCATATACATTATCCAAGGCTTCCAAGAGCCTCGCAATGTAACAGCAGCAAGCTTAGCATAATATTCATCTTTATTCTCTAAAATATACTTACTCAAAAACAAAACAGGGTGAGATAATAGACCTTCATTTATTAAATACAATTGATTTAAAATTCGGCCTGTTCTACCATTCCCATCTACAAAAGGATGTATTGCCTCAAATTGATAATGACCAATTATCATCTTTAAAAGTGGATCATGAGTATAGTTTTTATGATCATTTAAATAGGTAAATAGATTCATCATCTTTTGTTCAATAATGCCTTCCCCCCTTGGCGGTGTATAAATTATTTCTCCAGGTTTAAATTCACTCTGTCCTCTTTTAATTACGATTTGTGATTGTGCTGAACGAATTCCTTGTTTAGTTCTTTGAATTTGTTGAAAAACATCGATCGTAGTTTTTAAATTTATTTTTCCGTTTTCTTTAATAGATAAATATCCAGCCCACATTGCTTCTCGATATCTAAGTACTTCTTTTGTTGCATGAGTTGAATTCGATTCTCGAACAGTATCAGATATTGCTTTGTATAATTCATCATCGGTTGTAAAAATATTTTCAATTGCACTAGAGGATTGAGCTTCTTGAAGTGAAATTGTATTAATTAACATATTCGGTTCAGGTATTCGCAAACAATTCCGATTGAGTTCCGCCAATGCTCGCGATGTAATCCCCCATTTTAATAAAACCTCAGTATCAAAAATTGAGTCTGAAGGAGGTAAGTCTTTAAGATCATTATATGGAATAGCCCTATCAAATTTGACCTTTTTCATATGTCCAATAAATTAGCTAAATGTGAACTTAAGTCAAAAATACATTCAAAAATGGACAGAATTACACACGTGTTCATTTTTCAGCTATTTTATGAACACGTAGACCTAAGTTCCTAATTTTTACTTTGCGGTCGGCTCGTTAACCAAACACCTGCAAAAACAAAGGCAGCAGAGATAATTTTGGACATATCCAGCTCGTCTTTTCCCCAAGCAATTGCAATGAGTGCGGCTAAAAAGGGCTGCAAATAAATGTAAATACTCACCACCGAAGCACTCACAGTAGCCAATGCATAAGCATTAAGTATATAGGCTAGAAACGTTGCCCCAACTACAATAAACGCTAAAGAACCGAATGCCCACATGGGAACATTCACCCAATCAACCGCCATTACTTCGCTCATCCCAATGGGTAGAATAGGAATCCATCCACATAAGAACACAAATAACATCACCGTACTCGCTCGGTAGCGCTGCATTAACGGGCGAACAATCACCAGATAAACTGCATAAAAAGCAGCATTCAGTAAAATCATCAAGTTACCAAGATAATTCTCACTTCCTTCTGCCGTGTGAGGGCGCTGAAGTATAAGAATCATCGCACCAATTAATCCAAGCAAAATCCCTAAAGCTTTCCAGCTAGTTATACGTTCTCGTGCAATCACAGCTGCGGCAATCAATACCAAAACTGGATTAGCCGTTAAAATAATAGCGGCTTCAATGGGTGTAGTTAAGCTGAGTCCTTTGAAAAATAAGAGTTGATTACAGGCAACGCCCATCAATCCACATAAAAGAAAACGCATCCGATCTTCTTTCCGAATGCGTTCTGTTTTTCTAAGAAAGAGTAATGCAAAAAGTAAAATTGCCCCTGATACGCGCAGTACGATTATTCCAAACGGTGCGAAATACGCCGGCATCACCTCTTTGGCGACCGAATAATTGGCTCCGTATATCACATTCGCAATCAATACTGCCAAATGCGCTTTCCACACTGCTTTCATGCAGCGCGAAGGTACATCATCACCAAACGATTCCAGCCATCACACTAAATCGTACTCCCGAACTCGGTTGCGCCGAAGTAAGCGTTTGCTGAATAGGCGATTGCACCGAACAGCCTAACATCCAATGTTTAGCATAAATATCTAAACCTGCCGTTGCCCACGAACTTGTACTTCCCGATTGGACACGTGGCGCATCAAATTCAATATCTTGATCTAAATGCTCATACCGCATTCCCGCTTGGGGCAATAACACCAAACTTTTCACAGGAAATCGGTAAAACACTTGCGATTGCACACTGTATTGATCACCCTTTTGAAACTGTGATTCATTAGCCGTCCAGGTGCGATAATCGCCTTGAACTTGCACACCGAGACGCTTATAACGTATCAAATACACCGAATTCAACACAGCAGAATACGCTCCTGTACCTAATTGAAAACCATTAGGTAAAGTGGTCAATGTTTCATCGCGCTGACGATATTTTCCGGTTGGCAAAGAAACACCTGCACCAGCTAGCCAAATGTGTTTCCAATTTCGATGAATCGTGTCTTGATTGGTATTCACAATCGTGTACAAAGCAGATGCTTGCATATCTCCAATGCCTTGAATGGTAGTAGTTCGCAATGTTTCAATTCGTTCGTGAACACGATACGGTGCTGTTATCCATAATTGAAGTCGTTTGTGAGCATACCACCGAAAAAACAATTCTTGATCAGTATAGCGATCTTCCTTTACCAAGCTGGCACCATTCATATTGTCAAGTGTAGCTGGATGGGTAAATCGTGCAGGAGTAAAACGCCAACCAAGCATATTACTCTGAATTTGTGGAAACATTCCTCCCGACAAACCACTAGCCGAACATCCACATACATCACAGCTAATAGCCGGTTTCCCTACTAGAATCAAGAAAAAAACGATAATCGAAAATGGACGAATCCTTGAGTTTATCATACGCGTTAAATTTAAACAGGCGCATAATGTGAGATTACGCGCCTGTACTGTATGATTATTCGTGTAAATGCTCGAATTCGAATGCCTCTTGGAAACGGTCAGCAATGGCAACTGCATCAGCCCCTGGCATGTGAACCATTGGAGTTGCTGCAACACTTAAATTGCTAGTGCCATTAAACAATTTAGCTATGTCAACAGCCATATGTATTTGTGGAGCTGTATTCGGAGCAATTGTCATTGTAGCACCTCCAAAAGTATGGCTTACTGTTCTCACACAATTGGTATTATTTGCTGTTTGGAAACCTCCAATATGGTATTCAAAAGCACCTCCCATCGAAGAGGCTGGACTAGTTCCTTCTGCTTTGATGAAGATATAACCAGTACTCCAGCTCCAGAACATTTCATTTGCTGGATCCAATGCTCCAGTTTGTGCTCCACTCACATTATGAGTAGAATCAACTCCTATAGAAAATGTAATTCCAGAATAGGTTCCTGTTGGCACATCCGAAATAGTAAGTAAACGACTCAAATCATCATTACTCTTTAATAAGTAGTAACTATTCGGTTGAGACCAAGTTGTACCATCCGTTTTCGTCAGCTTGACATTAGAAATATAGTAATCGAACTTGGTGAAAGTCAATGATTCACCAGCTGCATTGGTATAAGTTGTATCAAAAGCAAACTCTGCCCCATCAAAACCATGCTCAAACTCCACTTTGAACATTCCTGTTTGAGGAGTTGGGGTGGGTGTTGGCGTAGGTGTTTCTTCGTCTTTTTTACAAGAAGAAAGTGAAATGGTAGCAATAGAAAGAAAGAAAAGGATTTTGTTCAATGAACGTTTCATAGGTATAAAAATGTCACAGCCAATTCATTCAGAGAATGAGCTGCAGATTAGAAAATGTGTTTAAAAAAGAATCAACTCAATTGCTTTTAGCAACAAGGTGGATGAAACACATTTCCGAATATACCTTCGGGTAATCCTTCAAAATTTGAAAGCGGTTGTTCTTGCTTCAATTCAACAGAAAACGAAATAAGTGCTGCTGAATTCAATTCACAAACAGGCTGTTCTTTAACCTTAAACTCGGGTAATGATGGAGCAACTGGAGCGTTTTGTTCTGCTTCGTTCAGCTCTTTCATCATTTGACATTTCCCGTTACAAGCTAATTCAGGCTTGTCTTGGTTTTCACACAACTCTGTAGCATAGCGTTCATATTGCACCACATAATTCCCAACTACCGCCACTTTTACCAAAGAAGGCAGAAGAATAAGAAATACAAATAAAACAGCTAAAGTCCGCATGATTCTGGACTGCAAAAATAAAGGAATATTGAGCTTATAAAATGATTTATTTCATATAATAGTTAACCCGCGTTGTACCATTAAAAATTAATAATGTTCTTCCATGAAATTGTAACGAATAAGCCAATATTCAATGCTATTGGATGGTTTTAAATAAATTTATTTTAAACTAATATTAGATTTAGAAACGGATCAGAGCGTTGGATATGTCTAGGGGGCGAGGGTGTGTTTCGACATAGTTGAGAATAAAGCTTGTCCTAACAAAATGGTCGAAAAAAGGCCATGAGCGCATGCAGCATCGTCTAGACTTGACCTTCTTTACTCGTAAATGTGTATTTTTCAAAGG
>DAOOQW010000063.1:0-10515 GCA_035388945.1 Flavobacteriales bacterium
AGCAGCTAAAGTGATTGAGCATTCGCCTATTCCTGTAATTGTTATTCCAGATAGTTTCCGAAATAAGGCTATTAAGAATATCGGTTATGCAAGCGATTTAGCTCATGTAAGTGATGAATTAACTAAAATTTTACCTATTGCAGAGGCGCTTGGTTCGAAAGTGGAAATTTTCCATGTTGAGCCAACATTCCCAACTAGTGAAGCATTCAAGAAATTTGATGCGGAAAAGAATATGGCTGAATGGAAAAAGAAATTCAAACTAGATTCTCTCACTTATAAAATGGTTCGAACTAAATTCGACAATGATTTTTATACAGGAGTGGATAAATATCGTCGCAATTCAAAACCCGATATGATTTGTATGGTTACTCATCGTCGTAATTGGGTTTCTAAAATTCTCGATCCAAGCAAAAGTAAAGGCATTGCCTACCATAACGAAATACCAGTTCTTTGCATAAAAGGCTAAACCAAAGCTTGTATAACATACGTTAAACAAGTTGATATCGTTTAAGCGATTAAATAAGCGTTTTATGTTCGGAAATAAGTACTTGATTCCTGTTGTTTCAGGTGTCTGTTTTTGTATTGCATTGATTTCTTGTAATCATGCTAAACAATTAGAAGAAAATATCAGCTCTCACGGTAAAAGTGAGAGCCATAATCAAGGCTTGAATTGCATGGATTGCCACAAAAAAGGCGGTGAAGGCGAAGGTTGGTTTTACATTGCTGGCACAGCTTATCACGCAAATGAGCAATCACCAGCTAAAGACGTAACAGTCTTAATGTATACTCAACCAGATGGTCAGGGTTCTCCTAAATATACGATTGAAGGAGATCAACTAGGGAATTTTTACACCACTGCCATAACTGGATTTGGAGCGGGTTTGTATCCTGCAATTATTTTCAATTCCGACACATCGTACATGGCATCTTCCATTACAAATGGAGCATGTAATTCCTGTCACGGTGTGAGTACAACTCGAATAACTGTTGATTAATTACTGATTGGCTTTAGCCTGACGATTGGCTAAATCAACTAACGCATCTTCATATATCTTTTGCAAACGCTTCGTGTGTTGCGCATAAAAATCCATACTGCGAATAAATTGAGCACGCGTGGTTCCGTGTTGTTTCATCACTTGCTCATAAAATAATTCCGATTTGAATTTAGGAGCATTCATGTTCGTCATACTCACATTATAAGCAGCATCCACAATACTCAATTCAACTAAAACCGATTTCATCGTACTATCAGGCAAAATGCCTTCTGGTACTTCATTATCCGATTGACAGGCAGATAATAAAAATAAAACACTTGCAAATAGGACGTTTCTCATCGATCAAAACTTAGGCGCATTCCTTTGTTCGTTTCATCAAAAACGCCGTCATCGTAAACCAAATTTCCATTTACAAACGTACGTGAAACAACCGAATTAAATCGAGTTCCAGTAAAGGGAGACCATCCGCATTTATACAAAAGTGATTCTTCTGTAACCAATTGCGATTGATTCGGGTTAATTAAAACCACATCTGCATAATACCCCTCGCGTAAATATCCGCGCTTGTGAACTTGAAATAAATCAGCTACCGTGTGAGCATATTTCCGAACAACTAATTCGGGAGTAAAAACACCTTGTCGACACAATTCAAACAAAGCAGGTAATGCATGTTGAATTAATGGTCCGCCCGAAGGACAATTGAAATACGACTTTTTCTTTTCTTCAATCGAATGAGGAGCATGATCAGTAGCTAAAACATCAATTTTACCATTGATTACAGCTTCACGAATAGCTTCACGGTCACGATGACTTTTAATTGCAGGATTCCACTTTATCCAAGCACCTTTTGTCTGATAATCGGCTTCTTCAAACCATAAATGATGCACACAGGCTTCTGTAGTTATTCTTTTTTGTGATGATGGAATATCGTTTCTGAATAACGAAAGTTCTTTTTCAGTAGAGATATGTAAAATATGTAAACGTGTATCAAAACGGCTAGCTAATTCAACTGCTTTAGATGATGAACTATAACACGCTTCTGCATTTCTAATTGTGGAATGTAGCGTAAATGGAACTTGATCGCCAAATTGCTCTCGTGCTAACTGAGCATTGGCTTTAATCAAATTATCATCCTCACAATGTAGGGCGATAAGCATTTTCACTTCCCGAAAAATATCTTCGAGTGTATGCTGATTATCTACGAGCATATCCCCAGTACTCGAACCCATGAATATCTTAATTCCACATACCGTTTTGGGATCTGTCTTGAGTAATTGATCTAAATTGGAGTTAGTTGTACCCAGATAAAAACTATAATTCGTGAGCGATTTCTCTGCAGCAATTACATATTTATCGGCAAGTAAAGCTTGAGTAACAGCTCCTGGGACAGTATTAGGCATCTCCATAAAGCTAGTTACACCACCGGCAACAGCAGCTTTTGGCTCGGTATATAAATCTCCTTTCCAAGTTAGTCCAGGCTCACGAAAATGCACCTGATCGTCAATCGCTCCGGGTATTAACCAATATTCTTGTGCATCAATTACCTGATGATTCTTCAGGTTTTCTTCGGGTTTGATTGGACCTTCATAAATGGATTCGATAAAAGAACCTGTAATTTTCAAACATCCAACAAAACGCTTGTCTTCGTTGATGATGGTTGCATTATGAATAAAATATCCCTTTCCCATGACGATTTGTTTCGGTCTTAGCGTAAAACAATTTGCAAGGTATGCCTACTTTTTTGTTCCATCAAAACAGGTCGAGAACCTATAAGTTTTTGAGCCAATTCATCGGTATAATTTCGGATGGTAATTAATTCGCAGCCTTCATTATACTTCACTTTGTATTTCAATTCCAATTCTTTTAACAAGGATTGCAAACGATTTGCTTCAATACTCACACAAACAGAAAAACTAAGTGCCGAATTTTGCATCACATTCACATGTGCTCTGAATTTGGTGAATAGGTCAAATAAATCACGCAAATTTTCTTCTAAAATGAAGGAGAAATCACGCGGTGAAACCGAAATCAACACTTGATCTTTTTTGAAAATATACGTTGGGACTTCTTGTCGAAGATTATCTTCCCGTATACGAGTTCCTGCTGCTGTAGAATCAACAAAGGATTTTACGAAAAGTGAAATGTTTTTATTTTGAAGTGGTTTGATTGTTTTAGGGTGAATCACAGTAGCACCATAGTATGCTAATTCGATCGCATCATAGTATGATAATTCAGGTAACAATTGTGCTTGAGGAAATTCTCGTGGATCAGCATTTAAAACACCGGGTACATCTTTCCAAATGGTAACACTTTCTGCATCTAAACAATAGGCTAAAATTGCAGCAGAATAATCCGAACCTTCTCGTCCGAGTGTTGTGGTAAAATTCTCAGAAGTACCGCCAATAAAACCTTGTGTTAAGTATAGGAGAGAATTTTTTGTTGGTTGAATAATTTGAGAAACAGCATGCTTCGTTTTATCCCAATCAACCATTCCTTCTCGATAGGTATTATCGGTATGAATTAAATCACGTGCATCGAGCCATTGCGTTTTGATGTTTTGATCATTTAAAAAAGCTGCAACAATTCGGGTAGATAAAAATTCACCTTGTGAAACAATTTGATCGTATTCGTAATCGTATGATTTTATTTGGGTTTCCTCGATTGCCCAATATAATTCAGCAATAATAGAGTCGAATTCCTGTTGAAGATTAGCGTTCTTGTTCGGGAATAAATCATCTATGATTCGCTGATGCGTCGCTTTTACTTCTTCTAACAATGCAGGAGCTTCTCCTGTTTGATGGAAAAATGCTTGACAAACTTTTTCCAATGCATTGGTCGTTTTCCCCATTGCAGACACAACGATAACTAATTGCTCATCCGTGTATTTGCTAATAATAGAAGCTACGTTTCTAACTCCATTTGCATCTTTAACGGATGCACCTCCAAACTTAAAAACCTTCATAAATCTTCTGCGGCTGTTTGCTGTAATTGTTCGTAGTTGAATTTGCAGTTGATCCATTCCGCATCAAACTGTGCGTTAAAACGCTTATAAAAGCCAATTGCTGGCTCATTCCAATCGAGTACCTGCCATTCCATTCTTCCTGCTTTCGAATTTCTGGCAATTTGGTAAACGGCACGAAATAGTTCTTTTCCGATTCCGTAACCACGAAATGGTTCTTCAACTATAATATCTTCCAGAAAAATACATGAGCCTTTCCAAGTTGAGTATTTGTTATAATACAAGGCAATTCCACGAATGGATTTATCCTCCATACGAGCAACAAAACAGCTATAGATTTTATTGGGACCAAATCCATCAGCTAATAAAATAGATTCGGTGACGGTTACTTCATTGGATGCTCTTTCATATTCGGCTAATTGTTTAATTAAAGCGAGAATATGCGGCACATCATCAGGAGTTGCTTCTTCTATAATATAATTCATGCAACGAAATTAGGCTCCAATAAGATGGAGTGCAAGAAGCTTTCAATTAAATCATGAACAAATAAGGTGAATAAAAAAAGCGGCTGCCTCTTTAAAAGAAACAGCCGCTTTATAAAAAAGAATAAAATTATGCTTGAGTAGTAGGATTTGAAGTTGGAGTTGCTGCAGGAGCAGATGCTTCAGGAGCTTTTTTCACTTCTACCTTTTTAGGCTCAACCTTTTTTGCAGGTTTTACTTTTACCGCAACTGGCTTTTTAGCTGGAGCTGGTTTTTTCGCAATTTTAACTGCTTTTGGTGCTACCGGAGTTGATGGTTTATCTGATTTTACATCAGCTTTAACAACAGGTTTTGGAGCATCAACAGTTTTAACTGCTTTTACCTTTGGTGCCTTAACAGCTTTTACTTTAGGAGCTTTAACTGCTTTTACTTTTGGAGCTTTTTCAGCTTTCACTTTAGGAGCTTTTGCAGCTTTCACTTTAGGAGCTTTTGCAGCTTTTACCTTAGGAGCTTTTGCAGCTTTTACTTTAGGTGCTTTAGGTGCTTTTACTGCTGCTTCTTTTTTAACTACTGGTTTAGCAGCTTTTTTAGCAACTGGTTTAACAGCTTTCTTAGCTGCTTTTGGAGCACTAACTTTTGCAGCTTTTACCACTTTCGCTTTAGCAACTTTAGTTGAAGCTTTTTTAGCTACTGCTGGTTTCGCACTTGCTTTTGAACCTGGCTTGCGCCCACGTTTTTTAGGCTCAGTTGCAACTACAGGTGCTGTTGAACTAGCAACTACTGGACTTGCAGTAACTTTTGCCGGACGACCACGACGTTTAGGTGCCGCTTTTGGTGCATCAGTTTTCGGTTTAGCAGGACGTCCACGTTTACGACCAGCAACTTTCGGAGCTGCTGCTTTTAAGTCTGCAGAAATAGACTTAGTAAGTTGTTTTTCTGCTGAAGGTTTACGGCCCCTTTTTTTAGGTGCTGTTCCGATTTTAGCAATAATGGACTTAATTGCTTTTAATCTCTCCTCCGCTTTTTCCATT
Source organism: Flavobacteriales bacterium (assembly GCA_035388945.1). Lineage (GTDB taxonomy): Bacteria > Bacteroidota > Bacteroidia > M30B66 > M30B66 > CALQRR01. The sequence continues at coordinate 5,468 of DAOOQW010000063.1, forward strand.
TCTTGGATGTAAAATGCGTGAAGTTCAGACATTTCCTCAGCGGAGAATTCGATGTTTTTTGCCATATAAATTCATTTATTTTGTGGCTAATATATTTTAAATCATTAATAAAGGTTACATTCTTGATACACTAATTTCATTAATTAATAATAATAAATTGCTAACTAACTGATTTTGTGTGAGATTAATTTTAATTAAAATGAATTATTTTTTTGCAAGATTTATTGAATTCCTGTTTTTTATCTAAATATCAATCTTCATATCCGGTAATTTATTCCTTTTAAAAAACATTCATTCTCAATAAGTAAGACAACAAATAAAATATCAGATAATAGTCCGAACTTTTCTTTCCAATAATATTTTGATTTTAATCACTTATCATGTTTTCAAATCATGTTTCATCAGCTATTTCTTACATCGAATTTCAATTTGTCAAAATTTAGTTTGCTCTATATCTTCCGGTTTTAAAGGTGTTCCTGTTATTAATATACCTGTAAAATAATGTCGAAGAATTGCTTCAGGACCAAAGCCTAATTCGGACATTCGTATTGCACCTTCTTGACAGAGTCCTACACCATGCCCAAATCCTTTACCATAAAAATAAACGCTATCGTTTCTACACTCCCAATCAAACCACGCAGATTTTAAATCAAATCGAGTTCGTAAATCAATCATTCGAAATGTTCTATTTGCTAATTGAATTTGATGTGGACGGTTTTCTTCAAAACTGCAAATAGAAGTGCATAATTCAAGTTTTGAGATTGAATCGGTTGGATAAGCTATCGCTAATTTCTCACAGAATTTTTCCAGTGTTATTCGTGTATTCCAAAATGCATTTTTACCAACTAAACAAAATGTATCTTCTGTACTTCGACAATAGGAAAGTGTCGATTTCCAAACATCTTCTGATGCATTTGTAATTCCTCCACAATTAGAATGGAATAACAATTCAGCAAGATTTCCAGTCAAACTATCTTTAACTACAATATTCCTTGTTGTTAAAACAGCAAGTCGATACGGATCATAATCAAAATAGCCTTTGTAAACCTGACAGTGGGTTTGATCACATAATTCAAATCCTTCTGATTTATGTCGCCATTGATAATAACGTGCATACGTTCGTGATAAAATAGCATGCACTTGATAAAGCGATACTGGTTTATTGTATCCTACTTCACCTCTTAAAACACCAACTAAATAATCGGTTTCATTGACTTGATTAATAAATTTAAGTTTTCCAGAAGAAACAGAAACTACAATATCTCCAGCATAGCGATTCCCTTTATAATCCGGTTTTAGTGGTTTAAGAAAAAGAGCATTCCCTGAATTAGAATGAAAACGCACTTTGTTTGCAGTTCCTAAAACCAATGAACTTGTTCGGATTTCAAGCGAATTTCCTTTTACTTGAATCTGAATTTTAGCTCCCGATTCTTCTCCCCAAATTCGAACACCTGGATCTATTTCTAGCCATGTGTTTTCTCCCATTTCAAACTGGACGAAAGTAATTTCTGATGCGCGAAATAATCCAATTCGAACTTGTTCCTCTTGAGCAATCAATGCTCTCGTCAGAAAACACAAAAAAATAATCTGGCGGTATACAGACATACCACAAAATTAAACCAGCCAGAAGCTAATAAAACAAGTAATTCAGTGGTTTATAAACATAAGATATGTGTATTCACGATTTCATTAATCGCATCACCATATCTTGAGCAGCACGTTTAGATGCACCTGGACCACCTAGTTTTATTTTCAATTCGCTGAAATCCTGTAATTGAGCAGTTCTTTCTTTACCTTCTTGAATCAATGTACTTAAGGTTTGCTCAATTTTTCGTGCATTCATATCATCTTGAATTAATTCTGGAACTGCCATTCGATCCAATATTAAATTCACTAGCGAAATGTATTTTACCTTTATTAATCGACGCGCTAACCAATACGATAGTTGTCCGCCTTTATAACAAACAACTTCTGGCACCGAAAACAAGGCAGTTTCAAGTGTTGCGGTCCCCGAAGTAACCAATGCAGCTTGTGAATGCGATAATAGCTGATACGTTTCACCAGAAATAACTTTTACCTGAGTTCCCCCACTCCACTCTTGGTATTGAGCAGGATCGATAGATGGAGCTCCTGCAATAATCGGAATACAAGTATCTAAACTTTTGATGCTTTGTAACATTTCGGGAAGCATTTTGGAGATTTCCTGCTTGCGGCTTCCGGGTAATAAAGCAATTATTGGTTGATTAGTAATACCGTGTCGTTGACGAAATTCAGAATCGGGCACAAACGTTTGAATTGCGTCTAATAATGGATGTCCAACAAATGTCACATCTACATTAAATCGTGCATAGAAATCCTTCTCAAAGGGTAGAATAACATACATCCTTTCTACTACTTTTCGAATCTTAAATACACGATTTTGCTTCCAAGCCCATATTTGAGGAGAAATATAATAGAATACTCGAATGGAGTTTTCGTGTGCAAACTCGGCGATGCGTAAGTTAAAACCTGGATAATCAATTAAGATTAAAACATCGGGGTTGAATGCTAGAATATCGGCTTTACAAAACCGAATATTTTTAACGATTGTACCAATATTTAATAGTACTTCAGTAAAACCCATGAAAGCTAAATCGCGGTAATGCTTGACGATTGTTGCTCCTTGTGATTGCATTAAATCTCCGCCCCAGCATCTGAATTCGGCTTGCTCATCTTCTTCTTTAATGGCTTTGAGCAAATTCGATCCATGCAAATCGCCTGAAGCTTCACCCGCAATTACATAGTACTTCATATCTGACAAAGAAAATGATTCATTGGTAGAATACCACTAAAAAATGGGAATTTTCATGTAGGTTTGAAACATGAAAGTTACATTTCTAGGGACTGGTACTTCTCAAGGAGTTCCTGTGATAGCATGTACTTGTGAAGTGTGTGCATCGACTGATTTACGCGACAATCGTTTACGCTGTTCAATTTTAGTTGAAACCGAAGCAGGATCATTTATTATTGATACTGGTCCTGATTTTAGGCAGCAAATGTTAAGACAAAACGTAAAACGCTTAGATGCGGTTCTATACACGCATGAACATAAGGATCATATTGCAGGTTTAGACGATATAAGAGCTTTTAATTTCGTGCTGCAAAAACACATGGATGTATATCTAAGTAATTATGTAGAAGATGCGCTACGAAGAGAATTTGCATACATATTCGCGGAAGATAAATATCCAGGAATACCTTTAATTAACCTTCATCGGATTGATGAAAACCCATTTGTATTATTGGGAAAAACGATCATTCCAATCATGGTTAGCCATTACAAAATGCCCGTTTTTGGTTATCGTATAGGTGATTTTTGTTATGTGACCGATGCCAAAACAATTTCAGCTTCTGAATTGGATAAAATGAAAGGATGCAAAGTAATCGTGTTAAATGCCTTAAGGAAAGAGACACATGTATCGCACCTTACATTAGATGAAGCAATCGAAATTCTAGAATATCTGAAGCCTGAACAAGCCTATCTGACTCACATCAGTCACCAATTAGGCAAACATCAAGATATTGAGCCCGAATTACCGAGTTTCATTCGTTTAGCTTATGATGGCTTGACAATCGAATGTAGTTAGTTGGGGATTTATCCAATCAACAATACTTTTCCGTAAACAACGTGCTTTTTACCAGATTGGTCGATGAAGCTGCTGCGGAACATATAACAACCTGAAGCATACATCTTTCCTGAACTTGAGTCTTTACCCGACCAAGCTTGCTTCTTATCATTTGTTACATATATTTCTTTGCCCCAGCGATCGAAGATAACCATGAGGTAAGTTGAATCCATAATTCCAGTGACGACGACATTAAAAGAATCGTTTACGAGATCGTCATTTGGAGTAAAGGCATTAGGAGCAAAAAAGGTATATAGAAAGTCAATGGTAACTTGTTTCGATATAGAATCCTTACAACCAAAGGAATTCATCGCTATGAGCTCAACATCGTAGGTTCCAGATCCTGGGAAAACATAATCGGGTTCATACTCGGTTGAAATTTCACCACTTCCAAAATTCCACAAGAAATTCGTTGCATTAATGGATTGATTAACGAAAGAAACCGTTGGAAAAATACCCGGAATTGGAGTTGTATCTGGAGAAAAAACGAAATCAGGTATAAGGTTAAATCGGTAATCGGGTATATTAACTATAGTAGAGTACTGACATCCAAAACTGTCGGTAACCGATAATTCATAGGAACCAGTTAATAAACTATCTACAAAAGTGGTATCGTTTTGCTGATCAGTAACATTCCAGAAATAATTATACTCTTGCTGAATTCCTGGACGATCTTCAAATGGGGTTCCTCCTGTTGCTAATACAAATGCTGATCCCAATCCAAAGGAGCAAGTATCTGGTAGAATAACAACTTGAACTTGAAAGTTATTGATGTCTTCTATAAAAATAGAATCCCGATCTATACATCCTAAAGCATCAATAACAGAAACATATTGCCAACCGAATCCAAGTCCTTGAGCTGTTTGGCCTGTTTGTCCTGAAGGACTCCAAGCATAAGCAATTGGACCAGTACCAAATTGAGTTGTCACATCAGCAATACCATTATTAGCTCGGCAATCAACCAATTGAGTTTGATTTACTGTTTGAATTTCAACAGCATTAAAAGTGAAGAAAATACTCTGTGTATCGGGATCAAAATTTCCACAATTGTCCTCTACTCGGCCAAAACTTTGAATCTCATAAGATCCACCTTGCACCAATTGTTGTCCTAATAGAAGTGTAAATTCTTTATCATATAAACCTCCATTTAAGCAAGCAATACTTGTAATACCTGTAAGAGGAATATCAACTCCGAGTGGATCGGTCAAGCTAAACCCAGTAACATTAACGGTGTTACACTTAACAAATTCACTAAAACTAAATGTAATTGCGGTTGATCCACAACTAACTTGAGAAGTAACAGCTTGAAGTGTTGGAGGAGTTAGATCGATAATTCCTGCAGAAGAAATCGACATATCTAATTGATATCCACATTGGTTTTGT
>DAOOQW010000064.1:0-10459 GCA_035388945.1 Flavobacteriales bacterium
AAAAAAACGTGGAAATTAAAAATAGGATCCTGTTCATGCTACAAATATACAATTACTTGATGGCGATTAATGTGTCAAAAGCAGGAGAATATCCACACCAAACACCTAATCCTCCTTCAATATTTGATTTTACAAGAGTTGGTGCAGCAAAAGGATTCCCATTCGAATTTAATGCGGCATCCATTGTGTAAAAGAATTTGAGCTCTTTGGCACCAATGGAGCAGAATTTCAAAATCACGGTATCTCCCAAATTGTAGAAATATTCCTTAGGGATAAATGTATCAGACGAAACAAAAGGCTTTTCTCCTTGTCCGGCAAAGAAGATTACTTTTTGTCCATTCACATAATCATCGTTAAACTCCGAACCCGCCACTTGATTAAAGGAGAATTCACTGTATTTTTTTGCGAATAATCGATAGGCATTTCCCATCGAATCGGGATCTTGCATTTGAAGATATGCAACTCCCAAACTATCTTCTGAACTATCAAATGGGTTTAATCCAAACCAAGTTGAATCAATTGATACTGCTGGTGGAATTGTAGTATGGGAACGAATTGTTTTTCCGTCTGCTACAATAGTTAGTGAATAGGTTTTTCCAACTTCACCTACCATGTTAGTACTTGTGTAATACACATAAGGGTATGCGAGAATATTGACGGTGAAAATTAACGTATCGTTAACCGCTCCATCACTTACTACAACAAGCGCATCTTGAATAACAAATTCATTAATAAAAGATTCCAAATCGGTTGGGAAATCCTTAAAAAATCCTCTATTGCGAGTTACCAAAACAACAGGAGCTTGACCTGTTTCAATACTTCCTTCTACAACCAATAAATTCTCAGCATTCGGAAGTTCAATCTCTATTTCACGTTCACAGGATGTGAAAAAACTCACCAACAAAACAGCAACTAAAAATCTATACATGGACTTCATCAGAAACTGAAATTATAGGTTACTGTTGGTATTATTGGAAACAAGGAAACTTTCTTTGCCGAGTTCTTTAAATCGCCTGTTAGTGGACTACCGGTTGTTTCAACATAAATAAAATAAGGATTCAGTCGGCTGTAAACATTGTAAATAGAGAAGTTCCAGCTCGATTTTACTTTTTTTGTAGTGACTGGTGTGTAGGTAGCTGAAAGATCCAATCGGTGATAGGCAGGCATACGGTAATTGTTACGTTCGCCGTAATTCACAACTGGTTTTCCTTCAAAGAAATAAACACTGGTTGGCAACCATAATAAGTTACCCGATGCATAAACAAAAACAGCACTAAATATCCATTTGGATGTTAATTCATGACTTATTACAACCGATAAATCGTGTCGACGATCGTAACGTGCAAAATAGGTTTTACCATCATTTAATTCAGGGAAAGTCCGTTTCGTCCATGAAAGTGTGTAGCCAACCCAACCACTCGTTTTTCCAAGTGCTTTTTTGACAAAAAATTCAGTTCCATATGCTTCACCAGAACCGAAAGTCAGGTAATTATCGAGATTGTCGCCTACACCACTCGAAGGTAGAGTTCCATCCTTAAACTCGATTTGATTTTTCATTGTTTTATAATACGTCTCGATTGACGTTTCCCAGGTATTTTCTTTGAAATTTTGATAATACCCTAAAGAATATTGAGTTCCGAATTGAGGTTTTACACGCGCTGTACTCGGAAACCATAAATCGGTAGGAAGACTTTGATTGGCTAATGAAGTAATATGAATGTATTGATAATTCTGGGTGAAGGATGCTTTAATGGATGCATTTTTATTTACCGTATAACGCATCATTAAACGAGGCTCCACATTGGGATACTGTTTAATTAAATCGCCAGCTGCATATTTTACGGAATCAACTTTTTGATCTTTTTCGTTTTTGATGTATTGTGTGTATGGACCAACCTGAGCAAACCAAGAAGCTCTCAATCCTCCGTGAACACGAAGCTTATCGGTAATATCAAAATCATCACCTGCATATAATGCTGCTTCATGGGCAAACACATAAACCTTTGGGCCAAAATTTAATTCTTCTCCTGCAATATCACCGCTGGTATTATTGGGAGAAAATCGGTGGAAAATATAATTCGCTCCAAATTTAACCGTGTGTCGAATGGTAGGGTACCAAGTAAAATCAAGCTTTGCATTATAATCACGAACACCTGAGGCAAACTTAATATTGAAAGCCGTTTGAGAAATATTGGATTCGAAATGATAATCTGAAAATATCAAGGAAGTATTGCAGAATAACTTATTACTAAAAAGGTGATTCCAACGGGACGAAATCATGGCATTTCCCCATGGAATTCGAATGTTGAAATTGCTCTTCGTGCTTTTAAATTCAAACACATCTCGTCCAAAATAACCTGATAAAAACAAGCGGTCTTTATCACTAATTCGATAATTAATTTTGGTATTTAAATCATAAAAATAATATCCCGAGCCTTTGGTAGGAGAGGTGCTTTTAATGAATGGTTTAGTAACTGCATCAATGTATGTTCTACGAGCTGAAATAATAAAAGAAGCAGTGTCTTTTTTGATCGGACCTTGAACAGTTAACCTAGATGCAATCACTCCAATTCCTCCATCTACCTTATATTTTTGACTATTTCCTTCCTTCATACTAATATCCAACACCGATGCTAAACGACCTCCGTATTGAGCAGGCATTCCGCCTTTATGAAGATCAACCGTTTTTACTGCATCCGAATTAAATACTGAAAAAAATCCAAGTAAGTGAGCAGCATTATATACAACCGCTTCATCCAGTAAAACCAAGTTTTGATCGGGACCACCACCACGCACATATAATCCTGTATTTCCTTCTCCAGCATTTTTAACGCCCGGTAGCAATTGAACTATTTTTACTAAATCGACTTCACCAAAAAACGCGGGTAGCTTTTTCATTTTGTCCATCGACAATTCCACCCGTCCCATATCGGTACTCTTGATGTTATTTTCGATTCTTTTTTCGGTGATTTCGACCACTTTAGTTTCAATTACTTTAGGTTGAAGCGTAACATTGAAACGTAGGTCACTAGTAAGTTTTACAGGTGCTGAATACTCCGTATAACCCATAAAAGAAACCCCCAAAGTATAATTCCCACTTGGAACAGTTAGGGAGTAAAATCCATAACTATTGGTGGATGTACCTTGCATGATCTCTTTCAAGTAAACATTCGCACCGGGTAGAAATTCACCTGTAGCTGCATCTTTTACATATCCACTTAAGGTGTGCTTAGTTTGGGCTTCAATTAAATTTGGAAAAACAAGAAGAAGCAATAAGACAATAATGTTTCGCAAAACTGATATCATATAATTATGGGCAACAGATCAACTTTATTTAGTATTCATTTAATGATAGCAGCACCAATGTGCAAGCAACTTCAGCAATAACACCAGCTTGTTCTGCTTGTTTAATAAATGATGGATTTTCTGTCCCCGGATTGAAAATTATTCTCCTTGGCTTTAAATCGAGTAGGGGTTGTATAAGATCAGCTTGTCGATCTGGTCCTACATATAAAGTAATGGTATCAATTACGGTTTGACTGGGAAGCTGTTTGCTAATTGTCACATCTCCAACTTGTCCTTCTTTTAAACCAAAAGCTAAAACGGGATGATTATAAGCACGAAGTTTTTCTATGGCACGATAAGCATATCGTTCAGGATTAGTGCTAGCGCCTACAACTAAAGTAACAAGAGATGATTCTGTTTGCATATCGAGTGCAAATATCCACTTATTTCAGTTGTGAAGTATCAAGTTAATTACATCAAAATTAAGCTTTTCATAAGAAATTGAGGATGCTTGGAATAATAGGAGTGTAGGAACTAGTATATCATCTTAAGCAGAGAATAATCAGTACTTATAAACCCATTTCAATTTGAAAACGCCAAGCAATATTTCGCCCATTTCGAGCTTTAGATTGTCCATCGTAAAGTTCTTCTAAGGTGAAATCGGATTGTAATTTCAAGCGATGTCCCTTTAAATATTTCGAAAAACATATCGCATAGTTTTTTCGGATTTCTTCTAAATTGTTAATCTCTTTTTGTGGCGTTATTTGAGCAAATCGAGCAGCTATCTCGTAATTATTTTTAAAAAGATAGCCAGCCTGTCCCAAAATACCTTCTCCTTGATATATCCATCTGGTATCTATTATTTTTCCATTTCCATCATACGAATAGGTTAGTGGAGAAGTGGTTGACATCCTATTCACATATTCTCCATAAATACTCAAGCCGCGATATTTGAATAAAACATCCGTAATTAAGGTGTTCATATTCAAGGGTGATAAAAGAGATCTTCCTAGTTGTCCGCCAGTTCTTACCGTTTGTTCATTATATGACCAACCTCCAGCAAGCGACAATTTAGGTTTCGTTTCACGGGCTAAATCGGCTTCGGAATAATCACCTCGTTTATCAAATGCCCCAAATGGAAGAAACTCAAACCGTCCTGTATAACATAAACCAGCGTTAACTTTATTATATGCAACAACGCCTTCATTTCGTCCTTCACCTGATGTAATTGCTGCTCTTACTATTATTTGTGGTTTGCCAATTGGAATCGTGTATGAAGTGTTTATACCAAAATCACGATCAATTGTGAAAGTTGCATTTACTATTGATCGATCCACAAATTGCTGTTCTCCAGATGATATAACCCGTTGACGATTTCCGGGCAATTTACCTTGACCAAATCCAATGATCCAATTTTTACTTGGCCGATAAAAAATCATTGCATCTCTTAAAACATTTGGAACCGATGAACCATCCCAATCCATATCTGCTCTGCTAAAACTTAATTGTATTGCATAAGTCCATTTAGGATTAAATACAAAACCATCGAAACGAACACGAGCACGTCTCACGCGAAACTCGTTTTGAGTTACTTGCCAAGTTCCATCCGACATTTCTGTTAAAGTTGCACCTATCCGATTTTGTATTCTTAGTCGAATAGAAAGTCCGAAGGAGCTATCTGGACTCACGAAACCCAATCCATTATTGAAGCTGAATGTAGGAGATTTGCTTACTGGGGATTGGTTTTGTGCATGAAGTTTCACAGTCAAAACGAATAGAGTTAAAAAAACTGCTCGAATGATGCTTTTGGTTGAAAAAGGTAGATTTAACACAGGATTAACTTATTAATGACTGGCTAACAAATAGTTAATTTTCCTCGTCTGGAAATTTTGCGCAAATGTATTGGATTAGATTGGCCGACTCACCTCTTGCAATATTAACTTAACATTCCCTTAATTCAGAGAACGCGTAGAATTAATATGGTAGGAGTTCTTTTGCGGCAATTCTAAATTAGACTCTAGAAATGATGCGCCTGAACAACCTTTTTTCATTTATGGTTCCGAAAAACAATTTGTTTTTTGACCTGTTTGCCGAGGATACGGCTAATTTGGTTGTACAAGCAAAACGCTTCCATGAGCTATTCAGTGCTAAATCGCCCGAAGAAATTCAAGCAATTATTGAAGATGTTCGTATACTTGAAAACAAGGGTGACGAAATCACACACAAGATTTTTTTAGAGTTATCTGCCAACTTCATCACTCCATTTGATCGCGAGGATATTCACTTCTTAGCCTCAAGTATTGATGATATTGCCGATTACATCAACGGTTCGGCTTCTCGTATCAACTTATATAAAGTTACCGAATTCACCGAGCCCATGCGTAAACTCAGTGAAGTGATTATTAAGCAGGCAGAAGATATTCATTTGGCTGTATCCAATTTGAAAGGAACAAAAGGAACGGCTAAAATCAAAGAAGCCATTGTTCGTATCAATTTCTTAGAAAATCAAGCGGATGATATTTTCGACAATGCGATAGCGCATTTGTTCGCAGAAGAAAAAGATGCTATTAAGTTGATTAAGGAGAAAGAAGTTCTTAGTGCATTAGAGACTGCAACCGACAAATGCGAAGATGTTGGACATGCGCTTGAATCTATTTTGGTGAAAACCACTTAATCGCTTTTGAGTTATGGATTATCCGGTTTTCCTAGTCGTAATTATTGCACTAGCGCTAATTTTCGACTATATCAATGGGTTTCATGATGCAGCAAATTCAATTGCTACGGTTGTTTCTACAAAAGTTCTAACACCGTTTCAAGCTGTTGTTTGGGCCGCATTTTTCAATTTCGTAGCCTTCTTCATATTTAAAGATCACAGTGTTGCAAATACCATTTCCAAAGTGGTACATGAGCAATTCACTTCGCCTGAGCTACATCCTTTACCCATGATTTTTGCCGGATTACTCTCGGCTATCGCTTGGAACCTACTAACCTGGTGGCTCGGAATCCCGTCTTCTTCTTCACATACCTTAATAGGTGGTTTTGCAGGTGCTTTTATGGCCGCTTTCGGTATTGATGCTGTTCGTTCGGGTGTTGTTTGGGCTACTGTAATATTCATATTCATTGCCCCAATTGCCGGGATGTTAATGGCTTACCTGATTTCAATCTGGTTTCTCAATTCATTCCGAAAAAGCATTTGGATGAAACTAGTCTCTCTCTCAATAATTGCCGGTGTTGTCTATCTGGTTTGGGGAGCACTCGAATTCCAAAAAGATTTTAATGGTGGATCGGCTTATGTTCTGCAATTTGATGCTCCAATTAAAAAAGATGAACTGAAAAAGACATTTACTTTTAAAGATGATGCCGGGAAAGAACATACTCCTGTCCTCAAAGCTGGAAAAGATAGTCTTGGTCAAGTAGATGCTTCTGGACAAGTTTGGGTTTTACGTACTTCTTACCTTTCCAAAAAAGGAGAAAATGAAGTGAACGAAAAATTAAGTAATTCCATTCTCGCAGCCGCTTCTAAATCGGAACACCCAGTTACAATTACCGAGACTCACCGAATTACCGCATCAACTCAACCTGAAGAACGTTTCGACGATTCAAATCTGAAATCCGATTTCAAACCTTATTGGCTGAAAGTAGTTTTTCATGGCAGTAATTTCAAATGGATTCTATTAGGATTTATTGTTGTGGTGATGGCTGTCTTTACCTTGTTTCTTAGCTCATTCAACAATACGAAATCCAATAAGTGGTTCCGTAAACTTCAGCTTTTTTCCTCTGCAGCATTCAGTATCGGTCACGGTGGTAACGATGCACAAAAAGTAATGGGTATTATTTCAGTAGCGCTTATTGCTAATGGGAATATTGAAAGCCTAAAAGACATGCCTAATTGGGTTCCTTTGTCTTGCTACGCCGCTATTTCTCTTGGAACGATGAGTGGTGGTTGGAAAATCGTTAAGACAATGGGTAATAAGATTACGAAAGTTACTCCTTTCGAAGGTGTAGCTGCTGAAACAGCAGGTGCCATCACCTTATTCTTCACCGAAGGAATAAAATTTCCATGGAAAATAGGAGATGAAGTCATTAAAGGTATTCCAGTAAGTACAACTCATACTATTACAGGTTCGATTATCGGTGTCGGAATCACCAAACGTATCTCGGCTGTGAAATGGGGTGTTACCGGTAAATTACTCGTGGCTTGGATCATTACTATTCCGATTTCTGCTGCCATGGGAGCCATCTTTTACTACATCTGCCGCTTGTTCGGACTGTAAAACCCTTTATCCATAATGGTTCTAAACTGTTAAAGGATAATTTCAAATTTTGTTGCTGTTGTTGCATTTCTTCTATTTTTGTCGGAAATGCTACGCCTGTGATTCTTGCTGTACCTAAAGAGAAAAAAGCCCGTGAAAATCGGGTTGCATTAACACCCGAAGTGGTGAAAGAACTTGTCGGAAAAGGCTTTTCAGTTCTTGTGGAACGAGGAGCCGGTGAACGGTCTTACTTAGCCGATTCATTATATGAAGCTGCTGGAGCCCGAATGGGGGATAGCCAAGCCGTTTTTTCCGAAGCCGATGTTGTACTGGCAGTAAACGCCCCAACTTCCGATGACATTGCCCGCATGAAAAAGGGTGCTGTCTTGATTAGTTTCCTATTTGCCGCCACTGCTCCCGAAACCGTTTCTGCACTCGAAAGTGCCGGAATTAGTGCATTCTCCATGGATGCCGTTCCACGTATTTCTCGTGCTCAGAAAATGGATGCTCTCAGCTCGCAAAGTAACTTAGCTGGTTACAAAACGGTGCTAATGGCTGCTAACGCCCTAGGGAAAATCTTCCCTATGTTAATGACTGCTGCTGGAACTGTTAAGCCAGCAAAAGTGGTTATCATGGGTGCTGGTGTTGCTGGCTTGCAAGCAATTGCGACAGCAAAACGTTTAGGTGCTATCGTTGAAGTAAGCGACATTCGTCCCGAAACCAAAGAACAAGTCCAAAGTTTGGGTGGATATTTCATCGAATTGAAAGGCGATGATTCCATGAAAACCGAAGGTGGTTACGTGAAAGAAGTGTCGGAAGACTTTTTGCGGAAACAACAAGAGTTGGTTGGTAAACACGTTGCCGAAGCCGATATCGTTATTACAACTGCACTTATCCCAGGGAAAAAAGCTCCACGCTTAATCACCGAAGCTATGGTGAAATCCATGAAAGCCGGATCTGTCATTGTGGATATGGCAGTTGAACAAGGAGGAAACTGCGAAATCTCTGAACTCAATCAAACAGTTGTAAAACACGGTGTTACTCTTATTGGTGAATCGAATCTTCCATCTTTATTGCCTTTGAATGCAAGTCAGCTGTATGCTAAAAACATCAGTACTTTCTTGTATCACCTGGCGGATAAAGATGCATTCCGTTGGGAAATGGAGGAGGAAATCACCAAAGGTTCGTTGATCGTTCACCAAGGGAAAGCTGTTCACCCTTCGGTTGCTAAATAATCAGCTATTCGCATTCTTTTAAAATTCATTCTATGGAAAATATTCTTGCCTTTATTCAGGAAAATATTGACATGATTTACTTCATCATCCTTTCGATTTTCGTTGGGGTGGAAGTAATTGGTCATGTACCAACTGTTTTGCATACTCCACTCATGTCGGGCGCCAACGCGATTCACGGGGTGGTGATTGTGGGTGCGATTTACGTAATGCTCAATTTGGCTTCCGATGATTATGTATCACTCGCATTAGGATTTCTAGCCGTTTTGCTAGGAACATTAAATGTGGTTGGTGGATTTGTGGTGACCGACCGGATGTTGGAAATGTTTAAGAAAAAGAAATAAGAGGGCCGAACCATGAACTTATCACTACTCGAAATCTGCTATCTGATTGCATCCGTGACATTTGTCATCGGATTGAAGATGATGGGAAATCCCAAAACTGCCCGTAAAGGAAATCTGATCGGTGCAGCTGGTATGACCACAGCAATTTTTGGAACTATCCTTTTACATGAAGGAGAAGTTCCTGGAATTATTTATGGATTAATTGCCTTGGCTATTTTAATTGGAACTGTTGCTGGTTGGGTAACTGCCCGCAAAGTAGCCATGACCAAAATGCCCGAATTGGTATCCTTGTTTAATGGAATGGGTGGTGCTTGTGCAGCATTAATCTCACTCATTGAATATCCACATTTATCGCACGATACTGCTGCTTTAATTCCGGTTTTAGCTGGATTAATCATTGGCTCTGTTTCATTTTCAGGAAGTATGATTGCTTTCTTGAAACTGAATGGTACCATGAATAAAGCTATTCGAATTCCTTCATATAATATCATCAACACAATCTTGATGATTATCACATTAGGTTTAGGTGCGATGATGGTGATAAATGGTGATTTGAATACAACAGCATTTATGTATCTGCTTTTGGCATTGTCGCTCCTATACGGAGTACTTTTCGTTGTGCCTATTGGTGGTGCCGATATGCCAGTGGTTATTTCTTTGTTAAACTCTTTTACCGGTTTAGCTGCCGCCTTTGGTGGATTCCTTTATGGAAATAAAGCCATGCTTACAGGTGGTATTCTCGTTGGTTCTGCTGGAACATTGCTTACCGTTATCATGTGTAAAGCCATGAATCGTCCTTTGAGCAACGTTATTTTCGGAGCTTTTGGCGGAGGTTCAGCAGGAGTTGGGGCTTCGGCCGAAGGTGGAACAGTAAAAGATATTCAAGTTGCAGATTTAGCTGTTTTGATGAATTACTCGAAAAAAGTAATCATCGTACCTGGATATGGTTTAGCTGTAGCTCAAGCTCAACATGTTATTCATGAGATTGAACTCATCCTAGAATCTCGTGGTGTTGAAGTTAAATATGCTATTCATCCAGTTGCTGGTCGTATGCCTGGTCACATGAACGTTCTTCTTGCTGAATCAAGTGTTGATTATGGTAAGCTTGCCGAAATGGAAGAAGTAAATCCCGAATTTGCTTCAACTGATGTTGTTTTGGTGGTTGGAGCAAACGATGTTGTAAACCCAGCAGCTAAGACCGATCCTTCAAGTCCAATTTTCGGTATGCCAATCCTAGAAGTAGAAAATGCTACTCATATTATAGTAAATAAACGTTCTATGAGTGCTGGTTATGCAGGTATCGACAATCAATTGTTTTATAATCCTAAAACAAGTATGCTCTTTG
>DAOOQW010000065.1:0-10417 GCA_035388945.1 Flavobacteriales bacterium
AAAGTTGAGTGAACCTGACTCTAGTACGAGAGGACCGAGTCGGACGAACCTCTAGTGTGCCTGTTGTCACGCCAGTGGCACCGCAGGGTAGCTATGTTCGGTTGAGATAAGCGCTGAAAGCATCTAAGTGCGAAACTCATCACGAGATTAGCTTTCTTTTAAGGGTCGTAGGAGACTACTACGTTGATAGGCTACAGGTGTAAAGGCAGTAATGTCATAGCCGAGTAGTACTAATTGCCCGTAAACTTTCTTATCTGACAGCGATTTCTTTGATTTTTACCTTGTATTTTCTTTCTTATATGTCACTATCTGATCCTTTTTCAGGTATTAAGGCCTTCAGGTGACTATAGCAATGAGGTCCACCTCTTCCCATTCCGAACAGAGAAGTTAAGCTCATTAGCGCAGATGGTACTGCCATAACCGGTGGGAGAGTATGTCGTCGCCCGATTTTTTTACTAAAAGCCCCTTCATTGGGGCTTTTTAGTTCTAAGTATTGAGTAATTTACTCAAATGGTATATTGCGGGGTGGAGCAGTTGGTAGCTCGTTGGGCTCATAACCCAAAGGTCATCGGTTCGAGTCCGGTCCCCGCTACTAAAAGGCCTGGTTTTTTAACCAGGCTTTTTTTTTAACTCAAAATTCAGGGCTTGCTTGACCATTCCCTATATCATACCTCGAAAGAACGCCTAGATTTGATGTTTAACTTGGCCTTTTTGATCCTTTAAACACCTTTTTTCTGTTTTCATCTAGGGTATTGTTCACTTTAGTTCGACCTAAGTAGCTGCTTTGGCTATCTTTGCACAAATAATCGTTATGCCTTTTCAATCAGGTTTTGTCAATATAATAGGTAAACCTAATGCGGGTAAGTCAACTCTTATGAACGCATTGATAGGAGAACGATTATCTATTATTACCCCTAAAGCACAAACCACTCGACATCGTATTATCGGAATTTTAAATAATCCGGAATACCAAATTGTGTTTTCAGATACACCTGGAATCATTCGGAATCCTGCTTACAAATTGCAGGAATCAATGAATAACTTCGTGGAAGGAAGTTTTCAAGACGCTGATATCTTCTTGTATATCGCTGAGGTAGGCGAAAATCCTACAATCGATGATATCCCCGAACAGCTTGTAAATACTACTATTCCAATCCTTTTTCTTCTTAATAAGATTGATACAGGTAATCAGGAACAAGTAGAAAAAAAGGTTCAGCTCTGGAAAGGCCTTTTGCCAACTGCTGAGATTATCCCCGTTTCGGCTCTTCTGAATTTTAATTTGGATTATATCCTTAAAAGAATTCTTCATCATCTTCCTGAAGGTCCTTTATATTATGAAGCCGATGCACTTACTGATCGTTCTGAACGATTTTTTATTACTGAAATAATTCGAGAGAAAATCCTCCTAAATTATCAGAAGGAAATTCCTTATTCGGTTGAAGTTGCTGTGGAAGAATTTAAGGATGAGCCCGAAATTGCTCGTATTCAGGCAGTAATTTATGTTTCACGAGAATCTCAAAAGGGAATAATAATCGGGCATCAAGGTGCCATGCTTAAAAAAGTTTCTACCGAAGCTCGCTTAGCAATGGAATCATTTCTTGGGAAAAAAGTATTTCTTGCTGTTCAAGTAAAAGTGAGTAAAGATTGGCGCGATAGCGAACGCCAACTTAAACGTTTTGGCTATACCAGTTAATCATGGGAAGTATTGTTGCAATTGTTGGACGTCCGAATGTCGGTAAGTCTACACTCTTTAATCGTATTACAGAAACTCGAGATGCCATTGTCGACGAAGTTGCTGGTGTAACTCGTGATCGTCATTATGGAAAAGCATCATGGACCGGTCATGACTTTACTATTATTGATACCGGTGGTTATGTGAACGGTTCGGATGATGTTTTCGAGGAAGAAATTCGCAATCAGGTTAAAATTGCCATGGAAGAAGCTGACGTATTGCTCTTTCTGGTTGATATTACTGCAGGTGTTACCGAATTAGATAAAGAAGTTGCCAATATTGTTCGTCGTTCTAAAACCAAAACCTTACTCGTTGCCAATAAGGTTGATAACCACGAACGTGCTGCCCTAGCTGGGGAATTTTACTCTTTAGGCCTTGGAGAAGTTTTCTGTATTTCATCAATAAATGGTTCTGGTACAGGTGATTTACTTGACGCAATTGTAGATGGGATGGAAATCGTGCCAGAGCATGAACCAGAACCGGAAGTTCCTCGCATTGCAGTAGTAGGTAGGCCTAATGTTGGAAAATCATCTTTTGTCAATGCTCTTTTAGGAAACGATCGAAACATCGTAACACCAATTGCCGGAACAACGCGAGATACTATTCACACCCGCTACAAGGCTTTTGGACACGATTTCTACCTGGTTGATACGGCTGGATTACGTAAAAAAGGGAAAGTACACGATGACCTTGAATTTTATTCAGTCATGCGAACAGTACGTGCAATAGAAAGTTGCGACGTATGTATACTCATGATTGATGCTCAAGATGGTATCGAGGCCCAAGACGTGAATATTCTTTGGCTAGCACTTAGAAATAACAGAGGTGTCGTGATCCTAGTTAATAAATGGGACTTAGTAGAAAAAGACACAAATACAACCAAAAAATTCGAAGAGATGATTTTGGATCGTATTGCTCCATTTAAGGATGTTCCAATTATTTTCACTTCGACCACCCAGAAACAACGATTATTAAAGGCAGTAGAATCGGCTGTAGAAGTTTTTGAGAATCGTAAACGCCACATTCAAACACGCCAGTTGAACGACTTTCTTCTGCCATTGATAGAAGATATGGCGCCTCCTGCTGTTAAAGGTAAATACTTGAAAGTGAAGTATGTTACTCAATTGAAAATGCATTACCCTGCATTTGTATTTTTCTGTAATCTCCCTCAATATTTTAAAGAGCCTTACAAACGTTTCCTCGAAAACAAACTCCGAGAGAAATACAATTTTAAAGGTGTTCCAATTACTATATTCTTCCGAAGTAAATAAGTTTTAACGGAAGAATCGACTGTTCCAATTATCGGAGCTAAAGTCGGTATGCGTGACTAATCCCCAGCATAAGGCTAAGGTAGAAAACACACCCGCAAACAGTACCAAGATTGGTACTTGTATGAGTATGCTTTTGAAAATATTGGAAGTATCGAAATGACCTAGAAGGGAAGAAAGGGTTACGATAGTTAGCCCAAAAATTAACGAACTAAACACCATACTTCTGAAATCTCTATAGGGGTATTTAATAATCGGAATATACCAAGGCATTTCTTTGCCCCATTGGCATATTAACTCGTATCGGCCATCTTCACTTACGGAAAAAAGTAAAGGTGCAGCATAAGGATCTTTCGCTAAAAAGAAAGAAACGGAAGCCAAAATGTAATACTGGTTGTCTCTTTCGGTATAGATATGGTCGTGCTTTTTTATGAGCGAAACCACTTCATATGGTACCTCTCCCGAATAGAGTTTAACAGGAAGAAAGCGCAATCGATATCGAACACAAATAGATCGAATCTGATCTTCGCGGTAATATTGATGTAAAGAACCCTCTTTAAATCGAGCATTTTTTCCAGAAGAAACACTCGAGCCAAGTCCAAATAATTGTAAGGTTTCTAAATCACGTTTTTCCGAAAACGACAATACATGTTGAACTTCATTAAAGAGTTCAGTTAATGCAGCATCGTTCTCTGGAACTTCGTGTTCGGACATATTACATCAACGCTTAGTCTTACTCATTGTTCTTCTTTTCCCCAACAAAATAGTGATTACTGTCCTTAAACAATACATTAAACGTTGTCATACTACCATATATACGTGTAATATATTGTTGTAAATCAACCTTGTCGGCATCACTTAGTTTGGAGTTTGCGTTGATTTGCTGTCCCATTACACGTAATCGATCGCGCACCATGACAATCTTGTGAAAGAACGTCTCGATTGGAACTTCTTTAGGTTTTAAGTTTGTATCGGCCGGTTGGAAAATCAGCGTTCCACCTTGCCACTTATCTGCTAAAGGTGCGGTGTGTTGAATATCGCTGTATTCGTTCAATAAACGTCTTAACGTACGCTCCATTTGCGACATGGAAAATTCTTCCTCCTCAGAATGAGTTTCGACAACAGGTTCAAAAAGTTCTAAGTCTTCGGTACGTTTCGAAATATCCATGTTTCCACGATTGGGAAAATGAATGGTATAAAAGGTTGTGTCGACTTTAACGATTGTTCCTTTTCCATAAATGGGATGTTTGACAAGCATGCCGGCGCGAGCAGTAGTTTCCATGAACTGAACGGGTTGATTTAGGGTGAAAAAAAAGCCCCGGTGGTAGACCGAGGCTCGAAAATACAACAGAAAAATTATGCTTTAGCAGCAACTTTTTTGCTAGCAGCTTTTTTAGCTGGAGCTTTAGCCGCTACTTTTTTACTTGCAGGAGCTTTTGTAGCTGCTTTTTTTGCATCTGCTTTAACTGCAGGTTTTTTAGCTGCCGCCTTTGGGGCTTCTTTTTTAGCAGCTGCTTTAGGAGCTTCTTTCTTTGCTACAGCCGCTTTAGGAGCTGCTTTAGAACCAATTCCAAAACCTTTTTTGAACGCTTCAACATAATCGAGTTTCTCCCATGGGAACAACTCGACTTTTACTTTTTTCTCGTTCTTTTTGCCTTTGTTGAACACTTTAGTAACCGTTTGTGGTTCGCGGCCCATGTGTCCGTAAGCAGCAGTTTCGCTATAAATTGGAGTACGTAGTTTGAAACGTTGTTCAATAGCGTAAGGACGCATATCTACCAATTTAGCAACGATTTGAGCGATTTGTCCATCGTTCATTGCCACTTTAGCAGTACCATATGTGTTTACATATAATCCTACTGGTTCTGCAACACCAATTGCATAAGCTACTTGAACAAGCACTTCATCAGCAACACCAGAAGCAACAAGGTTTTTAGCAATGTGGCGAGTAGCGTAAGCTGCCGAACGGTCTACTTTAGAAGGATCTTTTCCAGAGAATGCACCACCACCGTGAGCTCCTTTACCACCATATGTATCTACGATGATTTTACGACCAGTAAGTCCTGTATCTCCGTGTGGACCACCAATTACAAACTTACCTGTAGGGTTGATGTGGTAAACAATTTTATTGTTGAACAATGCCTGAACACGTTTAGGCAATTTCTTAAGAATGCGTGGAATCAAGATATTGATTACGTCTTTCTTAATTTGCTCTAACATTTTCTTTTCAGCATCGAAATCATCATGCTGAGTTGAAATAACGATTGCATCGATACGAACTGGCTCATTGTTATCATTGTATTCAATGGTAACTTGAGATTTTGCATCTGGACGCAAATATTTCATTTGTTTGTTTTCGCGACGGATATCGGCTAATTCACGAAGAAGCAAATGAGCTAATTCCAATGGAAGCGGCATATAGTTGTCGGTTTCGCGGCTTGCATAACCGAACATCATTCCTTGGTCACCAGCACCTTGTTTCCAAGGATCTTTTTTCTCAACTCCTTGGTTGATATCGGCTGATTGTTCGTGGATTGCAGAGAAAATTCCGCATGAATTTGCCTCGAACATGTATTCCGATTTTGTATACCCGATTTTACGGATTACCTCTCGGGCAATTTCCTGTACATCAAGGTATGCTTCGGATTTAACCTCTCCAGCAAGTACAACCTGACCTGTAGTTACAAGTGTTTCGCAGGCTACTTTAGAAGATGGATCGAATGCTAGAAAATGATCAATCAGTGCGTCAGAAATCTGATCGGCAACTTTGTCCGGATGTCCTTCGGACACTGATTCGGAAGTAAAAAGATATGGCATCTATCGTGAGTTTTAATGGATGAAGCGGGCGCAAAAATAGAGATTGCTAGGGACTTAACAAATCAGAATGATGTGATTGTGCGTGAATTCGGAATTAATTGTCGTTTTTTCGTGTTAATTCCTGAAAAACTTCCTCTAAACTTTGTTCATGACGATTAATTGTGAGAACGGTGAGTTGTTTTTCGACTGCAAATCGAAATATCTCTGAGCGAATATCTTCGCTTCCTTCGACAAACAATTCCCAATGTTGATCGGTCAATTTATCTACGCGTTTAACTCCTGAGATTCCGGTTAATGCACCGCGTGAAATTTCTTTATCGAATTCTACGTGAATGCTATATCCACGGCTCCGATTGCCCAATTCTCCTGCTTTACCATCGGCTACTAATTTGCCTTTGTTGATGATAATTACCCGATCGCAAACAGCTTCTACTTCTTGCATGATGTGCGTAGAAAACATGAGGGTTTTTTCTTTCCCAATGTTGCGAATGAGTTCACGGATATCGGCTAATTGATTGGGATCGAGGCCACTTGTTGGTTCATCGAGAATGAGCACTTTAGGATCATGAATGAGTGCTTGAGCTAAACCAACACGTTGACGATATCCTTTTGATAATGCACCAATTTTTTTGTGTTGTTCATTGCTCAATCCAGTGAGACCTAACATCTCGGTGATGCGTTTGTCTTTGTTTGATAATTGGTGCAAACCAGCTATAAATCCTAAGTATTCTCGCACGTACATATCTAGATACAAAGGATTATGCTCGGGCAAATATCCTACGTTTCGACGCACCTCCATGCTTTGCGATTGGATGTCGAAACCACACACTTTTACTTCGCCCAATGTAGGAGGAATAAAGGTGGTGATGATTTTCATCATAGTTGATTTTCCGGCGCCGTTAGGTCCAAGAAAGCCAAGGATTTCACCCGGATTAACGTCGAATGAAATAGTATCGAGTGCTTTTTGTTCGCCGTAAAGCTTGGTAACTGAAGAAACCTGAATGCTCACATTTACTGAATTGAGTTGCAAATTAAGATAAAAGCACGGGATTGCTAAAAAACAGTTTTTATGCTTTTTCGGAACAGAGTGCTTTCTGATTAAAACGCTACCCCGCGCAAGGGATAGAAATGGAAAGCCCGCATCGTATGCCAAAGCTTAAGCGACGGCATACAGAGGACTTGGAATGGATAGCCCGGTTCATGCGCCACAAAATACAGAGGACTTGGAGTGGATAGCCCGGTTTATGCGCCCTAAGAAACTTAATCCTGATAATAGACACGTTTTACTCGTTCGGAAACGCCCGTCAATACTTCGTAAGGAATGGTTTCGAGCCAGTTTGCCAATTGATGTATATCGGCAGCATGTTCGAAAATGATGACTGAATCGCCTTCTTGAGCTTCGGGAATGTGCGTAATGTCGATCATGCACATGTCCATACAGATATTGCCAATGGTGAACGCCTGCTTACCACGAACTCGCACCGAGGCCCTGCCATTACCGAGTTTCCGGAGAAAACCATCGGCATATCCAATGGGTAATGTAGCAATGCGTGATGGTTGATTTACTTGCCCTTTGCGGCTATAACCTACCGATTCTCCCGCTTTTACTTCCCGAATTTGAGAAATGCTTGTGCTGAGTTTGCTAACTGCTTCGAGGTGTTGCTGTTCTTCTACATCGCCAATTCCATATAGTCCTATTCCCAAGCGAACCATGTCAAATTGAGCTTGTGGATAATGTGAAATGCCGGATGAATTGAGCACATGTCGAAGGAATGGTTTCTCTATTCCTTGTTGAAGGGCATCGGTAAATCGAATAAATCGACTGATTTGTTCTTGTGTGAACGCTTCGTGTTGTGCTTCTCCACTTGCCGCTAGATGTGTAAATGCTGCTACTGTTTCGAGTTGTGGGATTTCATTCAAACGACGAATTAATTCTGGTATTTCGGCTTCCTCGAATCCGAGTCGGTGCATGCCTGTGTCGAATTTGATGTGTATCCGAATGGGTTGACCGTCGAAACCGTTTCGCGCCAGAACCGCTTGAGAAAATAGTTCGAGCATACGAAAACTGTAAATCTCTGGCTCAAGGCGATTTTCAATCATCGAAATAAAGCTGTCGACTTCGGGACTGAGCACCAAAATTGGGAGCGCGATACCGGCATTTCGGAGCTCGATACCTTCGTCTGCATAAGCCACAGCGAGGTAATCTACACCATTGAATTGCAAAACGTTTGCTACTTCGAAGCTACCACTGCCGTATGAAAAAGCTTTTACCATCGCCATGGTTTTAACACCTGGGCTCAGTTTGGAGCGGAAGAAATTTAAGTTGTTGACCATCGCAGAAAGTTTGATTTCTAGGACGGTTTCATGTGTTTTTTGTTGAAGTGCTGAAGCAATGCGTTCGAATCCAAAAATGCGGGCTCCTTTGAGCAAAATGCATTCGTTTTGAAATCCAATAGAACCAAGCTGAGCAAGAAGTGCTTCGGTGCTTGGAAAGAACAATTTTTCGCCCGAAAAAAGTGGGGCAAATTGGAGCATTTGTTCGCCAACACCAATGAATCGAGTTACTTCTTTTCGTTTGATTAATTCAGCCACATTAGCGTACAACTCTTCGAGCGATTTTCCAGATTCGAGAATGTCGGAAAGAATGAGTGTTCGTTTTTGATGTTGTTGCTGTTGTTCCATAGCCTCAAGCGCAATACGAAGCGAGTCGAGATCGGCACTCCAGGTGTCGTTGATGAGTGTACATTGATGAATTCCTTTTCGAAACTCGAGTCGCATTTCGACTGGATGCAACTGGCTGATTTTAGCTTTTATTTTTTCGATGGATAAGCCAACATGTAACAACATAAGTGCTGTATGCAAGGCATTTTCAACAGAAGCAGCATCGACAAATGGAAGTGAAAGTGTGAATTCAGAATTCTGCCAAACTAGCTGAATTTGTTTGCCCGTGCCTTTGATTTGTTCGTCGACAATTCTTAGGTCGGCAGATGGATTTTTACCCCAAGTGAGGCAATTTATTTTTTGATTTTTAGCTTCTTCAATAATGAGCGAATGATCGGCACAACATACCAAGGTTTTTACTTGGCTGAAAAGCTTCATTTTCTCTTGAATATGAACCTGAACAGAAGGGAAGTTTTCGGCGTGTGCGTGGCCGATATTGGTAAAAATCCCCAGCGTTGGCAGAATGATTTCTTGAAGTGAAACCATTTCGGAAGGAGCTGAAATTCCGGCTTCGATAATGGCCAATTGATCGGAAGTTGAAATCTGCCAAACCGATAATGGAACACCAATTTGGGAGTTGAAACTTTTAGGTGAACGAACTACTTGGTAATCATCTTTTAGCGATTCGTAAAGCCATTCTTTCACGATGGTTTTACCATTACTTCCTGTGATAGCGAGAACCGGAATTTCGAATTGTTTGCGGTGATGAGCCGCTATTTTTTGGAGTGCAATTCGCGTATCGGAAACTAGAATGAAGTTAGCCTGAGTGCGTAATCCTTCATCGGGTTTTTCTTGTATGAGAAAGTTGCAAACGCCTTGTCGGATGAGGTTTGCAATGTATCGATGTCCGTTATTTCGGGAAGTAACGAGCGCAACGAATAAGCTAGCTGCCGGATTATTGATGCGGCGACTGTCGTAAAGAATTTCGTGAATAGTAGTTGTTCCGGGAAAAGCTAGCATTGCTTCTTTCCCCAGCCATCCTGCGAGTGTTTGGATGGAATATGAATTCATGATTTACGCGCCTGTGAACCGGTGTAAGGAAGAGGATTGCGTTCATAAAAGCAATCACGACAAAGTGGCTGATAAGAATCGGTTTCGCCCAATAATACTAGGCTTTCGTTGGTATTATCGAAACGATGTGAGTGATTGGCAAGGTTTCCACACACCATGCAGATTGCGTGAACCTTGGTCACATATTCGGCTGTGGCGAGAAGTGCTGGAATTGGTCCGAAAGGAAATCCTCGGAAATCCATATCCAATCCTGCAACAATGACACGAATGCCCATATTGGCAAGTTCGTTACACACATTTACGAGTTCGGAATCGAAAAATTGAGCCTCATCAATGCCAATTACATCTACTTCGCCCGAGAGAAGTAAAATACTTTGTGATGATTCTACCGGTGTTGAACGGATCGAATTGGAGTCGTGAGAGACCACATCAACCTCGTGGTAACGTACGTCTACCGCGGGTTTGAATATCTCGACTCGTTGTTTAGCAAAGGTTGCACGACGGAGTCGACGAATGAGTTCTTCGGTTTTTCCCGAAAACATGGAACCGCAGATTACTTCAATAGAACCGCGACGTTTGGTGGAGTGTAAAGTGTTTTCGAGAAACATGGAAGCTACCGATATGTTTTTACGTATTTTTACCCGGTGGATTGATTCCACAAAACTAAGTAAAAGACATTCGATTCATTACTATTGGGATAAACCCTTATGGACGCCAACCGCATACACGACGATATAACCCATCTGCTTTACAAGGTGGAAGAGCAGTATAGCCGTATTCTACAATACAACGATTCTATTCCGATGATGGAAGTAGATTTGGCTTTGAAAGACGTAAGGGATCTTTACGAATCACTGCTCGACCTACG
>DAOOQW010000066.1:0-10407 GCA_035388945.1 Flavobacteriales bacterium
GTATACGATTCAATTGCGTAAGCATCTTGTTCTTCACGGCTAATGCTGTATTCACGTGAACACAATTCCGCAGCTGAACCCATGTGGTAGTTTTTATACACATCCCACAAACCATCACGTACCAAACCATCAATGATTTGTCCGTGACCCAAACGATAACCATTACGTGCTTTATCGAGGTAATACGGTATGTTCGACATGCTTTCCATTCCACCAGCAATAACCACATCATTGGTTCCGGCCATGATCGATTGAGCTCCCAACATGACCGCTTTCATAGCCGAAGCACATACTTTATTAATAGTAGTACTAGGAATTGAATCAGGTAAACCAGCGTAAGTAGCCGCTTGAGTAGCAGGTGCCTGACCTAAATTGGCAGAAATCACATTACCCATAAATACTTCTTGTACTTGTTCCGGCTGGATTCCAGCGCGTTCAACAGCACCTTTTATAGCAGCAGCACCTAACTGTGTTGCAGTAAGTCCGGCCAAAGAGCCGTTAAAACTACCAATCGGAGTACGAACAGCAGCAATGATTACAACTTCATTCATGATTTGGGAAAACGAGGGTTAAAAATCGCTGCAAACTTATGAAAAGTTCATTAGTAGTGTGCTAATATGCTAATATGCTAATGTGCTGATGTGCTGTTAAATTATTCCGACTGTTTATAAAATGAATCACCATGCTCTATTATTTCTCACTGCATTCTGTGAGATTTGCAACATGACTCAGGAAGAAGCAAAATTGCGGATAGCGCAGTTGACCGAAGAGATAAACGCACACAATTACAAGTATTATGTGGAGGCTGCACCGAAAATTTCGGATCGGGAATTTGATGTCTTGTTGGAGGAATTGCAAAAGCTAGAAAAAGCATTTCCCGAATTAGCAGCACTCGATTCTCCTACGCAACGTGTTGGTGGAAGTGTGACTAAAAATTTCGACACGGTTATTCATCAAGTTCCATTTCTTTCCTTATCGAATTCATACTCGAAAGAGGATTTGATTGATTTCGACGAACGTATCCGCAAAAGCATCGACCAAGAATTTACCTATGTATGTGAGTTGAAGTTTGATGGAGTTGCTATTGGATTACAATATTCAAATGGAAAACTTCGTCAGGCTATTACGCGGGGCGATGGTGTTCAGGGTGATGTTGTTACTGCAAATGCTAGAACAATTGGAAGTATTCCACTTAGTCTACATGGATCGGGTTTTCCGGAGGAATTTGAAATTCGGGGCGAAGTCTTTATGCCACTCAAAAGCTTCGAAGGATTGAATAAAACCCGTCGTGCCGAATTAGAAGATTTAGGTTACGATGAAGAACAAATTGCCGATCGTCTTTTCAAAAATCCGCGTAACGCAGCTTCTGGAAGTCTCAAAATGCAAGAGAGTTCCGAAGTAGCCAAACGGAAGCTCGATTGTTTCATGTATTTCCTTATTGCTGATGGATTGGATGTCCAAAGTCATTATGACAACCTTCAGCTAGCTAAGTCATGGGGATTTAAGATTTCGGAGCACATTCGAGTGTGTAAAAGCATCGATGAAATAATGGATTTTATTGATGAATGGGAGAACAAACGCGATTCTTTACCATTCGACATCGATGGAATTGTGATCAAAGTGAATGAATATAAGGTGCAACGCGTTTTAGGTAACACCGCAAAATCTCCACGCTGGGCCATTGCATACAAATACAAAGCACAACGAGTTAGCACCATTCTCGAGAAAATCACTTATCAAGTTGGTCGTACAGGAGCGATCACTCCAGTTGCTAATCTAAAACCAGTATTCCTCGCTGGAACAACCGTTAAACGTGCATCCTTATACAATGCCGATTACATAGCCGGAATGGATATCCGCGAAGGCGATCGGGTATTTGTGGAAAAAGGTGGAGAAATCATTCCTAAAGTAGTCGAGGTCGATACTTCACTTCGTGGAATGTTCAGCGAACCTACACAGTACATTACCCAATGCCCTGAATGTGAAGCAACGCTCATTCGTAAAGAAGGTGAGGCAATACACTATTGTCCGAATGAATTGGGGTGCCCACCTCAGATAAAAGGTAAAATTGAGCATTTCATTGGTCGTAAGGCAATGGATATCAATAGTTTGGGCGAGAAAACCATTCAAGCTTTATTCGACAAAGGTTTAATACATACCGTGGCTGATTTATACAGCTTGAAGTTTGAAGATATTTTCGGACAGATGGAAGGATTCAAAGAAACATCTACCCGAAATATTATTGAAGGAATTGAAGCTTCGAAAAAAGTTCCTTTTGAGCGCGTTTTGTTTGCAATCGGAATTCGTTATGTAGGCGAAACGGTAGCTAAAAAACTAGCACTTAAATTTCGAAATGTGGATGCTTTGATGCAGGCTACAAAAGAAGAATTACTTGATACAGAGGAAATAGGGGAGATTATAGCCTTGAGTGTGCTCGAATATTTTAGTGTTGCCGAACACCGTGAGCAAATCGAGAAACTTCGCCAAGCTGGATTACAGCTCGAATTGGATGAATTGGCACATCAACCTAAAAGTGACCGATTGCAAGGAAAAAGCTTTGTCGTATCCGGTGTTTTTAGCGTATTTTCGCGCGACGAACTCAAGAAAACAATCGAAGAGAACGGCGGGAAAGTTTTAAGCGGAGTTAGTGCATCCACAACCTACCTCATTGCAGGTGAGAAAATGGGACCAGAAAAGCGCAAGAAAGCTGAGAAACTCCAAGTCGCAATCATCACCGAACAAGAGTTCATTGAGATGATATCATGAGTGTTATCGATAAGCTGAAACTCTCGTATGCCCACATGCAGCTGAAACGCGAAGTAGCGAACATCAGCCGCGATAGAACCGATCCGGATATTCACCGGGCTGGCTGTATTGGTATTTTATACGATGCCACCGATCGTGATACATTCGAATTTGTTCGTGAGTTTTATAAGGATTTGAAAGACAGTCACAAAAGTCCGGTATCATTAGGATATATCGACTTTAAAGAAACGCTTTCCTTTCATCCGCTAGCGCGACCTGAAGCTGATTACTTCTTTAAAAGTCAGGTTAATTGGTTGCAAAAACCAAATAGTGCCGTAGTCGATAATTTTATCAACGAGCCGTTTGATATCTTAATCAATCTCACGTTACAAGACAATTATTCATTGGATTACATTGCAGCAGTTTCCAAAGCCGGACTCAAGATTGGTCGGGCTCAAAGTGCAGTTGCATTTTGTTACGATTTAACTTTTCAGCTCGACGAATCAGCCGATTTGAAGACCTTTGCTTACACGATAGTTCATTACCTAAGTCAAATCAACCATGAACACACATCCAACCATAAAAGGAAGCGGAGTAGCCATTATTACACCGTTTGATCCTAAAGGAAATGTTGATGAACACGCTCTGCGTCGCCTTGTAAATCACTTGGCTGAAGGTGGAATTGATGTGCTTGTTGCTCTTGGAACTACAGGTGAGTCAGTTACTTTAAGCAAAGACGAAAAGAAACGTGTTCAAGAAATTGTATTAGAGGAAAATGCTGGGCGTTGTGCTGTCATGTTAGGTGTTGGAGGAAACAATTCGCATGAAGTTGTAGAAACGCTTCAACATACCGATACGAATGGCATTTCAGCTATTTTATCGGTTGCTCCTTATTACAATAAACCAAATCAAGAAGGTCATTTTCAGCATTATAAACTAGTAGCTGAAGCGAGTGCTAAACCAGTGATGCTTTATAATGTTCCAGGTAGAACAGGCGTAAACATGACTGCCGAAACAACCTTGAGAATCGCACATGAATGTAAAAACGTGTGTGGCGTGAAAGAAGCTTCTGGAAACATGGAGCAAATCATGCAAATAATTCGTCAACGTCCCGATGGATTCCTGGTTCACAGTGGCGATGATGCTTTAACGCTGCCTTTATTGGCTTGCGGTGCCGATGGTGTGATCTCGGTTGTAGCTAATGCTTATCCTTTACTTTTCTCTGAAATGACTCGTCGCGCAATGGATGGAGATGTTGTTTCAGCTCGTCCAATTCATTACGCATTACTGGAGTTTACTCGATTGATGTTTGCAGATGGAAGTCCAGCAGGTATCAAATCGGCACTCAAATTATTGGGCATTTGCGATGAATATGTGCGTCTTCCTTTAGTCAATGTACGCTCCGATATTTATGGGGCAATTGAGCGGGAAATGCAGCATATCAAACACTTTCACCTTCAAGCGACTCGATAAGTCAACTGAATTTTAAATTATTATTCCAACAGTCATGGCATTAATTAAATCAATTTCGGGAATTCGTGGAACCATTGGTGGTGCTCCGGGAGACGGACTTTCACCTGTAGATATTGTCAAGTTTACTTCAGCTTTTGCTACTTGGGTAAAACAGCGCCAACAACGCGATCATTACACAATTGTTATTGGTCGTGATGCTCGTATTTCGGGAGAAATGTTCCGCAATCTGGTTGTTGGTACCTTGCAAGGAATGGGCATCGACGTGATTGATTTGGGCTTAAGTACCACTCCAACTGTTGAGTTAGCAGTTGAAATGGAAAATGCGCATGCGGGAATTATCCTTACAGCTAGCCACAATCCTAAACAATGGAACGCCTTGAAATTGCTCAACGAAAAGGGCGAATTCATCTCTGCGGAAGATGGTCAAAATGTACTCGATATTGCTGACAGAGAAGATTTTAACTATGTGGATGTAAATCATTTAGGTAGCTATCATCAAGTGGACGGATACATGCGTAAACACATCGACCGTGTATTAGCCTTGCCATTGGTGGATGTGGAAGCTATTCGTAATGCCAATTTCCGAGTGGTGATTGATGCAGTTAATTCAACTGGAGGAATCGCTATTCCAATGTTATTAAAGGCTTTAGGAGTTGAACAGGTGACAGAATTGTATTGCACACCTGACGGAAAATTCCCTCATAATCCAGAACCGCTACCAGAGCATTTGCGCGATTTGAGCGAAGAAGTGGTGAAAAAGAAAGCTCATTTGGGTATTTGTGTAGATCCAGATGTGGATCGTTTAGCTCTTGTATGTGAAGATGGAGACATGTTCGGTGAGGAGTACACCTTGGTTGCTGTGGCCGATTATGTTTTGAAGAACACACCTGGTTCTACTGTTTCAAATTTGTCTTCAACCAGAGCATTACGTGAGGTAACTGAAAAGTATAATAATCAGTATTTTGCGTCAGCAGTAGGGGAGGTGAATGTGGTAGAAATGATGAAAGCTCAAAACGCCATTATTGGTGGAGAAGGAAATGGTGGAATTATCTATCCGGAATTACATTACGGACGAGATGCTTTAGTTGGAATCGCTTTGTTCCTCACGCATTTAGCTAAATATGGTAAGAGTGTTTCGATGCTTCGATCAACTTATCCTAACTATCATATTTCTAAGAACAAAGTTGAGTTGACTCCTGAGTTAAATGTGGATGAGATTCTAGTTAAAGTTCAGGAGAAATATAAAAAACAGCCAATCAACACGATAGATGGGGTGAAGATTGAGTTTGATAAATCTTGGGTGCATTTACGTCGTTCGAATACAGAGCCGATTATCCGCATTTATTCCGAAGCCGAAAACATGGCAACTGCCGATAACCTAGCGAATAAAATCATCATGGATATCAAGGAGTTCACGGCTGAAATGATGCTGAAATAAACCTATTGTTCAACCAACAGGTCGTTGCAGCGGCCTTTTCCCAAAATACTATGGCAATCTATCTCGACAATGCAGCAACTACTCGCTTAGATGATGAAGTCATTGACGCAATGCTTCCTTTGATGCGCGAGCAATTTGGTAATCCTTCCTCGATACATTCTTTAGGGCGTATTACTCGTTCGGCAATTGAGAAATCTCGTAAGACAGTAGCTTCTTTGCTAAATGTTTCACCATCGGAGATTTTCTTTACATCCGGCGGCACCGAAGCGAATAACATGGCAATCGTTCGAAGCATTGAAGATTTTGGGTTAAAGCACGCCATTACTTCTCCCACCGAACATCATGCAGTATTGCATACTTTGGAGCATTTAGCGGAAGAAGGAAAAATTGAATTGAGCATCTTAAACGTCGATGAAAAAGGAAATGTCGATCTAGCTCAATTAGAAGAGTTATTGAAAACCAAACCGCGTTCATTGGTGTCGCTTATGCACGCCAATAACGAAATTGGAACTCGTTTGCCTTTGAAAGAAGTTGCCACTCTGGTTAAAAGCTATAATGGCATCATGCATTGTGATACCGTGCAAACAATGGGTCATTATAAATTTGATTTGCAGGAAATTCCTGTAGATTTTATCAATTGTGCTGCGCATAAATTTCATGGTCCCAAAGGAGTTGGATTCATTTTTATCCGTTCGGGATCGAATATTCATCCGTTCATTTATGGTGGTGCTCAAGAACGCAATATGCGTGGTGGAACCGAGAATCTATACGGAATTGTTGGATTAGCTAAAGCGATGGAAGTAGCGTATCGCGACTTAGAAGCCCACCAACAACATGTGCAAGGTTTGAAGAACTATATGATTGAGCAATTGCGCGAAAGTATTCCTGGTGTGCAATTCAATGGTGATATTTCAGAAAACTCGCTTTACACGGTGTTGAATGTGTCATTTCCTCCGAATGAATCGGGTGATATGTTGCTATTCAACCTCGACATCAATGGTATTTGTGCTTCAGGAGGAAGTGCCTGTTCTTCTGGTTCTGACATTGGTTCGCATGTTTTAGGTGCATTAAAAGTTGCTCCAACACGTCACAATGTTCGTTTCTCATTTAGTAAATACACCACCAAAGAAGAAATCGACACGACTGTAAATAAACTCAAGGAAATCCTTCAGCCGGTTTCGGTTTCATCTTAAGCCTATGAGCGATCAACCATCCGCTCACATGCCTTCGGTTGCCGTAATTGGCGCAGGAAGTTGGGCTACAGCCATTGTTAAGATATTAAACGAACGTCCCATTCATGTTCATTGGTGGATGCGTTCCGAAGAGCAAGTTCAGCACATTGCGCAGTTTTCTCACAATCCGCGCTACCTGAGCGACATTCAGCTCGACATGAACAAAGTGCATCCTTCTTCGGATTTATCAGCTGTAATAGCTGGCTCGGAAATGATCATTTTGGCTTTGCCAGCTGCTTTTGTTCATCAAACCTTGTCGGGATTATCTAAAGATGCTTTTCATGGGAAATCGGTATTCTCAGCCATCAAAGGCATGATTCCCGAACGGCACGAAAACATTACTGACTATCTGCATACAAGCATCGGCATTCATCCCAAACAAATGGGTATCATCGCCGGACCATGTCACTCCGAAGAAGTAGCAATGGAACGTCAATCATATTTGACTGTTTCGGCTGTGGATGAGGAATTGGCTTTGCGCATGGCGCATATTCTCAACTGTCGGTTTATTCATACGCACACGATTTTAAACGATGTGCAAGGAATTGAATATGCGACGGTTATGAAGAATATTATCTCTTTAGCTGTTGGTATTACCCGTGGGATGAATTATGGAGATAATTTCCAAGCAGTATTGGTTTCGAATGCCATGCAAGAGATGAAGCGTTTTCTCGATGCAGCTGTACCTAACGCAAATCGCGACTTAAACGAAAGTGCCTATTTGGGAGATTTGCTCGTTACTGCTTACTCACAATTCAGTCGTAACCGTATTTTCGGACAAATGATTGGAAAAGGCTACACCGTTAAATCGGCACAACTCGAGATGAACATGATTGCCGAAGGTTTTTACGCAGTTCATTCACTCAACGAAGTCAACAAAAGCCTCGGAGTTGATTTGCCAATCTGCGATTTCGTACACCGAATTCTTTACGAAGGAGGTTCTCCGTCAAGGGAAATTCGGGTGTTGGAAGCGAAACTTAAATAATGTGCTGATGTGCTAGTATGCTGATGTGCTGATTGCTAACGCAAACCGGAAAAAAAGAGCAACCTATGCATTGCTAAAGAGCATGAAAATTTCATAACCGTGGGAGAACCCGTGGAAATAATGAATCTCTTTTCAACCGAACCCGGGAATAGTTCATCGCTAGCAACCTCAATTCTTCATAAATCTACGGGAATAGCGGTTTTTTTCGTCGGCCGATGTTCCACTGACGATATAGAATCCCGCGTTTAGGTGACCCACTGCAATATTCTGTACAACATTGCCGGGATTAGCAATAGATTGTTCGTGCACCAACCTGCCTTGAACATCGTAGATTTTCAGTATTCCGATTTCGCAATCGCGGCAATAAATGCTGATATAACTGCTGGCTGGACTTGGAAAAACTTCCAGTTTGTAATGTTCTCCTTCCGATTCCGGAATTTGCTCCTGATATACATAGGACACCCACGGCCGGGCTTGTTTAATGACCAGTTTATCATCACTAGTAATTTTATATTCGATATCCATCGCGAAAGTGGAATTGCCGACTGCCTTGTATAGGACTTCAAACTGATCATGTATAACTGAAAAATAACTGCGCATTTGTTCCAGGTATTCTTCCGTCATAATAACGCTGTCTGCAGGAACAAGGTTGGAATGCTGGATGATAATGAAATCATTTTCGCTCATCGAGACACGGTCGAGCAGAATTTCTTCGGCAATCGTATTGGCACCCGGATTCGTAATCAAATCATCTCCCACCTGCGAATTAAGGTAGAAGGTATTTTCAGAATTGTAGATTGGATCAGTACTTACGCCCACGCCATTGACTTTTTCATCCTCATGGTTTGGGTGACATAACACAGCCATCGACGCTTTGAAATGATTGATCCTGTAAAATTCACGCTCTTCAAAAGCGCGCAGATTCCACAAACTTGCATAAACCTGCTTGATCGATTTTGAAATATGTCCTTCGTCGGGATGCTGCGTTTTGGAATCGTACAGTCCTGCACCATTAAAACCGGGCAAATCTTCATTGTTTGTACTTGATCTGCATCGAATGGAAGTGCCAACAGGAAATGAAGTTTGCATGGCTGATAATTCCGTCAGCATCCATGGTGGCATTTGCGCGTCTTCTATCTGTTCCCTGAAATCATCCAGCAAATCATCGCGGACATTACGATCCGATATAAATGCTGGATTGGCCATAATCGTTTCGATCTCTTCGAACAAATTATTATAGGACATAAACTCCTGATAGAAATAAAATGGCACACCAAATCCATCAGGAATTGTTCCTTCAGGAAATCCGAATGTCCTCATGGTCGCCACATTCGCACACTTTGCTCCAAAGCCATCGAACATATTGAATGTGATTTCACTAAGCGGTAAAACAGAGGTGTAAGTCAAGTTAAGGGGTGGAATCTGTTCTGTTAGCGGACGAAGATTTTCATGCCAGGCATTCACTTCATCTAAAGTCGCTTCGCGGATAAAATACCTTTCCTGTTCGACCTTAAAATAGATGTAATGGTTCATCAACGCAGCAATCGAATCGATTAAAAGCGGATCGCGGATAAATGCATTGGGAATGTGATTTTGGATAGCCCGGAGATTGACATGCGACAGCGGTGTTTGAATGACGGACGTTATAATTCCACCAACACGCGGTAAAGTGGTTGGTAATGATTCGTACAGTACGATGTCCTTAGCACCAGGAACTTCCCCCGTTGCAAGTTGACGAAAAAAGCCAAATCCTTCGGCTGGATTTAAACCCCAGTAATTTACATCGGCGTATACATCGCTTTCGAGAAGCACCGGAACGCGCGACGCTTCAAAGAGCAGACTATCTGCTGCAAATTGACTTTCGTTCTGTTCAATAACGAAATAGGAAAGATTATTCCGTATAAACGGCATGTTGGCAGCGAGCATTTCGTGGACTTTCTGCACCTGACTAAAATCCTCATAGTTGCCTCCGCTAAAATTGAACGCAAATGTTCCAAGAGTGCCGTTGTTGGAAATTGTGGAAGGATGATAAATGATATGACCAGTATTGATTTCACTGCTCACGAAATCAATACCGATCGCATATGCAAAATTTTCGTGTAGCGGATGAGTGTTCGTGTTGATGAAATACAATTTAGGATGATCGGTGTAAAAATCAGCAATCATGTATTTGACAAACACCTTTCCGTTCAGGTATTCATTCCAGGGAACAAGTTCGCGTGTGATTGATAATTCCTTGAATTTTGTAAACTGATCGACTGCAACAAGTCCATCATTAATCAAGGTCGATTGTGCTGCATTCAGTGGGCTTTGGTTGGGAATGGCCAGTAATTCAACTACATCATTCCTACCGTCGTCATCCAAATCACCGGCCGCCTGAATTGAATATTGCCGAACTTGGTAATTTTCTAGCGGATAATTTCCAAGCGGTTCTGTAATCACAGTGCTACCAGGTTGCCCCATAGTGACAGACGTTGCTGTTTCAAACGCGCCTTCCGGAGAATGTCTCACTTCCAATACATAATAAAACAGTG
>DAOOQW010000067.1:0-6769 GCA_035388945.1 Flavobacteriales bacterium
GCTAGCGCTGGAAGTCAAGATAGCAGCTGCTGAAAGTAGTGCGTAGACTGTGTGTTTCATGTGATGTTTGTGTTAAAAAATCCTCAGAACGCAAATCTAACGATAAATTAATATGAATGACGTGCAATTAACCTGAAGTCAGACTTAATGCAAAAAAATTACGCTTTCAATTGAGCGAGTTTCTGCATCCAAACAGCGAAACTAATAAACTTAAAAACTCTTCCGGTATCAGCATCACCAGTAGGATTGAAGAGATTAGAATACTCGTTTTTAATTTTATCAACTTGTAGAAAAGGAGCGAGAACCTGATTAAATTGTTCCTGGAAATGAGGGGCAATCTTCTTGATCCACTCATTATTGGGAGTTGTATATCCTTGCTTATCGGTTCTATTTTTTATTGCTTCTGGTAATACCGATGTCGAGGCATCTCTCAAAAGTGCTTTTAATCTAGAACCATGCATTTTATAAACAGCCGGAACCGAAAATAGATACTCTATCAATGGTAAATCATCGGCAAATGGTGTTCGAGATTCGATTCCATGCCACATCGCACATCGATCTTCACATTTCAAATAACCTTTCAATGTTGTATTCTGCATCTCAAGCGCTAAACGACCATTTAAATCATCGGTCCGATATTGACGTTGTAATGCAAATCGCTGGATATGCTGGTTAAAAAAATCCTTGTCGAGGTATGAGTTTTCCTGGAAATAGGATTGGTAAAAACGGGAACTTAAACTCACCGGCATGCGAAAAGCTAAATCGTAACGTGCCTGTTGGTGTGCATGAAATTTTAAACCCGATCGCAAATTCATCCCTTGCTGCATATCGCGAATCATGTCCATTACCGAAAGTCCTTGCCAGAAAAATGAACGATGTGGCTCATATCCTCCAAATAACTCATCACCTCCTTGTCCGTCTAATACTACCTTAATTCCACTTTCCTTCACCAATTGCATCACTCGATATTGCGCGTAGGTACTAGTTGACCAAATCGGAATATCCTGACAATATGTTAAATCCTCTAAATCTCGAATTAATGTCTCCGAATCGGGTTGAACATGATGCGAAGTGGCATTAACCGATTGAGCCATTTTATCAGCCCAATGCCCTTCATCTACTCGATTACCAGGGAAAACAGCCGTATATACATGTATGGGGATTTCGGCTCCTAAATGTTTCCTCATCCAACCTACTAATGCCGAAGAATCGAGTCCGCCACTTAAGCAAGAGCCAACTGGGACATCAGCACGTAATCGCAAACGAACGGCATCACTGAGTAATTCACGAATGGTTTCGGTATGAAGTTGATGTTGAGATTTACTCCAAGTCTCATTTTCATGATTTACTTCAAGCGTATACCAAGTTTTAATTTGACATTGACCCGTTTTTACTTGGTAATGCAATAAACATCCGGCAGGTAATTCATCAATTCCTTTTAAAAAACCTTGGGCTTGATATTCGATTTGACTAAACACAAAATAATCGAAAACAGCATCGGGATTTACTTCTAAAGGCACCCAATTCAAGCCGAGTAGCGCTTTTTGTTCGGAAGCAAATGCCAGTGTTTTACCTGTGTGGTGATAGTAGAAAGGCTTTACACCAAACCGATCGCGTGAAGCAAAAAATGTTTGGTTGATGGTATCGTAAATTCCAAAAGCCCACATTCCATTAAACCGATGCAAACAGGCTTCACCCCAATATTGATAGGCTTGAAGTATAACTTCTGTATCGCTGCGCGTGATGAAAACGGCTCCTAGTTTTTCTAATTCTTCTCGTAATTCGATGTAATTGTAAATTTCCCCGTTAAAGGTTATCCAGTAACGTTTATCAACGCTACACATGGGCTGATGTCCAGTTGCTTCTAAATCGATAATGGCTAAACGTCGATGCATGAAACCTACATCGGGGCGAAAAGGAACTTGAGGATTGGAATCACTTGGGCTCCAGGCTAAATTTTGAGCAATACAGGTAGAAGCAGTGTCCTTGCTGGCTCGTGGTAGGGCAATCTGCTCGGAGAAAAAGACAAAACCATCACCGTCGGGACCACGATGAGCAATGGTTTGACTCATTCGGTATAAATCGTCCGGATTAATTCCTTCGGGAGATAGAATGCCAGCTATTCCACACATGATTAGCTACGGGCAAGTGTTATGCGGAAACTTTTTTCGGGTTTGCGCGGATAATGTCGAACGCCACGTTTCACTTCAAATGGAAGGTAAGCTGCACAAAGCGTGTTGGATATGGCGCAAAGTTGTTGGCGTTTTTCGGGTGGACATCCTTCCAAAATTGCATGAGCTACATTCCAACGTACTTGTTCGGGCGAATTTCCGTAGTCGTGCCAAACGATAATTCCAGTAGGACTTACTAATCGAAATGCCGTTTGCGAATCCTGAACTACGCTATCGTAATGATGATCACCATCGACGAAAACTAAATCCATCTTCCCTTCAAACGAGCTGAAATCGAAACTTCGCGAATCACCGTGCAGGTGTTGAATATTCGGAAATGCTTGAGAATAGTGACCATGCAGAGCTATGTAGGATTCTTCCCATTGACGGGCACGCATCTGTTCGGCACTGAGATTTAGTGTGTAACAAGTTGGGATGATATCGGCTACATTACTCACGCTTTCTCCTCGCCAAGTACCAATTTCAAAATAAGTTTGAGCATTGATTTTCTTAGCTAGAATGCGAAGAAGAGCAAGATCGGTTGGTAAAGATCCGCCATCGAGAAATGCAAATGGACTAACAACTTCTGTTTCACTCGTCCATAATTCTTGAAAGGAAACTTCTGCTAAACCATCAGGGAGTTTAAATTCTTGCTTAACAGCTGTTTCGTGCAAATCTTCCTCATCAATCAAGCGATTTAATAAAGCCGGATTCTTTATCAGCAGAGCTAATCCGCGAGATAATTTAGAAAGTTTTCGGGTGATGGAGGACATATTTCAGCGGACTTTGCTGCGAAGCTTTTGGATGAGTAAACCCAAATCAGAAAATCGAGGTAACAATTCACGAAGAGCTACGCCGCTGTCGGATTTAAAGAGCCAAATAACGGAAAAAAATGTCGCCATATTGGCAAAGGTGGTGACAAGAGCAGCCTGATGTTCGTTGATACCTTGTTTTTGAGTTGCAGCTAAAAAGAGGAAACCGATTAGCGTTACAAGCAAACCGGCAGTAATTGCATAATTGTTTTTCATGAATTGTCCCGTGCCTGAGAAATAATGTCCCAAAATCAAGTATCCACTGATAAACACCACGCCAGGCATGAGAAAATAGAGATTTTCCTTCACCGGTAAAAAGGCATCTCCGAACAGCAAACCGAACACCGAAGCTGGAAGCAGACAAATAAACAATCCAGCAGCAGAAGTCACTAAGATGCTTGCCCGAAAAAGCGGAACCGTTAATTCTATTGCTTTTGCTTTATCGTTTGAATTGGCAATTGTACCATATTGAATAGTTGCGATTGAAGTCGCTAACATCCACATGGCCTCTGCAAGCGACACTGCATTGGAATAAATACCAAGCGCAAAGGCAGGTAAAAGAAAATAGGCAATTCGCTGATTGCTAAACTGTAACATGTGACCAAATTGATTGGCCGAGGAGAATTTGAGAAGTGCTTGCAGACTTTTTTTGAAGGATAAATTTTCACCCACTTTAGGAAGTCGAAGTAGAAGAATGAGTGAAATGATCCAAGCTGGTAACCAACCCGAATAAAGCGCATACATATAATGAATAGGCTTTGGATTCCACCAAATATAAGCTGCGAGGGTGCTTACCGTGAGAATGGCTGTTAGGAAATTGAGGATATTGACCAGCTTAAACTGCTCACGACCATTTAACAAATGCAATTGTTGATTCATGCTAGCATTGAGGAACGACAAACCTGCAATGTGCCAGCCATAAAATTCAAATAAATCGGGACGAATCCACCAAACGACAAGCGGGGCGAGAAGGCTCCAAGCAGCAGTCCATGTCCAGGCGGGAAACAGCAGATTTTTCAGCCGATAGCGGGGAGAAAGGTAGACCATTGCGGCACCGCCCATGAAATCGCAAATGAGCTGAACACTCGTAACAATAACAAGTATGAGTGTGGCGATACCTTTTCCTTCAGGACCTAATTTGCGCGATAATAGGATGATTGTTCCGAAGTTGACTGCAGCCGTGGCAAGTCGGCTCACAAACGTGAACAACATCAATCTTAGCATGCAGCAATAATCTTAGTATAGAGTGCCAGAAGTTGATTCGAAACAGCTTGATAGCTGAAATTCGTTACGGCATAGGTACGAAGCTCGGTTGAATTATAGCTAGTATATCGACTTCTAAATTCGAGGATGGCTTTTTTTAGTCCAAATTCATCCTCCCGATTAAATAAGATTCCTCTGCTTTCATCTATTATTTCAGGAATACCACCGATTGCTGGTGAGATCACCGGAATGCCACAAGCAAGAGCTTCCAATATCACCACTGGTTGGTTTTCGTAGCGACTGTTGAGTATTAAAGCATGCGCTTTTTGTAATTCCTGAACCAGTTCTTCCCCTTGAAGTTTCCCCTTAAAATCTACCCCACGAAATGTTAATCCTAATTCATTGGATAAACGCTTTAATGCAGATTCGTCGTTGCCACCGCCAATTATCTGAAGTTCTAAATTTGGTGCTTCACGTAATGCAGATTGAAATGCCTTCAATAAACCGGTCACATCTTTCTGAGCATCATCTAAAGATGAAACGTGTACTAAACGAATTTTATCATCAACAGGTTTTCCAGGAACAAATACCTGAGTATCCACCACATTTGGAACAACAACATAGTTGCCTTTCAAGCCTTTGTTTTGCATTGCCACTTGAAGTTGATGACTTACCGGCGCGACAAATGCAGCTTTGCGAATCGTTTTTCGAGTTACGCGTTTAAGAAGTGAGCCAGTATAGCGACCATCTTCGGGTTGATAACCTGTCCAATGTTCTGTAACACCGTATGGAACTTTCAGTTTTTTACTAAATAAACGAGCAATTTTGCCAAGTGGCCAAGGAACATGAAGATGGATTAAATCAGGTTTTCCATTCCAATCAATAACTTTTTCTAGTCCGAATTGATAGTGTTTGCGGATTTGTCGCCAATTTTTCCATTTCCGAAATAGACTGAAACCACCTACACTGCGACCATAAGAAACGATGAATTCATGTAGGTTTCCTTCCGATTTACGATCAAGACGAAATTCGCCTTCTTTTAATTCGGGATCAGCAAAAGCGTGTAATACAGTCACTTTGGCTTGTATGGCAACAGCCTGAGCATGTCGGCGAATGAAGATACCGAGCGTGGGTTCTTTCTTACTGGGATACCAGGAAGCTAGGAAAAGGACGTGTATGGGTTTTTCTCCGCTCACAGC
Organism: Flavobacteriales bacterium; assembly: GCA_035388945.1. Taxonomy (GTDB): domain Bacteria; phylum Bacteroidota; class Bacteroidia; order M30B66; family M30B66; genus CALQRR01. Next base: position 5,386 of record DAOOQW010000067.1, read on the forward strand.
ATACAAATTCGTCGCTCAAATTACGAATTATTCAACCGGCGATACTGAAGCAAAACGGAATTACCAATAACAAAAACATCCGAGAAAGCCATCGAAAATGCGGCAATCATGGGTTGAAGGAATCCTGCAGCAGCGACCGGGATCGCGATAGTGTTGTAGAAAAATGCCCAAAAGAGATTTTGGTGTATCGTACGTAAGGTGCTTCTACTAAGTTTCACAGCTAATGGGAGTCCATCGAGCGAGCGTTTTTGTAGCAAAATAACTTGAGCCGAACCAAGGGCAACTTTACTGGCTTCGGTTAGTGAAATACCTACAGAAGCTAGATTTAATGCAGGTGCATCATTCACACCATCTCCAATCATAGCAGTTGGTGCTTCTTTGTTCAATTTGCCAATTATTTGAAGCTTATCCTCGGGTGATTGAGAACTGTAGACTTCCTGAATACCCGTAAGTTTCGCAACATCCTGACATTTTCGGTCGCTATCTCCACTGAGCATGACAGTTTTAATTCCTAAAGCATGCAAAGCCTCGATCGATTCTTTGCATCCAGGTTTGAGTTCATCTGCTAAACGAATAGCCGCAATGCAGGTTGAATTTTGTAAAAGAAATAAGTCGTATTTATTGGCTAGTTCTTTATCATCAATCAATCGCCCTGAACCTAATTCAAATTCTTGAAGGTCGGCTGTTAAGGCTTTCATTCCAAGTCCTTTGGTTTCTTCAATATCATTGAATGTGATGAGCGGACCTGTTCCCAAGTATTTAACGAGCGAGCGAGCGATAGGGTGGGATGAATGCGATTCAAGTGAACGTATTATAGAACGTACATATTCCTCATCGACCTGATTAAACAGATCAAGTTTTTCGATTGTAAATTCTCCCGTAGTAAGTGTGCCGGTTTTATCGAGCACAATGGTTTTAACTTTTGCTAAATGCTCAATTGCTGCACCGTCTCGAAATAGAATTCCAGCTTTTGCAGCCCGTCCAATTCCTGCCATGACAGCTGTTGGAGTAGCAAGTCCCATTGCACATGGACAAGAAATAACTAAAACGGCTATTGCTCTGAGCAGACTTTCCTGCATGGTGTTTTCAAGTGCTACATAAGTAACCAACCAGGTAATGAGTGCAATTGCAATAACAACTGGGACAAATACTGCACTTATTTGATCACCTAAACGTTGAACCGGAGGTTTTTTGGATTGGGCAGATTTAACGAGATCGATGATTCCGGCCAGCACGCTTTCTTTTCCAGTTTTCATGGCGCGCATGCGGAATATGCCTTTTTCGTTGATTGTTCCTCCAGTTACGGAAGATCCAGGAAGTTTCTCAACAGGCATACTTTCACCGGTGATGAGTGCTTCGTTTACAAAACCACTCCCATCTTCTA